>QCPB01000008.1 GCA_003209795.1 Prochlorococcus sp. AG-436-C05
GATCAGGATTAACCGTTACAGTCGCTAAATATTTAACTCCCAATGGAATAGATATAAACAAATTTGGGATTAGGCCTGATATAGAAGTTAAAATGAATACCGATCAAATTCTTCCTAAAGAAATTGGAACTAGAAGAGATAAACAATATAAAGCGGCCGAGAAAGAACTCATTAAGACAATTCAAATTAAAAATAAGATAAGTCAGTTTGATCCTAAGACTACTAATTTAAATGCCTTTATAAAAAATAATGAAAAAATCTTAGTATTTTCTCTTTATTAATTACTCATATCTAACATTCTTTTTATTGGGTTGTATGCGTTTTTAATTATTTCTGGATCTAGTTCAATTGATGGTGAATTATTTTTTAAACAATCAAGAATTTTTTCTAAAGTATTTAATTTCATATATGGACACTCATTACATTTGCATCCTTCTATGTCTGGAACTTCAATAAAGATTTTTTTAGGCTCTCTTTTTTTCATTTGATGTATTATTCCAGGCTCAGTTAAAACCATATAAATTTTAGATTGATCTTTGCTAATGTAATCAAGTAATTTACTCGTTGATCCAATAAAATCTGAAAGTGCCAATAAATTTTGACTGCATTCAGGATGAGCTATTACTTTTGCTTCTGGATTTTGATATTTCAATTTTAATAAAGCTTCTTCACTAAAAGTTTCATGCACAATACAGCTTCCAGGCCATAGTTTAAGATTTCTTCCTGAATTTTTTTGCACCCATCTTCCAAGATTTTGATCGGGTGCAAATATTATTTTTTTATCTTTAGGAATTTTTTCTACTAATGAAACTGCATTGCTGCTTGTGCATATCAGGTCGCTCTGGGCTTTTACTTCTGCTGTGCAATTTATGTAACTTATGACAAAGTGATCTGGATTCTCCTGTCTAAACTTTTGAAATTCATCTGCTGGACAATCGTCAGCCAATGAGCAACCTGCATCAATATCAGGTAATAAGACTGTTTTGTTTGGGCTAAGTATTTTTGCAGTTTCTGCCATAAAGTGTACGCCGCAAAAAATTATTATATCTGCATTATTATTTGCAGCTTTTCTTGATAGATCCAAAGAATCCCCAATAAAATCTGCAATATCTTGAATTTCTGGAGCTTGATAATAATGTGCCAAAATTATGGCATTAGCTTTTAAGCAACGCTCCTTTATTTCAGAAATCAAAGAGTCTTCGTTTTGAATAGATTTCTTTTTGGCAGTAGAAGTTATACTGTTCAGGATTTAGAATATCTCTATATAGATTATATGCTTTTAAAGAGAAAAAATTCTGACAAATTTAAAAATTGCTATTGTTGGTGACTGTCATGGTCAATGGTCTGAATTAGACTTAAAAATTTTATCGATTATTCAACCAGATATTGTTTTATTTATAGGGGATATTTCTGATGGTAGTATCAAAATAATAAAAAAAATAAATGCTATTAAAATCCCTACTTATGTAATTTTGGGTAATCATGATAGAGGTAAAGATTTTTCAGGAGAAACTCTTTTAAAGCAAATTCGTGTTCTTGGAGAAAAATACTGCGCCTGGGATTTAAGGGTTTTTAATAATCAAATAAATATACTATCGGCCAGGCCATGCAGTTCAGGTGGAGGCTATTATCTTTCAAAAGAGGTTAGAGGTGTTTATGGTCCTATAACTGAAAAAGAATCAGTTAGTAAAATGATAAGAGGTTCAGAAAAAACTATTAAAGAATTACCTTTAATAATTATTTCTCATGCAGGACCTTCTGGTTTAGGTTCAGAACCTGGAAGTATTTGCGGGAAAGATTGGAAATTGCCATCTTCAGATTGGGGAGATAGAGATTTGTCAGTAGCTATATCAGAAATCCAAAAGAAAAGAATAGTTAACCTAGTCATATTTGGTCATATGCATAATCGTCTACAAAGAAACCTTGGTTTTCGAGAAATGTTCAAAACTGATAATAAAGGTACTGCTTATTTTAATACTGCTGTCGTCCCAAGATATCAAATTAGTGAAGATGGAGAACTTTTAATAAATTTTTCATGGGTTGAGTTTGAAAACAATAAACTTAAACATGTTTCACATCGATGGTATTTAGAATCTGGAAAAGTTTATGAAGAGAAAAGATTTCTTTGAATTTATTTTAAATGGATAAAATCTTAACTCTTTTTTGGTTGCTCATATCTTGAGAATATAGTTTGTGAAAGAATATATCCTGCAATCCCTGCTGCGGCAAAAGCTAGACCATTTTTTAATAAAGGTAATATATCAGTTGTTCTGGTAATTATTGGAGCTAATCCAAAGATTCCAAATAACATGCCCCATAATGGTGACAGAAGGGCTAAAAATCCAATAGATATGATTTGACCTTCTTTTCTTGGCGCAGCCGAAAATCCAGCTACTAATCCACCTAAAATAGAAGTACATAAAGTCCATATATATTGTTCTGTGGGTAAGCCTGGTACAACTTGACAGCCACCTCTATCCAAACAAACTTTTACTGAATTAATTGCATCTAAAACTGCACCATCTTCTCCGTGCTCTTTTACATAATATTGATTACCGAATCTTGTTTGAAGTTCAACCCAGAATAGTCTTGGCATAAAAGGGAAATATGCTTCTCCAACGTTAAAATTTAGTAAATTTCCCCCTCTTGGATCTGCAATGATTAACAAACTTGTATCATCTAAATCCCAGTAATCTTTTATTGCAATTCCAGGGGCACTTTCGAATTGAGATAAATATTTAATTTTCCAACCACTTTCAAATTCTATTTTATTAAGATTTTCCTCTAAAGATCTTTTCTGGTTAGGGCTTAATGTTTTTGCTAAATCTATAACAGGTGTTTTTTCTTCTGGTAAAAGATCTGGATTATTTATAGCAAAAACGGGTTTATTAGAAATAAAAATTACTAGAGATAGAAATATTCCCAATAAATAGTTAGTCTTTGAAGGCATAGAAAAGTTTTTGTCTTTATATATTTTCGCCGATGAATAGCTTACCCGTAAAGAATCCAGATTGGTTAATAAAAAAAATAATAAAAATGGGTGGATCTATAAGTTTTTATGACTATATGAATTTTGCTTTAAATGATCCTACTAATGGTTACTATGGCAGTGGAAAAGCTGAGTTAGGTTTCCAAGGTGATTTTGTTACTTCACCTTCTTTATCAGATGATTTTTCTTTTTTTGTTGGTAAACAAATTGAAGAGTGGTTGATTCAGTTCAAAAGTAATCATTTATGTGATCAGAAATTATTTGTAATTGATTTTGGAGCTGGAGATGGAAGCTTTATGAGTGGACTTATAAAATATTTATTGGAAAGTAGTAATAATTCTTCAGAAGGAGTTTCTTTTGTAATTGTAGAACCTAACAAGGGAATGATAGAAAAACAAAAAATAAAATTGAAAGAATTTCTAAGCTTAGGTATTGATATTCTATGGAAAGGTTTGGAAGAAATAGAAGGAAATAATATTAATGGTATTTTTATAGCAAATGAAGTTTTAGACGCCTTACCAGTAGAGAGAATCACTTTTTCTAAAGGAAAATTATTTCGACAAGCAGTTTCTGTAGACAAAAGATCTTGGAGATTATTTCTTGACGAACTACCAATTACAAGAGAATTAGAAAAAAGTATTGAACTCGCTAAGAGTAAATTAGGAATTACTATTCCGCCCGACGATGCACCAGAAGGATGGACGACAGAATGGCATTTAGACAACTCAGAATGGTTAAAGGGTATTTATGAAAAAATCAATAATGGAATTTTATTAATAATTGATTACGCTAAAGAAGCAAAGAAATACTATGGACCTCGGAATTCCAATGGGACGATAATTTCTTATAAGAATCAAAAAACATCAAATAATATCTTAGAATCCCCTGGGAATTTTGATATTACCTCTCATATTTGTATTGAAACATTAATACATGATGCAGTAACTCTGGGTTTTAAGAATATTGGAATAACTAAGCAAGGAGAAGCTTTGTTGGCCCTTGGATTGGCAGAGAGACTTTATGAAATTCAGAAAGAGTTTAAGACAGATTTATCTAACGCACTGGCGAGAAGAGAGGCTTTATTGAGATTGGTTGACCCGATATGTCTGGGTGATTTCAAGTGGTTTGTTTTTCATAAGTTTAAAGACAATAAATTGAAAATAAATTCAACTTGTTTGCGTTAAGAAAAATATTTTAAAAATAATGAATCCACTATGTCATCATAAATATCAACTTCTCCAATTCCTTTAGGTAAAATAAACCTCATTTTGCCATCTCGGACCTTTTTGTCGCCCATAAGTATTCTTATAACTTCGTTTTTATTTATTTTGGGAATCTTATTAGGAAGACTATAGCTTTTAAGAAGATTATCTTGTCTTATGAAGTCCTCTTTAGACCATAAACCTTTCTCAAGTGCTATATCGCCTGCAATTCTCATGCCGATAGATATCGCCTCACCGTGCAGAAATTCACCGTATCCACATAAGTTTTCAATAACGTGGCCAAAAGAATGGCCATAATTCAATATTGCTCTAATTCCATGCTCTTTCTCATCCTCTGAAACAATGTAAGACTTCGTTTTAATTGAACTATTTATTATTTTAATTAAATATTCATTCTCGAGATTTATTAGTTTATTTTTGTTCTTCTCATTCTCTAAAAATTCAAAAAGTTCCTTATCTTTAATGATTCCATATTTTATAACTTCAGCCATACCAGCGTTAAATTCTCTTTTTGGTAAAGTTTTTAAAGTTTCCGGGTCAATAAATACAGCTTTTGGTTGATGAAAAGCGCCTATTAAATTTTTCCCTTTAGGATGATTAACAGCTGTTTTCCCACCTACCGATGAATCAACCATAGATAATAAAGTTGTGGGGATCTGAATATATTCGATACCTCTTAGCCAAGTCGCAGCGGCTAAACCAGTTATGTCTCCCACGATACCTCCTCCAAGGGCAATGATTAAGGAATTCCTGTCCAGGCCAAATTCAAAGGCAATGTTATAAATTTCACTTAAGGTTTCTAAGTTTTTATGCGATTCTCCTGCCTTAATAAGGAATATTTGGGCTTGATAATTATTATCTTTTAAATTTTTTAAGAATTCTTCACTATATAAATCCGATATTTCCTTATTAGAAATTACAAGTATTTTTCTATTATTTTTTACCCCAATTTTTAAAAGTTCTTGACTGATATTGTTTATTACTCCTGCTGCTATAGTTACTTCGTATGATTTATTGCCTAAAGGAACTAATATTTTGCTCTTATTCACGATGAATTACCTATCTTTAATTTATAAATACTAAAATTTAATATTATATATTAGCAAAAGTTAAGCTCCAAAAATACTTCAAAATAAGTTGTTAAGAATTTAAAATCATAATAAAATCGTTTTATGAGTTTTAAAACAAATATAAACAATAGAAAAAAAAATTATTCTATAGGAATAATTGGTGGTGGCCAACTCGCATTAATGTTAACTGAAGCAGCAAAAAATAGAGGCTTAGAAGTATGTGTGCAAACAAAATCTTCTAGCGATCCTGCGGGTTTAAAAGCTGCTTATGTAATAGAAGCGGATCCTTTAGATGTAAACGGTAATAAGTCCTTAATAAATGAGTGTGAAAAAATAATTTTTGAAAATGAATGGATAAAAATTGATAAATTAAATTTAATTGATACCAAAAACATTTTTATTCCAAGCCTTGATGCAATTAAACCCTTAGTAGATAGGATTTCTCAAAAAAAATTAATAGATAGTATTAATATTCCTTGTCCAAAATGGATTTCTATTAAAGATTTTAAAATTCTCCCGGAAGAGGAAATTAAAAATTGGAGTTTTCCTCTTATGGCAAAATCAAATAAAGGGGGATACGACGGGAAAGGAAATAAAAAAATAAATACTAAAGAAGAACTTGATTATTTCTTGAATGAGAATGATGTTGATGAATGGTTAATAGAGGAATGGATAGATTTTGAAAATGAGTTAGCTCTTGTAGGCTCCAGAGATCATAATGGGGAGATAAGAGTATTTCCAATGGTAGAAACGTTCCAATCAAACCATGTTTGTGATTGGGTATTGTCTCCTGCCTCAACAGATTATGATTTAAATTTATTCGCATTAAATATTTTTTCTTCAATAGTAAATCAACTTAACTATGTAGGAGTTTTGGGCATTGAATTTTTTTATGGTGTAAATGGCCTATTAATTAATGAAATCGCCCCTAGAACTCATAATTCAGCTCATTTTTCTATTGAAGCTTGTTCTTCTAGTCAGTTTGATCAATATGTTTGTATTTCTTCTGGCATTAAACCCCCTGAAATTAAAATGAACTGTGAAGGCGCAATTATGATAAATTTACTCGGTTTAAAAAATAATTTCCCAACCTCAATAGAAACAAGAATCAAAATGTTATCTGCAATAGATGGTTCTAATTTGCATTTGTACGGTAAATCTCAGGAAACACCTGGAAGAAAAATGGCTCATATTACATTCTTGTTAAAGGGTAAAACTTATTTAGAAAGATATGATGAATCTAAAGAAATATTAACTAAGGTAAGAGACATATGGCCTTCTCCAAATGCATAAAAATATAAGGTAAAGTTAATACACTGAGTCTTTGGTTAAGTTCTTCTTTATGTGCTCTGATCTGACTCTCTTTCGACATGTGGAAACTGTCGTGATGTGGTAGTAAACCGATCTTGCAATCGGAAACGAAAGCTCACTTTGTTTCCTCTTCTGGCTTTTCCAGGTCGATGCAGCAGAGAACTGACGGGGATTCGGTGTTACCTATCAAACTCCTTCTTATAGAAGGCATTTGGTAGGTAATTTTGTTTTATGGAATAGGCTTGCAGGACAAAATGGTTGACAACATAAAACAAGACAACTATAAATAATAGTACAAATGTATTATCTATTAATGACTCTAGGGGATCTAATGTTTGGACTAATTTTTCTTAGTGTTATCATAATAAGTCACAAGTGGTTGGCTGCTTAACCTCGATCGAAGCAGATTAATTTTATTTGCAAAAAATAATAAATCTCCAAGAAATAATATCAGGATTTTTGCTCATACATATTATGTAAATGATATTGGACAACCATGTCAATTAAATCTTCAAGCCAAATGCACTTAGACGATGCTTGGAACAAATGACATGACCTTCAATTAGAAGGTTGGACTTTTGAGGAGCTTGAATTACCTAATAAACATTAAAAATTTACATATAATTAGAAATAATTATTAAACAAGATAAGAAGTTATCTGTTTAAGATTTATATAGAATTTTCTGAATTTTTTAACGGTCTAGTTATTGAAATTAATGCAGAATATCCTTAAGAATCATAAAGAATTAGTAGATCAAGTTTCCGCATCTTTTTTATTCAAAGTGGAAAGATGGAGAGTAGGAGGTCATTTTTGGCGATTACAAATTATATCGAACAATTAGATAGTGAACAACTTAAGGCCATGCTTAAAGAATCTGAATAATTTAAGATTGTCAAAGATTATTTTTTTAACTAGTTTTTGAATTATGAGTATCTTCCTAAACTAAGTAAAAAATATCTAGATAAATCTTTTATTAAGGGGAAATTTGATTCAAGAGTTTAACTAATCTTTTATAGCTATTTGCCAATAAGGATAGTCTAGGTTTGATTTTTCTCTGATTAACTGTAATTTTCTAGAATTTATCTTTACAACAATTCCATCGGTTGGATATTCCTTAAACAACTTCCCTTCTAGCCATTTTTTTTTGAAGACTTTCAATTGGTTTGTGAAATTACAGGAAATATCTTTAGGGGTTGAGAAACCAAGCTTTGCAAGATGCTTTTTGGATTCATATTGGTTAAGTCTTGAATTAAGTATTTGGAAACTGCAAAAACTAAGACTTTCTCGAAACCCTTCTTTAGATCTTAGGAATCCAGACGCAATTCTTTGGGAAAAATTGGGAGCTTGATTGGGTGCATAAAGTTCACCTCGAACTTGGAATATTCCTCGAATAGGTATTTTGCTGGAAATGTCTTGAACTTTTGCAATTTTGCTTGTTACATCAGTTCCTGTTCTTGAGATTGCTTTCTCTAAAGAGCCATTTTTATATTGCAAAGCAATAGCACAACCATCAATCTTAGGCTCAATTAACAATCGAGTATCTGGTAGTAAGCCTTTTAAAAACTTATCAATTGAATCCTTTTTTAATGATGGTAATACTAATTTATTTTTCTTAGTAAAGTAATCACAATTATGATCAATTCTTAATAGATTTTTCTCAAGTTGATCAAACTGTTTATCAGAAATTAAAGCATTGCCATTTCTGTAGTTATAGTCATACCATTCAATTCTTTCCTCTAGATAACTTTTCATTTAATAAGAAGGTTTTAAATTTTGTTTAGGTATCCAGCGTGGTTTATCTATAATCCATTTTTCTCTTTCTGCGTCTTTAACTGTCCACAAAAGAAAAGAAGAAATTTGTTTCAATGATAGTCCAACTATATATCTTGTTTTTGGGCTGATGGAGATAAAACCAACTAAAAATATTAATAGAATTAGTTTGAATATGCTTTTAATCATTTAAAAATCATTTATCGGATAATTAGTAATAGCTTTATTATATGCAATTCCTATAACCTTCTATTTTCGCCAGATCTTTGATATCTAAACCAGTTTCGATTAAGAGTTTTTCTCTTATATTATCCTCATTAAATTTAGTTAAAGCACCTTTTGATGAGAGCCTAATGCAGCTGTTCTTATATTTTGCCTCTTTAATAACTGGAGATAAATATAAACCAAATAAGATTATAAACACACCTAAAGTTATGAAGCTTGTATGGTTTTTAAACCATTCATAAAATTTATTCGTCACAAAAAAATTAATAATTAACTTTTATTCTAGATCTGCTGTCAATGAATTTATCTTTAATGATTAAGTTCACTTTAAATTATTAAAGATAAATTCAGAAACTTTTGTTACTAGATTGATTTTCTGATTCAAAAAAATTCTTCCGAAAGATGATTATTTATTGTGATTATGAAAATAGTGATAAAAAAACAAATCTATATTTACTTCTTTACCATTTTAACTATTAAGCTAACTAGGACTAGATATTTATGTAAATAAAGCATTAATTTATACAACTTCAAAAATCATTCTATCTATCATAAAATTTATGATTCAATTTTATTTCTCAATATTTTTATTAATTGTGCTTACATTTGTTGCGCTTTTATTGGATTCAACAGAATTAACTACTTTAATTAAAACTTTTTAAAAATTACTATTAAAGCATTATCTGAACTCTATTAATTTTTAGAAGATATTTTCAAATTAATAATTTTAAGATATTTATCTTTTAATCAGCATTTTTACTGATTTACTTTAACTATCAATAAGGCTTATGTTTAAATTGTTGATTTGGAGGGATCTTATGATTGACAGTCCACCAGAGAAGCTAAATAAAATAAATTTGATTATAAACTTCTCAGTAAGTGATATAAAATAATTTAAATATAGATAAAACTAAGCTAAATGAGGAATGTTTCCTATATATGGGATTCATTCCTTTTAAAATATAATATTCTTATCAAAATTTTTAAAAGGTAAATTTGTAATATCATTAATTCAGAAAATAAAAAAATTAATGTTATTTCTTTGAGATTCACTTTAGAAAATTATATTCTAAATTTTACCCATATAGCATCTAATAATTATTTTTAATTCTTATTCTTATCCCTATTAATTTAAAATAGTATTTAATTAGCTTTTAATTTTCTTAATTTCAGGCATAATAATTTTCCTAAGATTTTATGATTATTTATTTAATTATCTAACAGTCGTTTTTAATTATATTTTTTATTTTGGTTATTAATAAAAATATTATTAAACTCCATTGCAATTAAAGCCGCTGCAATTAAAAATTCTAATTATTTTTATTATAAAATCATGAAAACTATCATCGTAAAAAAAAGCCCAGGTTGTAAAGATAGCAAAACAAGAAACAGCAAATGCAGCATATTGAAGCCAATGAACTCCATAACTATCCAAACCATTTTTATCAAAATTTGAATTACTCAATTGTTTTTTATTTTATGAAAAGAATTTTTAATTTAAATAGAGATTTTTAATAGAGAATCAAATCTCCTTAATTAGTCATCCTTTATTTCAGGAAGGTAAAAATTATTTCCTAATGTATAGCCTATAGATATAAGTACGAAACCAATCAGTTGAGGTAAATGAGAATTAGCTAAGGAGATTTTTTCAATCATTTCTCAATATATAAAATATTATAATAATAAAAAATTTATTTTTTCGTAAGAAATATCTTAGCTTAATTCTTCAATCTCACCAGATTCTTTAAGAGAATTAAAAAGTCTCTTATTCTCAGTTTTTAGATTTTCTAATGCAGATTTTGTGAATTGCTCTTTTGCTTCAAACTTTGCTGAGGTTATGATTTTTTTATTTGGAATTTGCTTCTTTCGTTCTGGCTTCATTTTGTATTCCTTTTATAAAAATATTAGTAGATATATTTCATTAATTAAGTATGAATTTTTACAGAATTTTGGTTCATAATATTTATTTACATAAGAATCTCGATTATTCTTTTGGAATCCTTAACCACCCACTACTCCATTCAGATTTTAGTTTCGTCCATGAAATCCTTGTAATATCTTTTTTGTGTTTTGTAGGAAATATATCTACCCATCTATTTTCATTCTTGCCACCATAGGTTTTAACTTGAAAATGACGATTACCATTTATTGTCTTTGGTGCTGTCCAACAAGAAGTAGGAGGCCATTTCATAACAAAATTATAAATTTTTTAAAATTAAAATTATTTTATAGACTGCTATGACCAGTTAAAGCTAATCCATAGTATGCAATAGTACCTAGAATTAAAACTATACCTAATATACGAATAATCATTTTTATTAAGATAATTAATTTAAGATTATATTCAGGATATTTAAACTATGTAAGAACACTTTAACTTTTTATATAAATTATGTTCTTGAGTAGGAGTCCAATTTTTATTTTCCATTATTTGTTTTATTTAATTATTTTCTACAATATCGTAATAAGTTGTATCTTCATAATCAGAGTCCGAACAACATAAATTCCCGTATATTTTTTCTAGTAAGTCGTATGCTTCTGAATAATTTTCAAAATAATAAGATGTAATTTTGTCTTCTTTGCCATCAAGTCTAATTATTTTGTAACTCATAAAAAATTTAAATTGATTATTTGAAAGATTAAAAGATTTTATTTAAGAGTTTTTGGATATAGCTTTTCAATTTTGTTTTTTTGAATTTCTATTTTTCTTTTCTCATATTTTTCTGACATGATTTTCCTAATAAGTAATTGTGGAACAAGCCAAATTAATGCTATAGATATAGCCATGAAAATAGGATTTTGCCACGTTAACCTAAGTATTTCTTGAGTTAACTCTTGTTTAAGAATTGCCATAAGAATTATTTAGATGATATCAATATAGGAACTCACCTTTTTGAACTTTTACTAGAAGACATTCGAAATTATAACCTTATTTAAGAAAATTTTATATGTTTTAATTTATAACTCTTTTTTTCATTAATTATTTTGGATTTCTTATATAAAGAGTAAAATTATATTTCTAATATTCAAAAAAATGTCTACTTACCTTATCACAGGCTCAAATAGAGGAATTGGATTGGAATTATGTAATCAAATTCATAATAGGGGTGATGAGGTGATCGCAACTTGTAGGAGGGCCTCCGCAGAACTAATTAATTTAGGGGTAAGAATTGAAGAGAATATAGATATCTCTTCTGAAGAGGCAATAACTAATTTAGCTAAAAAACTATCTGGAGTTAATTTAGATTGCATAATACATAATGCAGGAATTTATGAATTTAATCCTTTAGAAGATTTCCAAAAAAAAAGTATTTTGCGCCAATTTGAAGTAAATGCATTGAGCCCTATTATTATGACTCAGTCTCTTAGGCATCTTTTAAAAAGGTCCTCTAAAGTTGCTTTCATTACAAGCAGAATGGGATCTATTGGAGACAACTCATCTGGAAGTTCTTACGGCTATAGGATGTCCAAAGTAGCATTGTGTATGGGAGCAAAATCACTCTCAATAGATTTATTAAAAGAAGAAATTTATGTTGCTATTTTGCATCCTGGATTGGTAAGTACCCGTATGACAGGCTTTACTCGAAATGGAATCAATACTGAAGAATCAGTAAATGGTATTTTAAAACGAATTGATTCTCTAAATAAAGAAAATTCAGGCACTTTTTGGCATACTAATGGACAGGTTTTGCCTTGGTAGTATTTATTCTTTATTATTAATTTCTAATTATTAGAATAATTTGATTTGTTAAAAGAATTTTAAATTTTTATCTAATTTCTTCCCTTATCGAATTGATTTAGTTATGTTAAAAAAAACATTAGTAAAGGAGGTGATTCATTGTCGTATCTACCGAAAAATGCGGTTAATAAAGAGGCCATGGATTCAGGATCTTCATCGATTTCGGTGGTCTCTTTTTCTTTAATTAAGAAAAAAGGTTTTATAATTAATAGATTTATATAAATAAATCTAATATTGCTTAAAAAGGCTTTGCATTTAATGAAATCGTAAAGCCTTTTTTATTGCCAACTATGAATTTAAATTTGTTTAATAATGCTATATATTTTCTATCCAAAACTTATTAAATCTAACAAGGATAATTTAATTAACAAATAATTAGATAATAATTTGTTTAATATTTGCTTCAAACGTATTCTATATTATTTAGAGTTTTTTTCTGATGACTTAATTATTTCAGAGAAAATTACTAATGAGGAAATTAAGAAAATTAAAAGGATGTAGGTTATGTTCATTTATTGAGAAATCCTTATTGCTAAAAATATAGTTCCCATTACTATTGCAACAATAGCTTTAACCAATGAAAGAATATTTTTTCTAGGAGCCAAATTGTTAAACCTCCTTCTAGAAATGCTAACCAGTACATCCCATAGTCAGATAAACCCATTTGTTCTTTTACCGTTTTTATTAAATTTTTGTGAGCCTGAATAAGATTTTTCATTTATGAAAATAAATGTGAGTTTAGTTAATTAAGTAGCCTTTCCCATAACAAGATAGACATGTTCTCGTCTCATCTAATGAAACTCTTAAATAACCAGCTCCATTACATCGATAGCAAGCTATCTTGGTTTTTGAGTAGATTTTGGATTTAATATTAGCAGCTCGATTTAAATAAAAAACAGTTTCTTTACGACCATTTGCTTGGACTGCTTTGCTTAAAAGCTTTTTGTATTTAACTTTCAGTTCTTGAGTATTCATCACTTTGTATTAAGCTAAGTTTAGATAAAAGATAATAAGATTACTTAATAATTCAAATAATTCCAAGGAATTTACGAATGATATTTCTAATTTGATCTCTTTTGAGATGTCAATAATATAACTATTATTTTTACTAAATGACTGCCCTAAACCTAATGAAGGTTTTTATTTAATAGAAATTTATATTTGAAGAATATAAATAGATAACCTTCCTAAAGTATTTAAATCTTTTTCAGAGGCTTTAAAAGATCATCCAGGTTTATTTAAATTTCTGACTAATAGTTCATTTTCTTGAGTTAAAAGTTCAATCTTCGATTTTTGCTTTTCTTTTTTAATCTCAGAAGCCAAATCATTTTGTACTTTTATTGTTTTCATTTAAAAAAAATAATTTTTAAATAATTTAAAAAAATATTACCGACTACAAAATAAAACTGTTGTGTATTTAAACAAAAAAAGATTATATTTTATTTTGCACATAGATCCTTAAATTAATTCAACAGATTGTGGAAAAACCTGTTGAAAAAACAATAAAAAGTGGATAACTCGCTGGGAGCAGCGTCAAAACAGGGTTTTATTAATTATTTCCTAAGTATTAATACTTTACTAGTTTAATTAAAAGTATAGATATTAAAGCCATATAATCAATTGTTATAACTATGGGCTCATTACTTTTTTTATGAAATTAATTATTTCTCTTTAAAATCTATCTTGAAGGAATAAGCAATATTTTTCTATTCGAGCATGTTTCAAATTGAAAATTAAAGTAAAGAAAAATAAATAAAAAATCAAAATTAAATAAATTTTCTTGCCAATCTTGCTTAAAAACGTTTTTCGGTTTTTTCTATATATAATTTTTTCAAATATAAAATAAACTGAATAGATTGATTTTTTATTTAATAGCAAAATGACAAAAGCAAAAAAGGAATCTCAGAAATGCTCAGGTAATAAGAAAATTATGTTTGCTTATGGTTTTATTCAGTTAGGATCTAGCTTTATTTCTGCTCTAGCCTTAGCGGCAATAGCATTTGGGTTTTGTTCAATTAAGAAAGAATCTAAACTTTTCAATAAATGTGTTTCTGAAGTAATTGAAAAGGGTAGTAGTTCTTCTGAGGCTGTTAGATATTGCAATGGTGGTAAGTAAATTGTTTAGAAATATAATTAAATCAATTCGACAGAAGAGTTTTTAATTGATTCTTTTCAAGAAAAGCCTATTGGCAATACTGATCACTTTACATTGGTTATTACATATATTGGAGTGGTAGCATTATTTTAAGAAGTAAGAAATTATGAAATCTATAATTCAAATTTTGAAATAGAGGCAAATAATATAGCTTTGGTCATAACCAAAGAAGAAAAAGAATATCTACAAATTAACGAAAAAGACTTTTCTTATCTTAGTTTAAATAAGATTATTAGATTTAGAATGATGGCTCGAGATTATATGATGGCTCTTTAATATCTTTTTCACTTATTCTTTCATAAGTTAGTTCCTCTTTGAGAGCATTTATATAAGATGTATATAATTTATCCCAAACAAATTCAAAGTCATCTTTACTTAAATTCTTAAAAAGAAGTTCTCCTTTGAAGTAAATGTGATAAGAATCAATCATCATAGAAAATTATTCTTTCCTTTTTTAACGCAAATCTTTATTTAGGTCGTATTACATGATACTAAAAGATAATTATTATGTTTACTTCGAAGGAGAATTTAAACAATACGAGTATTCATTTTTTGTTTTTTGAATAATCCTACTGTTTCATTAAGATCCATACATGGCTGAATATTTATATCCATTAATCTTCTCCAAGGATGCCATTGTTTCCATATTGTCTCAAGAGAATCTGCACTTACTACCGAATGACCAATTCCATTCTGTACCATAAAAACCCAAGAATGAACTTCATAATTTTCGGGTCTGTTTTGAGGCCCTCCTGATTCATACCAATTTATAAGCATTTCTGCACCTTCTTCTTGATCCTCTCCATCAGCAAATTCGTAGGAAATTAAATACCTTTGCATTTAAATGCATATTTAAATAATTTACTTATTCTAGTCCGACAATAAAATATTGCATTTTAATTTTATGAATGCTAAAAAATTTATATAAATAATTTTTTAAATGATTCAAATAAGTGTAAGCAATAAAAAAAATATTTTAAGTAATATTTTATTTATAAAGAAAAGAATTTTGGAATATTTCCAAAATCATGACCTTTTCGTATGAATTAAAATTATTAGAAAATAATATTAACTAATTTTATATAACTAATAAAATTAGTTATCATAAGCTTCTCCAAATAAATTTTATGGTAAATAAAAAAGATAATCTTGATCCAATAGATAACTTAGAATATGAAAAAGTTCTTGAAGAAGAAATAATTAATTCATTTGAAAATCAATTCCAAAGTGATTTTGAATCTGATAAACATAATATTAAATTCTACAGACTTAAAAGGACAATATTAGAAGTCTCTAATAGGTTATTTTTCTTTTGTTTCATTGGAAGTTTTTTATTTTCTTTCTTTTTAGCTTTTTCAGAAAATAAGGTTTGGTTCATACTTTACTTAATCAGCTGTTTCTCATGTATTTTTTATACGCCTAATAGAAAAGCACTTAAGGAATTTATAGCAGCCTGGCCCAATATAGAAGATCTGATTAAAGGTAGAAGTTTATTAAGAAAAAGAAAATAAAAAATCTAAAAATTTAGATATTTTGTTGAGAAAATTTTTATTAAGATCCTTCTATACTTATAGTTATTTATATTTTTGCTCTCACTTTGTATGAGTAATTAGTTAGAACATATAAATACGTTGCAAAAAGATGGTTTTATCTACTCAAGGTCTTGCTCCAATAACCAATCCTTTAAATAGTGTCTTAATAGAAAAGGAACTAGAAAATATAGATCAAAAATTTGATCAACTTGTTTCTTTAGCCGAAGGATTACCTCGCACAGAATTTGTTGAAAGTAGTAAAAATTATTGGAGAGGTATTTGCAGGAGCTTGATTTTTAGATTTCCAGATGATCTTGAAATTTTAAAACTGGAAGGAAGAGGTCTTGTAAATAGATCCAAAGGCATAATTCAAATAAGATCTGCTGCTAGATTAGGTCAATCAGATTTGGGAGTTAATCTAAGAAGAGTTCAATATTTGTTTAATAACTTAGAGAATTTGTAAAAAACTGATTTTTATAAAATTAAGGTTCTTTTTACTAGATAGTTGTGCTTTAATTCATAGGAATATTAGAAATACCATGGTGAAAATAATTTTAGTTGCAATTATTGTCGCTCTTGTATACTCTCAGCCTGATCTTCGTCTTACAGTCGCTGATTGGTTAAGGACAGCTTCCGATTTGTTAATTGAATCTGTACAAGTTAAACCTTGAATAGATTTTTAATAAATAACTAAATAAAACCTGAAATACTAATCATCTGTTTAATGCAAATATCTACGAAAATAAAAATGATTATTCTGCTAAAAATATATTTCACTTGAAAAATAAATAGTTTTAGCCACAATAATAGGAAAATTCTTTGAAATTTTTGAATAGTTAACGATAATAGGAAATATGAAGCTTAGATTATTTGAATTCTATTTTCTAAAAGACTATTTAAGGCCTTGGCTAGGTCTTATTTATTCTTTATTCTTCCTGTTTTTTTTAGGTGCAATAGGCTATCGAATAACGGAGGGATGGGAATGGAGTGACAGCTTATGGATGGTTCTCATAACAATAACCACAATTGGTTTTGGAGAAGTGCAACCTTTAAGCCCTGAAGGCAGAATCATTACTGTTTTGATAATTGTTGGCGGATTGATATTTATTCAATTTACCTTTCAGAAAGCTGTAAGATTATTCGAATCCGGCTATTTTCAAAGAGTAAATGAATTACGTTTTAAAAGAATTCTTAGAAAAATGGAAAATCATGTAATTTTGTGCGGTTATGGGAGGGTAGGTCAGGAAATATCTAACCAAATAAAAACACAAAAAATCCCTATTGTTGTTGTAGAAAGTGACGAAGGTAGAATAAAAATTGCGCAAGAGAATGGTTTAGAAGCGCTTTGTGCCGATGCAACTCTAGATGAAACCTTAAAACTAGCAGGATTAGAAAAATGTAAAAGTTTGGTTGTTACCTTACCTAATGATGCTTCTAATTTATATGTTGTTTTAAGTGCAAAAGGGATAAGAAGTTCTATTAGAGTAATTGCAAGAGCTGGAACTGAAGAGGCTGCAAGTAAATTAAGATTGGCTGGCGCAAGTATAGTTGTAAGTCCTTATATTGCGGCAGGAAGAGCAATGGCATCAATGGCTTTAAGACCAATAGCAATTGACTTTCTTGACTTGCTCGCAGGAAGTGAATGTGAAATTGAAGAATTTGAACTAAGTAATGATATTAACCTTTTTGAAACTGCAGAGAAAAGATCACTTTCTGAACTTGGAATAGGTAAAAAAAGTGGAGCAAAAATATTAGCCATTAAGGAAAATGAAAAGTTAGTAACCAATCCTGGAGGTGATTTTATACTGCAGCCAGGACAGGTATTAATTGCATTTGGTAGTAAAGAACAGCTAAATATTTTGAACGGTTTATTAGGTGGCTTTGTTGTATCAGTAGAGCCTCTAAAATAGATATTTTAAGAAAATCACATCAAAATATCCTGATATATTGATTTTTAGATTTTTTATTTTTTTTTGAAAGTTTTTTTACTTATTTAGTAGTAGATTTATAGAGATATTCTTTTTTTAATGGAAGAGAAATTAATTCTTTTCAAGAATCGTAAAAGATTCGGGATTGAAAAAAATATAGACGTCATCTTTAAAAATACAACCCTAGTCTTGTCTAGTCTTGTCGCAATAGTACTATTTGGGATTATTCTAGTAGTCTTTTTCCAGTCATTAGAATCCTTTTCAAGGTATGGCTTGAATTTTCTTGTAACTTCTGAATGGAATCCAGTAAAAGATGAATATGGAGCTTTTACTGCAATATATGGGACATTAGTTACTTCTTTTCTTTCATTATTGATAACTATTCCTGTAGGCGTTGGAACTGCGATATTTATTACAGAGGATTTTGTTCCGAAATTTGTCAGAGAAATAGTAGGTTCATTTGTTGAATTACTAGCAGCCATACCATCTGTTGTATTGGGATTATGGGCAATATTTGTATTGGAACCTTTTTTTAGAGAATTTTTTGTCTTTCTACATAATTTCTTTGGTTGGATTCCTTTATTCAGTTCGGATCCTACAGGTCGGAATTCACTTTTAGCGATAATAATTTTAGTGGTAATGCTTTTGCCAATAGTGACTTCGATAGCTAGAGATTCTCTTAATCAAGTTCCCAAAAAGCTTAGAAATGCAGCCTATGGAATTGGTGCAAGTAGATGGAAAACAATATTTTCAGTAATTTTGCCAGCTGCATTATCAGGAATTATGGCAGGTATTCTATTGGCTTTAGGCAGAGCCATGGGAGAAACTATGGCTGTAACAATGATTATCGGAAATTCCAATGCATTTAGTTGGTCACTATTATCTCCTGGATATACCATTTCCTCTATGCTTGCAAACCAGTTTGGTGAAGCCGATGGTAGTCAGGTTTCATCACTTTTCTATGCAGCCTTTGTACTTATGATCCTTTCTTTACTGGTCAATATCTTTGCACAATTGCTAGTTAAGAAGTTTAGTCTCAAATATTAGATAATTATGAATTCACTTTATTACCAGAAAAGGTTATCAAGAAATGTAGGAGATAAATTCTTTACTTATTTATCAGTCTTTTGTGCACTCATTTCAATACTTCCTTTGATTTTTTTGGTTACATATATTCTTATTAAAGGGGGAGCTCAGATAAATGCTGATCTCTTTATTTTAGAACCAAATCCTCCTGGAGATGATTTAGATGCAGGAGGCATTAATCCTGCATTAATTGGGACACTTGTAATTACAACTATTGCTTCAATTATTGCAATACCTGTAGGTGTTGGAGGCGGGATATATCTGGCTGAATATTCAAAAGGAGGACCTTTCTCAAGATTTATTAGATTTGGAGTCAACGTTTTAGCGGGTGTTCCTTCAATAATTGCAGGTGTATTTATTTATGCCTTAATCGTTTCAACAAAAATTATATTTGGCAGTATGTACAGTGGTTTTGCTGGGGGTATCGCTCTTTCAATATTGATGTTGCCTACAGTTATAAAAACTACTGATGAAGGTTTAAAGTTAGTACCAAATGAATTAAGGTATGCTTCCCTAGGAATAGGAGCAAGTATGTATACAACAATATTAAAAATAACTTTACCCTCAGCATTTAGATCTATTGCTACTGGTGTTTTGCTTGGAATCGCAAGAGCAGCAGGCGAAACCGCACCTTTGATCTTTACAGCTTTATTCTCTTACTACTACATAACTGGTTTTGGAGACTTGTTTTATGAGATGGGGTCTTTGGCTGTATTGATATACAACTTTGCCCTTGAACCCTACGACGCACAGAATAAGCTCGCATGGGCAGCTTCCTTTATTCTTGTTATGTCGATACTTTCAGTTAACATATTTTCAAGGATATTAGCTGCTTTTACTGAAAAAACTAAGAGAATTTAAATGATTAAAAATACTAAAAAAACACCAAAAAATATCATTTTATCTCTTGAGAATGTTTTCATTAGTTATGGAGCTTTTGAAGCCGTAAGAAATGTTTTTTGTAATTTCAAAAAAGGAGATATAACTTCTCTCATCGGACCTTCTGGTTGCGGCAAATCGACTGTTCTTAGAGCTTTAAATAGAATGAACGATTTAATCCCTAATTGTTCACTGAAAGGGACTGTAATGTTTAATGGAACTAATATTTATGACACACGAGTAGATCCAGTTGAAGTAAGAAGAAGAATCGGAATGGTTTTTCAACAACCTAATCCTTTTCCTAAATCTATATATGAAAACATTGCATTTGGGGCAAGAATCAATGGATTCACTGGAGATATGGATTATTTAGTCGAAAGTTCGCTAAAAAAAGCTGCTTTATGGGATGAGTGCAAGGATAAACTTAATGATAGTGGTTATTCGTTGTCTGGAGGACAACAGCAGAGATTATGTATTGCGAGAACGATTGCAATTGAGCCTGAAATAATTTTAATGGATGAACCTTGTTCAGCCTTGGATCCAATCTCCACTTTGAAAATAGAGGAAACTATGCATGAACTTAAGAAGAATTACACAATAATAATCGTTACTCATAATATGCAACAGGCTTTAAGAGTTAGTGATATGACTGCATTTTTCAATGCAATAGAACATAAAGAGGGAGATGGCGGTAAAGTTGGCTATCTTGCAGAATTTAATTCGACAAAGAAAATTTTTAATTCTCCCAAGGAAAAAACTACTCAGGAATATATATCTGGTAAATTTGGCTAAGCATCTTTTTTTGTAATTCTTCAAAAAAAAATTAACTGCAGGAGAGCAAAGGTAGACAAAAGGTATAAATACCTATATAGTAATTATAAATTTTAGGTATTGATTTGAAAAAAATCCCCTTACTACCTTTCTTGATTTTCGCAGGTGCTATAATTACAACTGCCACAATAGGTCTACCAGTTTTTTCTTCATAATCTTAATGATTATTTGATTTAATGTAAAACAATGATTTTTAGAATAAAAAAGATTTAATTGGAAGTCCTAATAAAACAATAATAAATCAATATTTATTTGACTTTATAAAAAATAGAGAGAATATTAATATGTGTGTGATTGAGAAATTTGCTTTTAAAACCACTTCTAGTGTGTTTTTTGAATTAAATTTTTTTATGGATAAAACTAAAGAACAGTTAGAAAAACTTAGAGAAGTCGCTGAAGCTTCTTTAACAAAGACAGATGAACTTCAGAAAGTGCTTGCACAAATTGAAGCTCTAATGTCCAGGGAAGAATCAAAAACACTATTAAAGAAAAAATAAAGACTTAATTACATATTTTTTTGTGCTTCTTATTACATCTTCTCAAGATAATCATTGTTATTAATTAAATTAACAGAACCCGTTCCAAAGTTTTCTGTTAGGTCTCTAGGTCTTACCTTCTTTATGTAAAAGACCTCTTTAATTTGTTTTAGTTTATTTTTTTATTTTATAAAGATATTATTTCAGATTAGTTAAAAACCTTATTGACTTCCTTCTTGCAAATATTCACATCAAATGATTCAGTATTTACAATCTCAAGCCCTGTTGTTTCTGTAACTTTAACAGTAGCATTGCATTCATCCTGTTTAAGAGCCATATAGCTTGGTTTCTTATTCTTTAAATCTAATTCAATTTCTGTTTCCTCATTATTCTTTTTATATTGTTCCATTACAAGTGTCAGAGCCTCTATCTCAACAGAAAAGTTATCATTGGCTTTTAAAACAAAAGGAGTAAAAAGTATTTGAAATAAAATAAAGGGTATTAATTTTTTCATTTCTACAATATATGTTTATTTTTTTTATAACGTAGATTTTCTGATATAGAAAGATTCATAGCATAGATTTGTTTATTCTTTTGACAAAGAGTTTAATATGATTTATTAAAATATAATAACTATATAAGTATTTATACCTTTTGTCTACCCTTGGAAGTAAATAGTTTCTATTCCTTGTTTAGTTAATTCAAGATTTACCTATAAGTCTATTTGGGAAATAACTTTGTTTTGTTTTGGGTTCAATTTTTTTTGATTTAGTCTTTGTTTTTAAATTATTTTTGTTTATATCAATTATTTCTTGAGAAACGTTTTTTCCGTTTTCGAAATAACTTCTTACTCTTGCTGAATCTTCTTTATTTAATCGTTTAGTTGCTCCTTTTGCATTTATTCCAAGAGTCTTGCAAGCTAGCATAACTTTATTACTATCGATGTTAAGTTCCTTTGCTATAGCATAAATAGGAGTGTTTAAAGACATTATTTCATCATAGAAACTCTTTATATTATATCTTTACTGATTAATAAATCATTAAAGATGCAATTATTTTCAAATTATTATTTTCTTAATTTAATATTCTTAATGTTCTAAAGTATTTAAATCATTGAATTTTTTCTTCATAGTAGAATTATTTTTAGTTAACTTTTTAACTGTTAAGTCTTGTGACTTACTATCTGCTGATAGGAGGTGTTTTTTTGATAAAAGTAATGCTTCTTTAGTTTTCTGTAAATGGGTTATTGATTTATCTATTTCAGAGATTGCATCATTAAATCTGTCTTGAGCTAGTGAAACATTTTTGCCTACTGCATTTTTAAATTGTGCAAGAGTACTTTCAAAATTTGTGATGTCATAATTCTCCCGTTTCATCAATTCTATTTGAGATTTGTATTTTAAAGATTTCAAAGAAGCATTTCTAAGTAGAGAAATAATTGGAAGGAAGAATTGAGGCCTAATAATATACATCTTTGGGAATCTATGAGAAACATCAACAATACCAGCATTGTATAAATCGCTATCTGGTTCGAGTAATGAAACCAATACAGCATATTCACATGACTTTTGTTTTCTATCTTTATCTAATTCTTTTAGAAATTCTTCGTTCTTTCTTTTATGATTACTATTGCTAGTTTCATTCTTCATCTCAAACATTATAGATATAATTTCAATTTTATCTTCATCAAATTCCCTAAATATGTAATCACCTTTACTTCCTGAAGAGACATCATTATCTTTTTCAAAATATGAGTTTTTAAATGCGCTAGAACGATTAAGATTAAACTGTGTTTCACAATGAATTTCTAGTGATTCGCCAATCATCTTTGTTGATAATTTTGATTTCATGTCTCTTAGCTCTTGAATTGTTATATCTCTTTCACTTATTTTGTTTTTAAACTTTTCTTCAATTAATTTTTCATTAATTGATTGTTCTAATTTCAACTTTTCTATTGAGTTTATTAAGGAAGAGTTTTCTTTCTCCAAATTAGTTACTGCTTCATTCAGTTTGTTTTTTAAAGACAATTCAGAAATTACAGATTGCTTTGCAATATCTTCTCTTAATTTATTGAGTTCGTTATTAAGTAAATTGATTTTGTTTTTTGACTGATTATTTAATTCATTTAGAGCGTTTAGTTTCTGCTCCTCTGCAAAATTTAACTTAGATTCAAGGGTTTGGATTTTTTTTTCTTTTATACTATTT
Source organism: Prochlorococcus sp. AG-436-C05 (assembly GCA_003209795.1). GTDB lineage: Bacteria > Cyanobacteriota > Cyanobacteriia > PCC-6307 > Cyanobiaceae > Prochlorococcus_A. The sequence continues at coordinate 23,421 of QCPB01000008.1, forward strand.
TGTTCTAATAATTTCAACTTTAATTCTTGTTTTAAGATCTCTATTCCTTTTTTATTATCCTCTTCAGCTAATAGAAGTCTTTCTTGTATTTGTTTATTAAATTCTTCGTTTTTTATTTGGCCAAGTATTTCTTGAAAGCTGCTTGGATCTATTCCAAAGGTTTTGCCGCATGATGGGCATTTTATCTCTTTCATTTTTTAATTACAAAATTTATATTTAGAAATGATTTAATATTCAATTTGTTTTTAAAAGAATATAGTTCTTGAATCAAGATAAACAATTATTAAAGATAATGCATAAAAAATACAATAACTTCTAACCACTAAGTTAAATTAAACCGGATTCTTTTAGAATATTAATCTTGTTAGCTAACTCAATATCGGAAGAAGAGATAGAACGATCTAAATTTTTGTTTGAAGAAATTGTATATCCGCTATCATCAACAAATTCGTCTTCTGAATCTCTCAAGTTTTTTTCTTTTGATTGAACATTTGCATAATTATCATATTTGAATTGTTTTGGTTTATTTAAATTGCTATATCCGAAATTTATTATACCCCTTGCATCTAATGCTTCTTCAACTAATAATCCAACAACTTTTGATCTGCTTATGGATTCATTCTTAGATATTTGATCTATTATTTCAAGGACCCTTTTTCTAGGTAAATAGCCGATTCTCTTGACTTTTTTTTCCATAAAGAATACTCATATGACACTATTGTAACACTTCTGTCAACACGAGATTCTCAAAGATACCTTATTGATTAATGGTTAAGTAATGCAAAAAAATAAAAAATTTAAAGATCTTTTATTGTAGTTTATTTTTTAATAAAAAAATATTTGCTAGGCATTATTTAATTGCCTTTTTAGATTCATTTTTAAACTATTTAAGCTAAATTATTACTTTTCATGAAAGATAAAACTTATGATAACGCTGATAGTTTTGCTATATCATTTGATGAAGAATGGCAAAAAGTTAGCTGCGATGATTTGAAAATCAAGATAGACAAAGTAATCGACCATATGTCTAATCACCCCTTTGTATCTTCCAACCCAGAAAATGCGAGAAAAATTGCCGAATTTAGAATTTTCTCATTAAAAAAATTCCAATAATTTATTTTAAAGAGGATAATTGCAATTGTTTATTATTTTTAAATTTAATATTTTTAAACTAGATATTTGGAGAATTAAAAAATCCTTTAATATACAAAAAAATTATTATCCCAATTATTGGTCCTATTCCAAATATAAATAAAACTAATTTGGCGGTATTTTTTTCCCCAAGTACGTTATTTTTTTTAGATTGTTTGTTCTTCATAAGTATTATTTTACATCTAAATTATAAATATTTTTAATTCATCCATTAAATTTTTCGAATTTCATAAGTTGGTTTATTTTCTAATCTGATATATATAAAATTCGTAATATTGTATAATAAATTATGTTGAAAAGCTTATATGAGTGCATCTAAGAGAGAAGAAGTTATTTCTCACCTTCGATATATAAGGTTAGAGCTAAGAGAGATGCATCAAATGCTTATTCAAGATGATTTAATTCCAGACTTAAATGAAGCCAAAGAAGTTCATGCACAACTTGGTGCTCTTCATGAATTATTAGTAAATAAAGGAAATAAAAAGATAAAGATTGAATTTACTGAGTATTAAATTCACTCTTTTTATTAGATTAGAAATGATTAGTTTCAGATTCTATTTCTTTTCGATTATCATGCATTATTTCTAACTTATTATATATCTCCTTTATTTGGCTTTGTAGAAGATCAGTTGAATTGATATTACTTAAGGATTCCATTGCGGATAAAAGACTATCCTTAGCTTCAATCAGATGTCTACATTCTTTACTTCCTGCTTCGTATGACATGATTTTAAAAAATTTTATTATTACAAATATAATGGGTAAAGTTCAGTATTGTTTGATACTCTTATCAAATGAATGCTTGTTAACGTTACTTGTTATACAAACTAGCATTAATCCTTCAATAAAATAAATATCAAAAGCATAGAAAGCAATAACTTAAATGATTCTGAATTTGTTATTAACTAGTTATGAGATATATGAAAAAAGAGAATTTAATTATTAGACAGTTCTTATATCAAATATGTATTAAAGAAATATAAAGAACGAATAAATAATTGTGTAAATTTTTAATTAGCTTACTTTCATGGTAGGAGACAATTATTTATAAATAATTTTAGTGTTTATTTGTTTTTAATTATTAATCTTGGTAGTTATTTTATATAAGAAATAAAGACTAACTATAAATACTATTACTAGAGCAATAGTTAATGATGAAAAATTATACATTTTTAGTAAAATATTTTATTTAAAAATGCTAACAAATTCTAATTATAAATAAATTGGAATTTAATTATTTTTTATAAGAAATAAAAAAAACTTTTTAAATTCAGTTTTTTTTAAATTGATTTTTTTTGTTTTGATATTTTTTAATTTTTTGAAAATCTTTTCTATTAAATATTCTGATTTGGTACTCATTATATCTAAGTTATCTTTCTAATAAATAAATTTTTTCTTTACCAATTTTATCAGGTTTGGTTATTTTACATCCTTTATCTTTTTCCATGTCGCAATCTTTTGTAGCAGCGACTGATTTCCAAGTACATATTTTTTCTTCAGTATATTCTTTTACGACAACCCAACCATTATCAGTATATTTTGATATACCATCTTCCCCACAGGAGAATCGTATTTCAAGTTGATTATTTTCTAAGCTAGAACTTTTTTTGATATTTTCTTTGGATTCATCTATAAATGTATCTTTATTAGTTAATGTTTTACATGAACTTATTATTAGTAAACCAACCAATAGAGGAAAAAACTTTATTATATTTTTCATTGTTTATGGAGTTTTTAAATTAATTCTTGAAATTTTAAATTAACTAAACTAATTATAGTTTATTTTGATTCTATTACCTTTAAAAGTTGATCCATTTTATACATTAGTGTTTTAACATCATCTGGCTTTGGTAATATTAATTCTTCTGTAACTGCAAGATGCATTTCTTTTAAGTTCTGCCTCAATTCCTTTAAATGCATTTTTACATTTTCTTTCTTTTCTCTTATTTCAGTCATGGTTAATAATTTAACAGCATTTCAAAATGAAAGTCCTAATTATAATAGGTTTTGTTTTTTTTGAATATAAAGTTTCTTATCTTTTTATATTTTTAATTTCATAAATTTCCTCTCCTCCATTACAAAGATTGGTTGATAACATCCTTAACTCTTTCCTGGTGATTTTGATAAGATCTTTATTTTCACTAATATAATCTTTAGCAATGGTTTGACATTCTATTTTATTTTTTGATTGTCTAACTACCGGATAGAAATAAGCCAGAACTATTAAAAAAAATAAAAATGTAACTATTGATTTCGTATCATTTTTGATAAAATCTTTTAGCTTTTTGTTGCTTTTTAATATAGTTATCAGAAACTTATCTGGCAATCCTATTTGAACGAATAATAATTCTACCCACCAAGGAAGTGATTTATCTTTTTGAATATTCGTTTTTGCGGAATTTTTCAGTTTTTTGTCTTCAAAGCTTTGATTTTTCATATCTTTTGCATTATTTTATTCTTTTGTCTCCATTTAATGAAATGACTTATTTGGAATATAGTGGTTTTATTTTGATTTGAAAACTATATTTTTATTTTTTAAGTTTTAATTTAATTTATCTATCAATTTGATTATTGTAAATTTATAGTTTGAATATATCAGTTATTAATGGCAAAAAAAAGAAGAAAGCTAAATAAAGATTTCGAGAAGAAAATATATTCCTCAAAAAAAAATGTTGAATTGGTTTTAGCCAAGATTTATGACATTGATGATGAAGAAATACAGAAGGAGTATTTTAGCTCATTTAATAAAGTTGTTTATTTATTTCAGAAGTTAAAGGATGATTATGAGTCAATAGGATTTAATAATGATTCTGAAAAATTGATGGCCAACTATCAGAATTCTTTTCTTCTATTTGAATCAGAGTTTGAAATTTAAAATTTAAACTATCATTTAAATGGTATTACGGGTATTTTTATTCTTTTGCCTTTTAATAAATTAATATTTTTTTCTTTCAAATTTTTGATACAAGCTGTTTTTTTTCTTTCCTTTTTACAAATTTTTCTTATTTCATAATCATTAAGAGAATATACTTTATTCTCATTTATAAAAAATGGCAACAAAAATAAAAATGTAAATAATAAATATTTCATTAATTATTTTATAAATTGTTCACTTTTTAATATTAACTTCGATTATAAATGTCTAAAAGATTTTTTAATTCATCTTTACTTAAGTCTGTTGAAATAAAAACTTCTTGAGCTGTTTTACCTTTCCTAGCAATTGCTTTATATCCACTGATGGTTTTTACTGATAATCTTATAATTAGTTTAGATGATCTTCCTTTTACTCTTGAAATTATTGCTGGAGTAACTGTCCTAATATTTATATTTAAGGCAAGCTTCTTAAGAATTGGAATTAAACCTTCGATATTTGAGCTATGATTTAATACTAATCTTCCCAAAATTATTACTCTTTAAATTTACATACTAATTTACTAAATTAATTTTTGAGAAATTAATTTTAATTTAGAATTTATAAAAAGTTTTTGAAGTTCTGGTATATTTAATATCAATAATTTAACTCTAATGATTTTTCAAATAGGTTGGGCAGCTTTAGCCGCAATTTTTACTTTTTCAATTGCCATGGTTGTTTGGGGAAGAAATGGTGATGGCTCTATTGATATCTGATTTTTCTTTTTTTATAAACGAAATTAATTTAAATAATTTTCTTATTTTTGCATCATTTATTTTACTTATACTTATAACCATTGCAGTGATTTATATTTCTTATGTTTCTTGGAAAGATAAGAAAAGGATAGGTAGATAAATTTAAATTTTAAAATTACTTATTTTGTTTCTTATTTTTTATTTTAAGTTCTTCAAGTAGTTCTTTAGCTTGCGCCATCTTTTTTATGCTTGCTTTATAAATTCCAATTTCTTTTTCTGCTTTTTTAACTGGCAGATTTAAATTTACAAATATATCAGAAATTATTTTATTTTTTTTAGATTCACTAGTCCCTTCAAAGTCAGTAGAGTTGGCAATAGTTATATATACTCCTAAATTAAGTATTCTCGAGGGGTAATGATTAGTCCTACTTTTATCTTTTAATAAATTTTGAATATCTTTTGATGATTTATTTTTTAATTCTTGAAATGACTTTTTTGAAGTTTCTTTGATTTTTTTTGAATCAAAATTACTAGAACTACATAACGAATCAAAAAGAAGATCTAGATGTTCTTCAGGATTGTAATCTTTCATAAGTTCCTTGAAGATTTCTGTAAGACCAAGACAAAACAAATAATCCAGACTGAAGTCACTTTGATGGCTTAAAAGATTAAGTTCCACTAGAAGCTCATCAACTATTGTTTTATATAAACCTGGAATCACGTAAGGGAACTTCTCATGAAATAACATTTTGCTATCTGAGACAGTCAATTTTTCTTTCAATTTTTTTTATATGTAAACCTTAATAACCATAGCGTATGTTGACTCAAAATCGTTAGTATCTAATAGAGGAATAAATATTATTATGATCCCTTTAGTTTTAGAAGAATCCGGAGGAAGTGAAAGAGTCTTTGATATTTATTCAAGACTACTTAGAGAGAGGATAATCTTTCTAGGAGAACAAGTTACGAGTGAAACTGCTAATAGAATTGTAGCTCAATTGCTTTTTTTAGAGGCAGAAGATCCTGACAAGGATATTTATATGTATATAAATTCCCCAGGAGGGTCAGTTTATGATGGATTAGGTATTTTCGACACAATGCAACATGTGAAACCTGATATTCATACTGTTTGTGTTGGACTTGCCGCTAGTATGGGAGCTTTTTTATTATCTGCAGGCACTAAAGGGAAAAGAAGCAGCTTAAGGCATTCAAGAATAATGATACATCAACCTCTTGGTGGGGCTAGAGGACAAGCTAGTGATATAAGAATTCAGGCCGATGAAATATTATTTTTAAAAGAACGCTTAAATACAGAATTATCAGAAAGAACTGGAAAAGATTATGAGACTATAAAGGAAGATACTGATAGGGACTTTTACATGTCACCACAAGAGGCGGTTGAATATGGATTGATAGACTTGGTATTAGATAAAAAACCAATTATTAATACTTAGTTGAGTAATTGAGGTGTTCTCTCTTTCTTGGGTATAGAAGTGTATTTGGATAGTATCTCAACAAATTCATTTCCATCTAAAGTCTCTTTTTCAATTAAAATATCAACTATTTTATCCATTGCTTCTCTATTTTTACTAACTAAAGAGTAAGTCTCTTTATAGCAATCTTTTACCATAACTCTTACGCTTTTATCAATTTGTTTCGAGATTGAGTCAGAAACCTCACTTCTTGTCATTAGATCTCTTCCAACAAAAACTTCCTGATTACCTCCTTCAAGAGCTATAGGCCCTAAATCACTCATGCCAAATCTCGTAACCATTTGTCTGGCCATAGAGGCAACTTGTTGAAAATCTCCACCTGCGCCAGTTGTTACTTCTCCTTTTCCAAAAACGACGTCTTCAGCTGCTCTTCCTCCAAGAGCACCCATTATCCTTGCTTTTAACTGTGCCCTGCTAACAAGAGTTTGCTCATCATCAGGAGTAAACCAAGTCAAACCTTTAGCTTGACCTCTTGGAATCACTGTTACTTTTTGAACTGGATCGTGAGCCTTAACTAATGAACCTATTAGAGCATGACCAACTTCATGATAAGCAATTAATCTTTTACTTCTTCCATCAGTCAACGGAGTACCCTCCATTCCAGCAACAATTCTGTCCACTGAATCATCTATTTCAGCAATGCTTATTGAGTCCTTTCTTCTCCTCGCCGTTAAAATTGCAGCTTCATTGAGTAAATTGGCTAAATCTGCGCCAGTAAAACCAGGAGTTCTTCTAGCAATACTTTCCAAAGTTAGGTTCTCTTGGAGTTTTTTGTTTCTTGAGTGAACCTCAAGTATAGATAATCTACCCTTAATATCAGGAGCATCTACTGTTACTTGCCTGTCAAATCTTCCAGGCCTCATCAAAGCAGAGTCTAAGACATCTGGTCTGTTTGTTGCTGCAATTATTATTATTCCGCTATTACCCTCAAATCCATCCATTTCTGTTAGTAATTGGTTAAGAGTCTGCTCTCTTTCATCGTTTCCTCCTCCAATACCAGCCCCCCTTTGTCTACCTACAGCATCAATCTCATCAATAAAAATTAGACATGGACTATTCTCTTTGGCTCTCTTGAAAAGATCTCTTACCCTACTGGCTCCAACTCCAACAAACATTTCAACAAATTCTGAACCTGAAAGAGAGAAGAATGGTACTCCCGCTTCTCCAGCAATAGCCTTCGCTAAAAGAGTTTTTCCTGTTCCAGGAGGGCCTACTAATAAAACTCCTTTTGGTATTCTCGCACCAACTGATGTAAATTTTTCAGGCTTTTTTAAAAAAGTAACAACTTCCTCTAAGTCTTCTTTTGCTTCATTAACTCCGGCCACATCATCAAAGACAACACCTGTTTCAGCTTCCATTGCAAATCTAGCCTTTGTTTTGCCGAATTGCATTGCTTGGCCAGGCCCTCCAGGCATTCCATTCGATCTTCTAGCTAATAAGATTAATCCTCCTATTAATAATGCTGGAAAGAGAAGATTTCCTAGGATCCCTAAGGCTGGAGGAGCTGTTTTAACTGGATGTACATCAAAACTTATGCCTTCATTCTTTAATTTATTTATTAGTTCAGGAGTTAACCCTGGTAAATCTACTCTCAACCTTTGTACTTTATTATCTAAATCAGAATCTATGGTTTCTACAACTGCGTTTCTTCCTCCCTCAAAAATATCAACTGAAGTTACTCGTCCTGAATTAATATAATCTAAAAATCTTCCATAGCTAACCCTTGCCACAGCAGAATTTCTAGGGGCAACTATTGAACTATTTGATGTTGATGAATCACTATTGGTTGAGGATATAAACTGATACGAAAGTGCAATAACTAATATTATAGGTAAAGCCCATAGAATTATTGTTTTAAATTTTGGGTTCATTAATTTATTTCAATTATTATTTACAATTCTAGAATGAATTCATTCGTTTCGTTGATATTCCATCTAATATTATGATTACTATCTCTTCGTATAATATTAATTAATGAAATTAGAGATTAAAGATAAAGTTAAGTTAATTGCGCCACTATCTTATCTAAAGACCTCGGATAATATGCCAATGCTAAGGCCTCCAGATTTAGTTGCAATTGATGAGGTAGGTGAAGTTGTATCTATCAGATCCCCTAAAACTGTAGAAATAAGGTTCAGGAGAGGGTCCTTTTTAATTGATATTGATAAAGTTGAAAAAATCTGATTAAAAATTCTTTATCCACTTATTTTTTATATCATTACAAATTTTTTTATCACCACTAATACTTAAGAAAGGGTTGGCGAAATATTTATTAGTTGATTTTTGTATATCTTTTGCCGATATTGCTTCAATTTTTTTTAAATCATAATCTTCGAAACTTGGAAACATTCCATAGCTAATTAACTGAATATTTCTTTGTAAAATTTCATCTAAAGATTGATTCCTGATAAGAAAAGAACTTTTCAATTTTTCTTTAGCTAAGTATATTTCTTTATCCGATATTAATGAAAATAATAATTCTTTCCACAATTTATCTAAAAGTTCAAATGCAATTATTGCGTTTTTATTGGAAACAGAAAAATAAATTAAAAAAGGAGCATTCTCTTTTCTGATGGGATTAAAAACTCCTACTTCATAAGTTAAACCATTTTGTTCTCTAAAAAGTTTAAAGAGAATAGAACTCATGCCAAATGAAAGATGCGACTCAAGGATTTTTAATGGCCAATATTCAATACTTTTCCTAGAACAAGTTTGGTTACCCAACATTAGGATTAATTGATTTGATTTGTTATATGAGCTAACAAATCTAGATTCTGGACTTGGATCGAAATTTGTGGAAATTATTTTTTCTTTAAAAGTTTTTTTGTTAAAATCTTTTGAGGCATTTTCATTTATTTTTACATTGTTTGAAATTAGATATTTTTCTCTGCTATTAAATTTTTTATATTCAGATAAAATATCACTATATTTTATGCTTAAAACATCTTTTTCATAACCACCACAACTAAAAGCATATGGATGTTGTGAGTAAACAATCTTCCTCCATTTCTCAAAAGAAATATTAAACGGGTTCTCCTTATCTTTTTTTATTGAATTTAATGTTGATTTTTTAACTATTTGAAATTGACCTTCTTGAAGAAGTGGCTTATTAATTATTAGATCTAATAAAGGAAATAATTTATTGAAATGATCATCCAAGGATTTGAGACTCATAAGCATTCCATCTTCAAAAACTTCGTGATTTAATTCTGCTCCATGAGATTCTATGAAATCAGAAAGTTCTAAATTATCAAATCCCTCGCATCCTCTTGTAAGCAATGAACAAAGAAGCATATTTATGCCCTTTTTCCCATTAACATCTAAAGTACTGCCTCCATTTATCCAGATCATCGCAATCGAGAAATTTCTATTTATACCATTCTGAAAATATCTTTTTATCATTAATTGGGTGTTGCAAGAAGGATAAAATTTTCCTTTGATAAAAAGTTGATAATTTCTTGAAAATTATTTAAATTTTGCCAGTATTTAAGATGACCATCTAAATTTTTTATAGTATTTTTTCTTCCCCACAGAAGTTCATTGCCAAAATATGAAGAAATTTGCGTGGATGTTTCTAGATTAAATACATAATTGCTCTTTACAATATTGGTACCTTTTCTAATTTCATCGAGAGTTAAGTTTTCATAGTCTGAAATTTTATATATTATTTCATTAATTTCTTTCTCTACACGTTTTAAATCTTCTTTTTCACAACAAGCTTCAATAATTAAAAGTCCACCTAATTCTCCAGCATTTACATCTACATATACTGATTCCACAAGATTCTTTTCTTCTTTCAACACTTTTACTAATCTACTGTTTTTCCCTACTGAAAGTATGGATGCTAAGATTTCGAATCCAATAATTTTTTTTTGATCTTTTAGGCTCGGTATGCTCCAGGCCATAAATATTCTTGAAAATTCCAAATCGTCAAAAATAATCTCCTCTCTTCCCGTTCTTGCTAAAACATTATTGGGATTCTTTTTGTCAATTTTAAAATTTGAATCTCTATTAGACTCTTGCCTGATTATTCCTGGAAAATCTATATCTTCAAAAGCTTTATAAGTATCTTTACAGAGATTACCAGCAATTGAAAAACAAATTCCTTCATTTAAATAATGCTTCCTATGGAAGTTCTCCAGATCATTTATCTCCATTAATTTGATACTTTCTTCAGTTCCTAGGATTGATTTAGAGTAATTATCACTTTGCCATACTCTTTCTAGAAAATAATTAAACAGTTTCTCTTCAGGTTGATCATTTTGTTGCTTTATCTCATCAATAACTACACTTTTTTCTTTATAAAATTCATTAATGTTAATCTTTGGTGATAGAACAATATTTGTCAAAAGACCAAGTGATTCTTTAAAGTTACTTTGAGGTATGAGTACGTAGTAATGTACATCATCATATCCTGTGGATGCATTGCTCATTCCACCAAGTGATTCAATTTTGTGATCAAATTCACCTGGCATTATATTGCTAGTTCCCTTAAAAATCATATGTTCTAGAAAATGAGCTGTTCCATTCTTATCAACATCTTCAAATGAAGATCCAGCCTTACACCAAATATCTATGCTTATTAAGGGTAATTCCTTATTATCCACAAATACACATTTAGTATTGTTTGAATTGGTGTAATAGTGAATTTCTCCTAAATTCATTAAAAATCTCTCCTTAATCTTTATTTTGTACCTTTTTAATCTTGTTGTCTGATACTTTAAGCAAAACCAAATTAACAGATTCTTTTATTTTGGACTTGTTACAAAATATTAGAGGGCATAGGTCTATGCTGGAAAAACTTAAATGTATGAAAATTGATCCAAGGCTTTCAAATATCATTTCTAATGAAAAAGACAGAGAACTATATATAGAAAACGAATTTCATAAAGCAAAAGGGTTTAGAAAGTTGCACATTGAAGTGGCGGAATTCTCAAGAAATCTAAAAATTCTACATTGTGTTTTTTTTCCAGATCCAAAATTTGATATTCCAATTTTTGGTTTGGATTTAGTGAAAATAAATGAGATCGTCTCGGCCGCTATTGTTGATTTATCTCCTGTATCTAAAAGTCAGGAGAAAAAGTATGAAGACTTTTTATCTAAAGTTGATAAAAGTGGTTTCGCCTCTTTAAGGGAAATTCCAAGCTGGGGAAGTATTTTCTCGAAGAATGTATTTTTTGCTTCTTTAAAAAATGAATCTGAAAAGAACTCTTTTTCCAAGGTTGTTGATAAATATCTTTCCATTCTAATTAAATTAAGCAGTGAAGCTAAACCTGATTTAGATAAGAAAGTCATTCAAGAAAGAATAGATTTTCAAAAAAATTATTGTGTTCAACAAATGAAAAATGACAAGACAAGGATTGTTCTTTTAAAGTATTTCGATGAACAATGGGTAGATGATTATATAAAAAAAGTATTATTTGATTTTTGATGAATAGAAAAAAGTATCAAAATCTAATTATTTATTTATTATTATTTTCCCCTATATCTATTGGGATTGTTTCTTGCTCAAATAATAATAAATTCAATGAAGAAATAGTTGAAGATTCTATCCCTCCTATTCAAGCAGTAGCTGCATTAGGTCAACTTTCACCCGAGGGTGAAATTAGGCAATTGGCACCACCTATAGGCCAGTTTGGTTCATCCCCAAGAATAAATGAACTTTTAGTAAATGAAGGAGATTTTGTAAAAAAAGGAACTATTCTTGCGATTTTCGACAATAGAGAAAAATTATTAGCAGACCTTGAAAAAATAGATAAGCTGATTAATACTATTAATCTTGAAATAGCATTAAAGCAAGATCAAATAAAAAGATACGAATTAGCTTTAGAGAAGGATGCTTATTCTTTCGTGAAATTATCTCAGAGGAAAGATGAATTATTGAAGTTACAAAAACAAAAAATAAATAATATTGGTGATAAAAGAAATATTGAGATAGATCTCTTTAATTCAAAACTTAGAAGCCCCATCGATGGTTATATCCTATCAATCAATACAAGAGTTGGAGAGAGGGCTAAAAATGAAGGAATCCTAGATATTGGATCTAGCCAGAATATGGAAGCTCTTATAGAAGTTTATGAGTCGGATATTGACAGAGTCTTCATTTCTCAGAATGTTGAATTAAGTAGTGAAAATGGGGGATTCAAAAAAATACTAAATGGTAAAGTAATTAGAATTAGTCCGCAGGTTAAACAAAGGAAGGTTTTATCAACTGACCCAACTGGTGATGCTGATTCACGGATTATTGAGGTACTTGTACAACTAAATAAGGAATCGATAATGTTGGTTCAAAATTATGCGGGAATGAAGGTAATCGCAAAATTTTTACCCTAATGAATTTTTCTTTTTTAAAATTTAGAAAAATCCCTTTGGCTTGGTTGTTGCTAACTAGACAACCATTAAGACTAATAGTGGCGATTGCAGGAATAAGTTTTGCTGGAATTTTGATGTTTATGCAATTAGGGTTTCGAGATGGATTATTTGATACTAGTGTAACTATTCATAAACTTTTAGATGCTGACCTTGTATTAATAAGTCCTAGATCAAAGAGTTCTATCAGTATGAGTGGATTTCCTAAAAGAAGACTGATTCAAACTCTTGCTTTAGATGAAGTAGAAAAGACTGCTCCTGTTAACTTGAATTACCTACTCTGGAGAAATCCAGAAAATCTTAAAACTCGATCGATACTAGCTTTAGGATTTAATCCTTCTGATTCTCTTCTATTAAATGATGGATTTACAAGAAAGGCTTATTCACTGAATAATCCAGGAAGAGTATTATTTGATAAACTTTCTAGACCTGAGTTTGGACCAATTGAAGAATGGTTTTTGTCTGGTCAGAAAATTGAAACTGAGGTTGCAGGCAAAAGAGTAATCGTCGCAGGCCTTGTTGAGTTGGGACCTTCTTTTGGTGCTGATGGGAACTTAATAACAAGTCGAGAAACATTCTTAAGGCTTTTCCCTTCGAATCCAAGCGGAAGTATTGAAATTGGATTGGTCAAGCTTAGAAAAGGATCTAATCCTGAATTTGTTTCTAAAATCTTAAATAATTCTCTCCCAAATGATGTACGTGTTCTGACAAAAAATCAATTTATAGAATTCGAGAAGAATTATTGGAAAAATAGTACAGCAATAGGTTTTATTTTTAGTTTGGGAGCTTTGATGGGTTTCGTAGTTGGGTGTGTTGTTGTTTATCAAATTCTATATAGTGACGTTACAGATCATCTCCCTGAGTATGCAACTTTATTGGCTATGGGTTATAAATTAAATTCTCTTTTCTTTGTTGTAGCCAGAGAAGGATTTTTATTGGCATTGTTTGGTTATTTACCTGCTTATTTTTCTGGACAAATACTTTATTCAATTATAAGACGATCAACTAGGCTACCAATAATAATGGATGCTGATAAGACTATTTTAATTTTCATATTAGTTCTGATTATGTGCATGGGATCTGCTGGTATTGCTATGCGAAAATTAGTTGATGCAGATCCTGCAGAGATTTTTTAATATTTCGATAACTAAATATGGTTAAAAGTAAAAATAAAGCTAGTAATAAAATTAATTATTCAAAGACTGTTTTAATAAATAATTTGAGTCATTTTTATGGAAGAAATGAAAACAAAAAACAAGTTCTTAATAATGTAAATTTAAGTATTCAGAAAAGCGAATTAGTTCTTTTAAAAGGTCCCTCAGGATGCGGTAAAACAACTCTTTTAACTCTAATTGGTGCATTAAGAACATGCCAATGTGGAAATTTAACGGTTTTAAATAATCAATTGAATGGAGCATCAAGAAAAACAAGGCAGAAACTTAGAAGAAGTATCGGGATGATTTTTCAGGGACATAATCTACTCAGATGTTTAACGGCTGAGCAAAATGTTCAAATGGGAGCAGATTTAATAAAAGGCTTATCTTATTTACAAAGAAGAGAAATTGCCAGAAATTGGTTGTCTGCTGTCGGTTTAGATGAACATTATAAGAAATTACCTAGTGATTTATCTGGTGGTCAGAAACAGAGGGTTGCAATAGCAAGAGCATTATCTGCAAATCCAAAATTATTACTTGCTGATGAACCTACTTCTGCATTAGATAGCGTTACAGGAAGAGAAATAGTTATTCTTTTGAGAAAATTAGCAAAAGAGCAAAGCTGTTCTGTATTTATGGTTACGCATGATCCAAGGATTTCTGATATGGCAGATAGGATATTAAATATGGAAGATGGTAAAATATTTAGTACTCATAGTGAGCTAGTATAGTTATAAGTTATATTTTTTTATGTCTAAGAGAAGGAATCTAAAAAAAGAAAAGCAAGAAAGGAATCGTGCATATTCTAGAAAGTTTAAAAAAAGAAAACTTAGAACTGATGGCAGACCAGATGGTGGTGGGAATGTAACAGGTACAGCAAGTAATGGCGGTGCAGCAGATTAGCTTATAAATCTAATTTCTTATATTCCTGCTTTTTTTTTACTGCTCAGGTAATAGATCATTATGAATGTCAGTATTGTTATTCCAACGTACAACAGAAAACCCATACTGGAGAAATGTCTTAAAGCACTAGAAAATCAGAAATTAAATAAAAATGTTGGTAATTATGAAATTATTGTAGTTGATGATGGTTCAACGGATGGTACAAGTTCTTGGATAAAAAATAATAGGGCCATTCTTCCTCATGTCGTTTTGTATGAACAAGAACACGGGGGACCTGCATTAGGCAGAAATCTTGGAGTAATTAAGTCCAAATATGAAATTATTATATTTATTGATAGTGATCTTATAGTTTTAGATGATTTTATAATTAGGCATATTGATAAATTACTCATTTATTGGAGTAAAAATAACAAAAAGTGTTTTACTTATGGATCAGTTATTAATACTTCTGATTTTGATAACCCGCAGAGTGAAAAATACAAACTATTGGACACTTCATTTGCTTACTTTGCTACTGGAAATGTTGCCATATCAAAAGAATTAATTTTAAGTGTTGGTTTGTTTGATACCTCTTTTAGCCTTTATGGTTGGGAGGATTTAGAATTAGGAGAAAGATTACAAAAAGTTGGTACAAAATTAATTAAATGCCCAAAGGCAGTAGGCTTTCATTGGCATCCTCCATTTAATTGCGAACAGATTGAATCATTAATAGCTCAAGAGAAGGAGCGAGCAAGGATGGCACTTGTGTTTTTTAAGAAACATCCTAATTTAAGGGTTAGATTTATGATTCAATTAACGCCTCTCCATAATTTGCTTTGGCAAACCCTTTGTTTAGGAGGTCTTATAAGTATTGAGAGAATATTACCATTATTAAAATTTCTAGTTAATTCGAAAAGAGATAAGATTGCACTTGAGATTTTAAGGATACCTCTAAATTTGATTTACATTAAATACCTATACAAATTAAAATCAAATACTTTTAGAAATACCTATTAATTGATATAATATTAAAAATTAAAACCACACATCTGACTGTTTCGGGTGATTTAAACTTATAAATTTCCCGTCAGATGGAGGCTAACCCGAAACTACTGAATTATGGCTGTTGTATCACTATCTGAAATGATGGAAGCTGGTGCCCACTTTGGGCATCAAACTAGACGTTGGAACCCCAAAATGTCTAAATATATATATTGTGCGAGAAATGGGGTTCATATTATTGATCTAGTTAAAACTGCATTATGTATGAATAATGCATATAAATGGACAAGAAACGCCGCTAAAAGTGGGAAAAGATTTCTCTTTGTAGGAACAAAAAAACAAGCATCAGATGTTGTTGCTCAAGAGGCAACCAGGTGCGGAGCTGCATATGTTAATCAAAGGTGGCTTGGAGGAATGCTTACAAATTGGACAACCATGAAAGCTAGGATTGAAAGATTGAAAGATCTAGAAAGAATGGAAAGTAGTGGTTCTATCGCAATGAGACCTAAGAAGGAGGCGGCTGTATTAAGAAGAGAGTTAGAGCGTCTACAAAAGTATTTAGGTGGGCTGAAGGATATGAGAAGATTGCCAGACGTTGTCGTTTTAGTAGATCAAAGAAGAGAGTCTAATGCCGTTCTTGAAGCTAGGAAATTAGATATTTCATTAGTATCAATGTTGGATACTAACTGTGATCCCGATTTGTGTGAAGTTCCTATTCCATGTAATGATGATGCTGTTAGATCTGTTCAACTTATATTAGGAAGATTAGCAGATGCAATAAATGAGGGAAGAAAAGGTTCTAGTAATGATAGAAAAAATTAATTTCAAATTCAAAGTTTACAAATTACTATTATTTATTAATTAAATGGGAAACATCACAGCAAAACTTGTAAAAGATCTTAGAGATCAGACTGGAGCAGGAATGATGGATTGCAAAAAAGCTCTCAAAGAAACAGATGGGAATGTTGAAAAGGCTCTTGAATGGCTAAGAAAAAAAGGTATAGCTAGTGCCGAAAAAAAATCAGGTCGAATTGCAACTGAGGGCTCTATAGGCAGCTATATTCATACAGGATCTAGGGTAGGAGTTCTTCTAGAATTAAATTGTGAAACTGATTTTGTAGCCAGAGGAGATATATTTCAATCTCTCTTAAAAGATGTTTCTATGCAAGTAGCAGCTTGTCCTAATGTTGAGTACGTATCAATTAATGAAATCCCTTCAGATGTAGTCGAGAAAGAAAAACAGATTGAAATGGGTAGAGATGATTTATCTGGAAAACCAGAACAAATTAAAGAAAAAATTGTAGAAGGAAGAATATCTAAAAGACTTAACGAGTTAGTATTGCTCTCTCAGCCATATATAAAGGATAGTTCTATCACCGTAGAGGATCTTGTGAAGCAAGCAGCCGCAAAAATTGGAGAAAATATTCAAGTAAGACGTTTTACTCGATATACTTTAGGCGAAGGTATTGAAAAAAATGAAATGGAATTTGCTGACGAAGTCGCATCACTACAATCAAAATAAAAACTTGAATAAATTGATTAATGATTTAGAACTAGAAAAAATAATTTCCCAGATACGTCGTGCAGAAGTTAATAAAAATAAATTACTAGAGAATATTTATAAGGAATATGAATCTTATCTTAAAGTTGTTAGGGATTTAATTTTTACTTCAGTCGAAAAAACTATTTATGGATTTTACTCTGACTTTTCCATAAATGATAATAATATAAATACAAAAGAATTAAGCAACAGTTTAGAAAATAAAATAAGTTTTTTAATTAATTCACAACTCCCTTTAATAACTATTGAACAATTAAAAATTAATGATTCTATTAATAACGAAAATCAAGAGAAAAAATTTAATGTTTCCAGAGAATTATTTTCATTAAAAGATTATGATAAAGTCCATATGAATTTTGAAGAGTATTTATTTTCTAATGAATCTCTTCAGTTTAATATCAATAAAGATATTTCTAATAGTAATGAATATTATCGGTTACTAAATAATGAACAGTTTTCATCTATAGATTTAGATTGCAGTGATGATATAAATGATTTTCCAAAACTTAATTCAATTAAAAAGCTAGATTCAGAAGACCACAATTTTTCCTTTTTTCTTGAAATAATTGAAGATTCTAGTGATAATAAATTTAAAGATTATCAAAATTTAAATAATCAATATAAAGAATTATCGCCTTCGAATCAAATCCTTAATTGCTTTGATTTAATAGATAATTCACTAGCTAATTTATTACTTAATCTTTCTTATAAGATTAATTTAGAATTATTCGAATCAAAACTAATTAAAAAAATAATTTCAAAAAATAGTTTTAAATTTCTATCTAATAATAAGTTTATAATAAAGCATCCAAGTCCTTTTGTTATAGAATTCGACCTTAATAATATAAATAAATCATTTACTGATGGTGTGAAATTACCAAGTATTTACATGTTGAATATTAGTACTGTTGAATTGGAATTTAAAAATTTAAACCTTTCAATCCATAGGAATAAAATAAATGAATTAAAAAATAAATTTCAACTTTTAGTTAAAAAGGAAAAATACTGGAGACAAAAAGAAATAAACTTAAATAAAATAACTAGATAAATATATTTTTACTTTTTCTAATGTGACCAATAGTGATGAATATATTAAATTAATCAAAGACTGGATAAGACCTCTTCAAAAGTCTTTAACAATAGAAACCGAAAGTAATTTTACTAATGTTTTAGGAAGGCAAAGGTATTTTAATGATTATTTATATGAATCATTGACGAAACTGGAAAATCTAAATCTTACAGATGAATATCTCAGACTATTCAATGATTTTTCTAAAAAATACTATGAATATAATAAATTAGATTTTAATCAAAGAAAAAGATTAATAATTGATACTAGAAAAACGTTATATAAACTTGTAAAAAAAATAGATATAATTCAATCTGGTGATATTTCGAAAGAATGTTTTCCTAATATAATTGATTCTAGTTTGTCTCTTGATTCGGATATTTCATTAATAAAAAATGTTGGCAAAGTTTATAAAAATAAACTTAATGAATTAGGTGTTTTTAATATAAAAGACTTAATTAATTATTTTCCAAGAACATATTTAGACTATACGAATAGAGTTAAGATAATAAATTTAAAACAAGATAATTTATATACGTGTATAGCCAATATTAAAAGATTTTATATTTATAAGAGCAAAAAGAATATTAATTTATCAATAATGAATTTTGTAGTTTCTGATGAAACTTCTTCAATAAAGGTTACAAAATTTTTTTTAGGAAGGAGATTTAGATCTTATTCCTTCTTCGCATCTCAAAAATCTTTGTATACTCCTGGAACTAAATTAGCAATATCAGGTAAGGTTAAATTGACTGAGTATGGCAAAACTTTTGTAGATCCTCAGATTGAAATTCTTAAGGATAATAATGATAATTATAATTTCTCTGGAAGAATATTACCCTTGTACTCATTATCTGAAGCATTATCAAATATGAGCTTTATCAAGCTCATTAAAAAGGTACTAATTTATGCAAAGCAATATCCAGAAATTTTAAACCAAAAGCAACTTGATTCATTATCTTTATTATCTAAAGGAGAGTCTTTGATTAATATTCATTTACCACCAACTCAACAGGCACTTATTGAGTCAAAAAAACGTTTGGTTTTTGATGAGTTGTTCTTACTGCAGATAAAGTTCCTACTTAGAAAAAGAAAGACGAATAAAAATATTGTTGCAAAACAATTACCTCAAAAAAAATCTTTACTAAAAGAATTTTTAAATACTTTTCCTTTTAAATTAACAAATTCTCAAGGCAAAGTTTTAAATGAAATTAAGAAAGATTTATCCAATCCCGTACCAATGTCGAGATTGCTTCAGGGAGATGTGGGAAGCGGTAAAACTATAATTGCAATAGCATCTCTTTTAATTGTTATTGAAAAAAATTTACAAGGTGCTTTTATGGTTCCTACTGAAGTATTGGCAGAACAACATTATAAAAATTTATTAAAATATTTGGACCCACTTTTAGTCTCTGTGGAACTTCTTACTGGTAATACTACTCAAAAAAAGAGAAAAGAAATCCTCTCCAATTTGAATAATGGACAAATTGATATCCTCGTAGGAACTCATGCATTATTTGAAGATAAAGTTATCTTTAATTCATTAGGGATGGTAGTAATTGATGAACAACATAGGTTTGGAGTTACTCAAAGAAATAGATTACTTAATAAAGGGGATAATACTAACTTGTTATCAATGACAGCAACACCAATTCCAAGAACTCTTGCACTATCTATTTATGGTGATTTAGATGTTAGTCAAATTACAGAACTTCCTCCTGGAAGAGTTCCTATAACAACAAAAATAATTTCAGAAGATGATTTAATTAACTTGTTCAAGATTGTTGAAGATGAGATCACTAAGGGAAGGCAAGCTTATGTAATTTTGCCACTTATAGAAGATTCAGAAAAAATGAATTTAAGTTCAGCAAAGAAAACATTTAAACATTTATCAGAAGAGGTCTTTTTTAAGAAAAAAGTTGGATTATTACATGGCAAATTAAATTCACAAGAAAAGAACGAAGTGATTAATTCTTTTTTAAATAATGAAATTAATATATTGGTTTCAACTACTGTAATTGAGGTTGGAATTGATGTGCCTAATGCCACAATTATGATTATTTATAATTCGGAAAGGTTTGGATTGTCTCAGCTACATCAATTAAGGGGGAGAGTTGGTAGGGGATCAACTAAATCTTTTTGTTATCTAGTAACCTCAGATAAAAATGGATTAGAAAATAAGCGATTATGTGTTTTGCAAAAATCTAATGATGGTTTTTATATTGCCGAAAAAGACTTGGAGCTTAGAGGTCCAGGCCAAATTTTAGGATATAAACAATCTGGATTGCCTGATTTTGTACTGGATAATTTACCAAACAATAAATTTCTAATTGAAAAGGCTCGTGAGGAGGCTGTTAAGGTTATTAGTAATGATCCAGATTTAAAAGAAAATATAGTTTTAAGGAATATACTAATTGACAATTCTGATAATAAATTCATTCATGATTTCTTGAATTGAAAACTATTATTGTAATTTTTAGAATATATGCAAATATAAATCAAATGCAAATTTGAATTGAAAATTTGGAATAAAATACCAATTAAAGAGAATGGAGATAAATTAATAGCTATACCTAGCTACTTAAAACTTTTAGATCCCCACCCTTACTTTCATTTAGGAGCACCCTACAAAGATAAAGCTTCTATTTGGAAATTAAGAAAGGAGGTTGTAAATAGATTAGTAAAAGTAAATGATTATTTGATATCAAAGAATAGCTTTTACCTTTTAATTTATGACAGTTGGCGTCCTTTAGAAGTCCAAGAATTTATGTTTAAAAGAGCATTTTTATCAGAGTGCGAAAAATTGGATATTGATGCTTCTATAAAAAACATGAAATCTTATCCATCTATTTTAGGAAAAGTTGAAAAGTTTTGGGCATATCCTTCTTTCGACTCTAGCTGTCCTCCACCTCACTCAACTGGGGGAGCTTTGGATGTTTGTTTATCAGATAAACACGGAAATCTTGTTGAAATGGGAAGCAAAGTTGATCAAATGGATGAGACTTCAAATCCTGATTTTTACGAAAATTTAAAGAATGAAGAAGCAATTATTTGGAATAGCAGAAGAAATTTATTAAAGGAAATTATGTCTAAATTTGGTTTCGCTCAACATCCATATGAATGGTGGCATTTTAGTTATGGTGATCAATTATGGGCTTGGAAAAATAAAAAAGCAAATGCCCTTTATGGAAAAATTTAGATTCTATTGAATTTCATTTAGCAAATTCAAAATATAACTTTCATCTTGCGTATTTATAAAATCCCCGAAATCTAAATCTGAACTACTTTTCCAATAATCAAATAATGGTTGAAGAGTCTTTTCTAAATCGTTTAGTTCCACTCTTTGTAAGAATGGTTTGGCCAACCTTTGAAGATTTTTACTTCCCCCCAACCATAATTGGTATTTGTTTTGCCCACTTCCTACAAGTGCTAATTCCGCCATGTACGGTCTTGTACATCCATTCGGGCAACCTGTCATTCTAAATAATATTGTCTTTTCTATTTTTAGATCTAATAGTAATTTTTCAATCCTTTTAAGTACATCAGGTAAAACTCTTTCTGCTTCAGTCATCGCAAGACCACAAAGTGGTAAAGCTGGGCATGCCAAGGCATGCCTTTGTATTTCATTAATGCCATCTAAATTTTCGTATCCAATTTTTGATAGAGCTTTTTTAACTGCACTTTTGTTTTTATTAGCGATATCACAAAGTAAGATATCTTGATTAGGTGTAAGTCGTAAATTAAGATTATATTTTTTCACGATACTAGTAATGGTTTTCTTCTTTTCTCCGGATAATCTTCCTGATAATAAAGGTAACCCTACGAAATATGAGGTCTTATTTTGTTTATGCCAACCTAGATAATCAATAAGAACTTGATTCGGTTCTTTTCTAATTTCTTTAATTTCTTTTTTGAAGTACTTTTTTAGAAGCAAGTTTTTGAACCATTTAATACCTTTTCTATGCAGAAGGTATTTCATTCTTGAATTTTTTCTTGATTTTCTGTCACCATAATCTCTTTGAATAGCCACAATACTTTGTATTAATTCATAAATATCTTGTTGTTCAACATATCCAAGCGGATCTGCAATTCTGGCGAAAGTTTCTTCATTATTATGTGTGCGTCCCATGCCGCCTCCAACATAGAAGTTGCACCCCTCTAAGTTTCCATCTTTTGAAGTAAAGGCAACTATTCCAATGTCATTAGTAAGAAGATCAACAGAATTATCTCCAGGAACTGTAACTGCGCATTTGAATTTTCTCGGTAAATAAGTTGAACCATAGAGAGGCTCGTCTTTTATCCCACTAAAAACTTTATCTTTAAATTGAAGTTTCCTAATAGTTTCAATATCTTTATCAGGCTTTATTGTATATTCTAAATCCCCATCAGCCCAAAGCTCTAAGAAAGTACCTTGTCCAGCTAAAGGGGTGAGAAGGTCTGCAACTTTTTTTGCCAATGCTCTTGCAATAATGTAATCCTGCGAATCAAATGGAGCCGCTGGAGCCATTACGTTTCTATTTATGTCTCCACATGCAGCTAATGTTGAGCCCATTGAATTTACAATTGTTTGAATCACTTCCTTTAGATTCTCCTTTCTAATTCCATGCATTTGAAAGGCTTGTCTTGTAGTTGCCCTAAGTGATCCATTACCTAGTTTGTCAGACAATTTATCTAATGCTAAAAATAATTTCCCAGGAATTTCTCCTCCTGGACTTCTTAACCTAAGCATCATTTGCCAATCTTTACTTTTGCCAGGCTTTCTATTCTCCCTGTTATCTTGTTGATAACTACCATGAAATTTCAATAACTGAACTGCATCATTAGTAAAATGATCACTTTCATTACTTAATTCAGTAGCAAGTGGCTCTTTAAGAAATTGGCTATTTTTTTTAAAATTTTCAAATTTAGATACTTCTAATCCATTCGCTAAACAAACAGTTTCTTCTTTAGCGGCATCTTTTTTCTTTTTCACTTTCACAACCTTGATCAAAGGACCAAAACATATCTCTTTTTATACATTAGCGAAAAGCTTATTTAACCGGTAGTAAATTATAGTTGTATTAGTCATAATTTTTTCTTGTCTAAATATCTACTTGAGATAGGAACAGAAGAGTTGCCAGCAAATTTTTCTCATTCTGTTCTTAATCAATTTAAATCTCTAATAGAATATGAATTTGATAAAAAACTTATCAAATTCAACCGTATTGTTTGTACTTCTACTCCAAGGAGAATAGTCCTGCTTTTAGAAGGATTGGTTGATCATGCGGAAGATAAGATCATTATAAGAAAGGGTCCTAAAGCAATCTCGGCATTTTTAAATGGAGTCCCAACAAATGCTGCATTAGGTTTCGCTAATAGTTTAGGTATAAATGTAGATGATTTAGAAATAAAAAATACAGAAAAAGGTGAGTTCGTTTTTGGTAAGAAAGTTGAGAAAGGAGAATCTACAATAGAATCCTTGTCTTTGATAATTCCAAAAGTAATAAAGAATTTACAGGGCCCCAGATTTATGAAATGGGGCTATGGTAACTTTAAATTTTCAAGGCCTATTAGGTGGGTTGTCTCACTCTACAATGATGAAATTCTTGACTTTGTATTGGATGAATGTGATCCTAAAATTTTAGTAGGCAATAAATCAAAAAGTCACAGACTAATTAATCAAGAAATTGTAATTCATAATCCTGATAATTATTTTGAATTAATGTCTGAAAATAGTGTTCTAGTTAATCGAAAAGAAAGAAAAGAAAAAATTATAAGTCTTATAAATAACTCATCTGAATTAATAGATGTACATCCAGATCTTTCTGAGGAATTACTCAACGAATTAACAGATTTAGTTGAATCGCCAGATTTAATTATTGGTAAATTTAGTGAAGAATTTCTTGATATACCAGTTGAAGTACTTTCAACAGTGATGAAGACTCATCAAAGGTATGTTCCACTTTTTCATAAAGATAAAACTTTTTCTAAATTAGACTTAAGCTCTGAAAAAATATTAAGTACAAATTTCTTCGTAATCTCAAATGGTCTTAGTGAATCTAAAAAGAATATTGCTAAAGGTAATGAGAAAGTATTAAAGGCGAGATTCTCTGATGCAAAGTTTTTCGTAGAAAGTGATAAGAAAGTATCTTCCAATGACAGAAATGAAAAACTTAAATCTGTTTCTTATTTGAAAGGGATGGGCAATGTTTCGCAGAGAGTGGAGAGAATTGAGGCTGTGACAGGAATGGTTCTTAAATGCTTAAATGATAAATCTTTAGATATTAAAAAAGTATTAGAAGCTGCTAAATACTGTAAGAACGACTTATGCAGTGAAATTGTCTATGAATTTCCAGAGTTGCAGGGAATGATGGGAGGTAAATATCTAAAAAATGAGGGGTTTAGCCAAGAAGTGTGTTTGGCTGTAGCAGAACATTATTTACCTTCTTTTTATAAAGATGTTTTGCCTTCTACAAGATATGGCGCAATTGTTTCTATTGCAGATAAGATTGAAACTTTAATAAGTATTTTTATTTCTGGTAAACGACCAACTGGATCTTCTGATCCTT
>QCPB01000009.1 GCA_003209795.1 Prochlorococcus sp. AG-436-C05
ACTTCAACAAGATATAAGAAAGGCCAAATTAAAAATAAATCAATCTTCCTAATACTTAAGACTGGTAAAAAATTTTTTACCTATTAGTCTTAATTAAGTTAACTAAAGCATATTTAATTTTGCGCTTTAATGAATAAGGAAAAATTCACTTCTATATCACTCCAAGAAGAAATGCAACGTTCCTATCTGGAATATGCAATGAGTGTAATAGTTGGAAGAGCTTTACCCGATGCTAGGGATGGACTTAAACCTGTGCAAAGGAGAATTCTTTTTGCAATGCATGAATTGGGTTTAACACCAGATAGGCCCTTTAGAAAGTGCGCAAGAGTTGTAGGTGATGTTCTAGGGAAATATCATCCTCACGGAGATCAAGCAGTATATGATGCATTAGTTAGATTAGTTCAAAATTTTTCAACTAAATACCCAACTCTAGATGGACACGGAAATTTTGGATCAGTAGATAACGATCCCCCAGCAGCAATGAGATATACAGAAACTCGCCTTGCTCCAATAGCTAATGAAGGATTTCTTGAAGAAATTAATTCAGAAACAGTAAGTTACTCAGATAATTTTGATGGTTCGCAAAAAGAACCAGATATTTTGCCAGCACAACTCCCATTCTTATTATTAAATGGTTCATCAGGAATTGCTGTGGGAATGGCAACAAATATTCCACCTCATAATTTAGGGGAAATAGTAGATGGATTGATTGCTATAATTAAGGAGAAAGAAATAAGTGATAGTAAACTATCTAGTATTATTCATGGACCTGACTTTCCAACAGGAGGTGAATTAATTTACAATGATGGAATTAAAGAAGTCTATAAAACAGGAAAAGGATCAATAACAATAAGAGGTGTAATAAACTCAGAAGAGATAAATGTAGGTAAAGGCAAACACAAAAGAAATGCCCTAGTAATATCAGAACTTCCTTATCAAATAAATAAAGCAGGATGGATTGAAAAACTTGCAGAACTTGTTAATACAGGAAAAATTGATGGAATCTCTGATATTAGAGATGAAAGCGATAGAGATGGGATGAGAATTGTAATAGAATTAAAAAAAGATTCTAATAGTGACATCGTTATTTCTAATTTATATAAAAAAACTACTTTACAAACAAATTTTGGGACAATATTTTTAGCCCTAATTAATGGCAAACCAATCCAACTAACCTTAAAGCAATATCTTGATTATTTTTTGGAATTTAGAGAAGAGACAATCAGAAAAAGAACTAGATATTTTCTAAAACATACCTCTGAAAAACTTGAAATCCTAGAGGGTTTATCTATAGCAACGAAAAAAATAAAATATATTATTGAAATTATTCAGAATTCATACAATTCTTCTGAAGCTAAATCAATATTAACTAAAGATCTTCTTTTAAGTGAAAGACAAGCGAACGCGGTTTTAGATATGCCATTGAAAAAATTAACAAATCTAGAAAGAAACCAGATAGATATTGATATAAAAAAATTAGAAGAAAAAAAGAACTATTTAAACAATCTATTGAATGAAAGAAAATTATTACTTGAATTATTAATACAAGAATTAACTATATTGAAGCAAAAATATAATGTAAAAAGAAAAACGAAAATTTTAAAAAATATTAATCATGATAACGAAATAGAAACTATTAACAATCAGATATTAGAAGAGCTTATAAACAAAAAAACTAAATTATATATAAACAACAGACTATATTTAAAAAAAATGATTTTTAATAATTATAGAAAATCATTCGATAGCGAAAATAAAATTATAGAGAATAAAAATCTCCAAAAGTTTATATGCAATATTGAAAAAAATTTAAAAATTATTGGAATTACTTATACGGGACGTATTTTTAAAATTAATTGGCAAGAAAATATTAATACTGATTATAAATTAGATTATAAAATATTAGGAAATATAGACCCCAACGAAATACTAAATTTTCATCATATTAATAAAGAAATAAAAAATTATTTATGTACTCTTGATTCAGATGGAAGATTTAAAAAAGTTTTATTTGATAATGAGATGCTTAAAAGTAATAGAGCATTTGCGATTACAAAATTAAAAAATAATAAAAAAATAATTGATTCATTTATTTATAGAGGAGAAGAGACGTTAATAATATTAACTTCAATAGGAAGAATTTTTAAATTTAATTTATCTAATAAATATCTAACACCAACTACTAAACAATCTCAAGGTTTATTACTAATAAAGCTTTTACCAACTGAAAAAATAGTTTCTTGCTGTAAAAGCAAAAGTGAAGAAAAACTTTATTTAGTATCTCAAAAAGGAAAATATTTTCTTTTAAACTGTGATGAAATATATTATGCAAATGATTATAAATTAGGATATCTAAATGAAAAAATTCAACTTAAAAATGATTACTTCATCAAAATATTACCAAGTAATCAATACCTTGATATTGAAACTAATAAAAACAAATCTGCTAGAATAAACTTTGATAAATTGAGTTTTGAATCAAATAAAAAAATTTTAACAGTAGATTTTTTAAATTTAGAAAAGGACGAATATCTTGAAAATTGTTTTAGCAATGAAAGCTTTCTAAATTAAGATTGATATTCATTTTCTACCCAATTTAAGTACTCTTCAGTAACTGTTCCTGTGACATAGGAACCTGTAAAACAACTCATTTCAAGATCTAGAATTGGAGAATCAATAATGATCGATTTACGCAAATTTTCTATGCTTTGATAAACAAGATTATCTATTTCAAGTTTTTCTGCTATTTGATTTATTGTTCTGTCATGAGCTATCAATTCATCTCTATTAGGCATATTAATACCATAAACATGTGGAAAACGAACTGGTGGAGCGGCAGAAGTAAAGAAAACTTTATTTGCTCCTGCATCTTTTGCCATTTGTACAATTTCTTTTGAAGTAGTACCTCTGACTATAGAATCGTCCACTATTAATACATTTTTATTCTTAAATTCTGTACTCATTGCATTTAATTTTTGTCTCACTGATTTCTTACGTTTTTGTTGACCCGGCATTATAAATGTTCTCCCAACATATCTATTTTTAAAGAAACCCTCTCTATACTCTATACCCAATTGCCTCGCTACTTGCATTGCTGCAGGACGAGAAGAATCAGGAATCGGCATAACAACATCGACATCCCCTGATTGAATTTTTTCTTTAATTGTTTCCGCTAAATAATCACCCATCTTTAAACGGGCTTTATAAACAGATATACCATTCATAATTGAATCTGGTCTAGCTAAATAAACATATTCAAAAGCACAGGGAAATAATTTTGGATTATCTGAACATTGCTTAGAAAAAAATTCACCATTTTGATTTATAAAAATTGCCTCTCCAGGTTCTACATCTCTAACTACTTCATAATCATTATTTTCCAATACCAATGATTCGCTTGCAACCATCCACTCTTCTTTTTGGCTTTTAAGAGAAATTCTTCTACCAATTACTAAAGGTCTAATACCGAAAGGATCTCTGAAAGCTAATAAACCATGACCTGAAATTAATGCAATTGAGGTATATGATCCTTGGATTCTTTGATGTAATGTTTCGACAGCATTAAAAATAATATCTGGCTCTAATTCTTGATTATGAATTTGTTCTTGCAATTCTGTAGCAAAGACATTTAATAGCATTTCTGTATCGCTAGAAGAATTAGTATGACGTTTATCAATATTAAATAATTGTTTTTCTAAATCTCTCGTATTAGTTAAATTTCCATTATGTATTAAAACAATCCCATAAGGAGCATTAACATAAAAAGGTTGTGCTTCTTCTACACTTTCAGCTGATCCTTTTGTTGCGTATCTAACATGGCCCAATCCAATTTTCCCCCTTAAATTCCTCATATCTCTAGTTCTATAAGCAGTATTTACCTGACCTTTAGCCTTGTGTATATGGAACATAGTATTTTCCATTGTGGCTATGCCTGTTGAATCTTGACCTCTATGCTGTAGGAGCAAAAGGCTATCATAAATTTGTTGATTTACATCCTCAGAAGAGACAATTCCAACTATTCCACACATAATTTAATTTCTCAATAATTCTGATAATTGAAAATATTTATACATTAATATTTAAAAGTAACTTGAAATACTATTATTAAATTTTTTGGTTAATTCCTCAACCTTAATATTGCAAATTTCCGTATTTTGAAAATTTATTTTTAAATTTTCATTAGAGACGTAACCTATTTTTTTAACATATACACTATTTGGAAAATCTATTTGCATGTCCTTTAAATAATTTAACCAATTTAATTCTTTATTTTTATTTACTGAGAAAACAATCCTTGAACCACCTTCAGAAAATAATACATTATCTAAACGATGATCACCCATTTCTAAGTTTATAGTTGCACCTTTTGAAGAATAAATACAACATTCTGATAATGTAACAGCTAATCCACCATCACTTATATCGTGAGAAGATACAACAAAATTTTCTAAAATTGATCTTCTTAAAAAACTCTGGCAATATTTTTCGTCTTGCAAATCAATCTTTGGAGGTCTCCCTAAAATCTTGCCATGGAAATATTCCAAATAAGAACTAGCTGCTATTGTCGACTCAGAAGCATATGAACCAACTAACCAAATTGAATCATTAATATTCTGCCATCCACTGCTAATAGCTTGATTAATATTATTTATTTTTCCAACCATGCCAATCACTGGAGTAGGGTTAATAGGGGTTATTTCATCGTTTTCATTTTTTGATTCATTATATAGAGAAACATTACCACCTGTAACAGGTGTTCCTAAAGCAATACAAGCCTCAGTAATCCCCTCACAGGAAGATGATAGCTGCCAGTATCCTATTGGGTTTTCAGGAGATGAAAAATTTAAATTATTTGTAATTGCAATTGGCTCAGCACCTACACAACTAACGTTTCTAGCAGATTCAGCTACTGCAGCAATACTTCCTCTGAAAGGATCCAGAGAAACCCATCTACTATTGCAATCTACAGAGGCTGCTACACCAGTAAATAACTGATTTTTATTGTTTTCACTTTGCGACCTTAACCTTATTAAAGCTGCATCTGATTCTCCAGGTTTAAAAACTGTATTTGCTTGAACTTGTGAATCGTATTGTTTATATATCCATCGTTTTGAAGCTATTGAAGGGTTGGAAAGAAGTTTTAGAATGATTTCAGAAAAATAAAAATAATTATTGTCCTTAATAGATAAAATTTTATTTTCATATATTTTTGGTAAATCATTTTCTGTCCATTCCCATTTATTACGCAAATAATCAGGTGGATTTTTCATAGCCTTATGAAGGTTAATTGGAGTATCATCAGATAAAGCAGAAGTAGGTATTTGAGCAACTATTTTGCTATTATGAGAAATAACAACCTCTTTAGTTGGTATTACTTCACCAATTACATTTGCAAAAAGTCCCCACTTTTTAAATTTCTTAATAAGGTCATTTAATTTTTCTTCCTTGACAACAAGCAACATTCTCTCTTGCGATTCAGATAACAAATATTGGTAGGCAGACATATTATCCTCTCTAGAAGGAACTAAATCCAAATTAATCGATATTCCTAAACTACCGTTTGAAGCCATTTCTGCACTACTACAAGTCAATCCCGCTGCGCCCATATCTTGAGCTGCTATTACATCGCCAGTTTTAAAGGCATCTAGACAAGCTTCAATAAGACTTTTTTCAATAAATGGGTCGCCAACCTGGACAGCAGGTCTATTATCTAATGAACTAGTAGTTAATTCTGAGCTAGCAAAACTAGCTCCTCCTACACCATCTCTTCCTGTCGTATTTCCTACATATAAAACAGGAGAACCAACTTTATTAGCTCCTGAGCAAACAATTTCTTCAGTTTCTAACAGTCCTAAAGCCATAACATTTACTAAAGGATTTCCAGAATAACTATCATCAAAATCAATCTCACCTCCAACAGTTGGTACACCAACACAATTACCATAATGAGAAATCCCTGAAACTACACCACGCAGTAAAGAAACATTAGACAAATTGTCAAGATTACCAAATCTCAATGAATTCAAAACTGCTATTGGCCTTGCACCCATAGTAAAAATATCTCTTAATATGCCTCCAACTCCAGTTGCAGCACCTTGAAATGGCTCAATAGCAGATGGATGATTATGACTTTCAATTTTAAACACAAGTTTTTGATTATTCCCAACATCAATAACACCAGCATTTTCTCCAGGACCAACCAAAACATGTTTCCCTTTAGTTGGAAAATTTGCTAAAAGAGGTTTTGAATTTCTATAACAACAATGTTCAGACCACATAACTCCAAACATTCCCAATTCAGTTCTATTTGGCTTTCTTCCTAGTCTTTTGCAAATTTCTTTAAAATCATCGTTAGTTAAGTTTTCAGATTTAAGTGCTTCACTTAAATCATAAGAATCAGGATTAAAATGATTTATCATTATTCAAATCCAAGGGTCATCTTCTCTTTTCTCTCTAAAAGATCTTTTTTTATTGTTTTCATTATAAAAACTTTTTTCTTTAAAATCTAAATTTTGGTTTATATCTTCATCTTCTTCAAGCCAATCCTCCAACTTATTTGAAGCAATATCTTTCATATCGGTAACCGTATCAATAACTTTCTTCCCTTTTTTAAAAAATTCCTGTTTAATACTAGATTTTATTAAAATTAAATCATCTAAGGAAATTTTTGAACAAAATACTAAACCAGGTTGTTGATCATTAATATCATCAATATTTAATTTCCACCTACTAGAACCAGGAATTTTAGGATTAGATCTCGAAACTAAATAATATTTAATATTTCCTGTTTGCATTTCAAATAAAAAATCTGCAATAAAACCTATTTTTGAGCCCTTAGAGTTTATCAAACCAGCTTGTATTAATGTAGGAAACCTATTAAGAGTTCCCAAGTCAGAAATAGCCGGTTCACCTTTTACATAAATTTCATTATCTATAATTTGACTAATTTGGTTTAGTCTCCAAACATTTCGTTTTAAATCAAAATTTGAAGGACGAGAGTACCATCCTAAAATTCTATGGACTGGAGGATGCATCCACACATTTTCTCCATTTCCATAGTTAAGGTTCATATTTCCCTTTACATTACGATTTAATAATTCACTTAATAAAAATTCTTTTGGTAATTTCAATTTAAGAACGAACCTGAACTGGCATAACTAGATAAGTAAAAGAATTGATATTATCTTCTGGAACAAAAACCGCTGGAGTAGTTGAAAGATTACACTTTAATACTACATTTTCACATGAAATAACTTTTAATCCCTCAAGTAAATATCTAACATTAAATGCAATATCGAATTTTTCTCCAGAATAAGAAACAGGTATAGATTCATTCGCACTTCCTATATCTTGTGCATCAGCACTTATAAGGGCAAGATTATTTTTATCCAACTTAATCTTTACAACACTACTCTGCTGATCAGCTAAAACAGCGATTCTTTCTAACGCATCAGTTAATTTTTTTGTATTAAAAATAAATAATTTTTCAAAATTATCTGGTATTAATTGAGAGTAATTAGGATAATCTCCTTCAAGAGTTCTAGTTGTAATTATTTGATTAGAAGAAATAAATACTACTTGACCTTTATCATAAAATAGTTTAATTGATTTTTCAGTACTTCTTAAAGTTAAAAGTTTTTCAATTTCCCTCAATGATCGGGTTGGAATAGTTACAGAAAAGTTTTCGTCATCAGATGATGAATTTTCTGTAACTTCAATATGTTCTTCATTACCAATAAGTACTACAGCTAATCTATGACCATCTGTTGAAGCAGATTCTAAATATTTTTGCTTGAATGTGAAATTAACCCCTGTAAGTAATTGCTTTGAATCATCATTACTACTAGCAAAGACTGTCAATTTTAAAGCTTGTAAAAAAGAAGATGGATCAATATTTAAAGATGTACCACTCTCAACAAATGGTAAATTTGGATAATCATCCGATGGAATACCTTTAAGATTAAATGTACCAGTATCACTTTTTATTAAAATATTATCTGAATTCTCATCAACCTCCAAATTAACTGGGGTTTCACTTGGTAATTTATTTACTATTTCAGATAAAAGTTTTGAAGGTATTGTAATAGCTCCACTATTTTTAACTGTTGCATCAAAAGAAGTTTGTATTCCTAAATTCAAATCAAATCCTGTCAAGCTAACTTTATTAGTACCTTGATCAGCTGTTAGAAGTATATTTGCAAGAATAGGATGAGTTGGTCTTGAAGCAACTGCTTTACTTACTAGTTGAATAGCATTATTTAATTCATTTTGGTTGCAAACAATCTCCATCAGGCCTGATTATTATTTTGATATACACAATATACTTTTTTAATAAATTAAATTCAATATGCTGTTTTTTTATTTCTTTTCTATTAATAAAAAGAATAAAAGAAAAAAATATAGTAGTAGTAGTTTTTGTGGAATTTGTGGAATTTTTATTGAAAACCTTTTTGAGACAAGTGTCTATTAAAAATATATCTGTGGAAATATTTTTATTGTATGTGGATTTTTTTTAATATATTTAATTTATAAAAAAGAATTTAACATTTTAATTTTTTATTAAACTATTTTTCAACAATTGTATTTTAGTTTTATTTATTTTCCACAGACACTAATATTTTTGGTTTGTTTAATATCCTAATATTTTGCTTATATCTTTTAACGAAGGCTCAATATTTTTTCTAAAAATTGCATCATTATTTTTAATTGCACAATCAGGGTCTTTTAAACCATTTCCAGTTAAAACACAAACAATAGTTGATTCTTTTTTTATTCTATTTTTATTTTTTATTAATCCAGCAACTGATGCTGCGCTGGCAGGTTCACAAAACACACCTTCCTTAGCAAGTATTTTATAAGCATTTATTATTTCTTCGTCTGTTACAGACTGAAAGTCTCCTTTACTTTCTTTTTTAACTTCTTTTGCTTTTTCTCTATTAACGGGATTACCAATTCTAATAGCTGTTGCTATTGTCTCTGGGTTTTTTACAATTATATTATTTACTAATGGTGCAGACCCTTCAGATTGGAAACCCATCATTATTGGTAATTTTAAATTTCTTTTTATTTTTAAATATTCTTTAAAACCTAACCAATATGCAGTTATATTACCTGCATTTCCCATTGGTATACAAAGCCAATCAGGTGCATGACCTAAGTCATCTACTATTTCGAATGCTGCAGTTTTTTGACCTTGTATTCGGTATGGATTAACAGAATTTACAAGTTCTATTGGATATTCTGAAGATAACTCTCTTACTATTTCTAAAGCTTTATCAAAATTACCTTTTATAGATATTATTTCGGCACCATACATCAAAGCTTGAGCAAGTTTACCTTGAGCAACAAAACCTTCAGGGATTAAAACATATGATTTTAATCCACCTCTAGAAGCATAAGCAGCAGCTGAAGCAGAAGTATTTCCAGTACTAGCGCAAATCACTGCTTGTTGCCCTTCTTCTTTTGCTTTACTTATTGCCATTGTCATTCCTCGATCTTTGAAAGATCCAGTAGGATTAAGGCCATCATATTTTAAATAAACTTTTGTTCCGTTTCCAATTAATTTACTAATTAAATCACTCTCTAT
Organism: Prochlorococcus sp. AG-436-C05; assembly: GCA_003209795.1. Taxonomy (GTDB): domain Bacteria; phylum Cyanobacteriota; class Cyanobacteriia; order PCC-6307; family Cyanobiaceae; genus Prochlorococcus_A. The sequence continues at coordinate 9,587 of QCPB01000009.1, forward strand.
TAAGGGAGTATTGCCTTCATTGAGTGAGACAATAGGAGTATTCAATGTAACTGGCAGATAATTTTTATAAGCATTAATTAATCCAGGCCATCTTTCTTTTCTGTAGTTAAGATGAAGTTTCTTTTTAATTCTATTTAATAACGACATAATTCTTTAATTTGTTTTAATTTTTTCTAGAGGAGAATTTGTGAAAAAGTCTAATAATTCTGAGATTGATTCTACTTTATTTAAAACTTTGCTTAAAGCGCTGACATTTAAAATAACAGTTTTAGTTGGATATGACTCAAAAAAATTAAGAAGATTTATTTTTCCATCTCCTAAATTTAAACCTTGTATTACGCTAGCTTTTAGAGCAAGTTTACCTGTTTTTTCATCTTTTGCTCTTGGTGGATGAATTATTAATGAAAGTCTTGTTAAAAATACATTACCTATCTCGGAATTAACTAACTTGCTTGCAATTGTAATTGGCACTTCAAAATTTTTATTTAATGTATCTTGAATTTCTTTATCTGAAGATCCAGTTGCTCTTAAAATTCTTCTTAAATTGTTTGATGCATAACCTTCTTCAGCAAATTTTTTTAATGAATCTACTGCAATTGTTCTTGAAAATATGCTATAAATTATTTTAATATTTTCAGCAGATTTAACATCTGGAGTATTAAAGTAAAATCCATTAGTTATTAACAATAAGCTTATTTTAGGAATTATATTTTTAGAAAATTTCATTTTAAATATTTGCACCTGCAGCAATTTTTACTAGTCTTACTACTCCTTTTTCTGTTACTTTTTTAGCTATTTTAAAACTCATTTCTTTTGTGTAAGGTTCGTTTATAAGTCTTGGAATTCTCTTCAGAAAAATATCAATTGAGTATCCTGGTACTTTTTGTAAAATTTCTAAGAAGTTTTTTAATGGATCTATGTTTAGTATTAAGTCATTTAAATGAATATGGTCACTAGTAATATTTAATTTAATAGATTTTGGGAGGAAGTTGTTGAAGTTTTTTAAAAATGTCAAACCAATTGAATCTATTTGATTTGTTAAGCTTTCAATTATTTCATTTCTTAGAAAGCCTCCCTTAGGAGAAAAAAGAAGATTTATTACTTCATCTAAAAGTTTTTCTAAGTCGAGATTTGTTTGTTTTGCAGCATTTGAAAGAAGATCCTCTAGGCGGTCCCATTTAAATTTTTTGTTATGAAATAGCATTTCTTTTAAACTTTCTCTAAGTTGTGGATCTGGATCCTCCATTAATCTTCTTGCAAAATATGGATAAGCTGCGCCTAATATTTTAAAGTTTGGATCTACACTAAGAGCAATACCTTCTAAAGTTAGTAATGATCTAATTATAAGAGCGTAGTATGGCGGTAATTTAAATGGGAATTTATACATAACTCCTGACATATCATCAGTTACGCTTTTAAAATCCATTTTTTGAAACACCTTCCTCTACGGCATTTATAAATACATCTTGAAAAGCTGGAACTATGGGTTCAAGATTAACCTCTTCTGATAAGAATCCAAGTTTGACAAAGTCTTGAGATAATTTATCAAAGTTTTTATTTACTAAATGCACAACTGCTTGGATTAAACCAGATCTAGATTCTCTAGAAACTTCACTCATCATCCCAAAATCTAGGTAACATAATCTGCCATCTTCTAAAGCTAATAAATTCCCTGGATGGGGATCAGCATGAAAAAAACCATGTTCCAAAAGCTGTTCTAAACTACACTGAACTCCTATATCAATCATTTTGTCTGGATCGATACCTAATTTTTTAACATCTTCTAAATTAGTAAGCTTTGCCCCATCGATCCACTCCATTGTTAAAACTCTTCTTGATGTTATTTCTTTGTATATTTTTGGAACTGCAATCATTTGATTGTGCTTATGCAAATTTCTAAATTTTTCAGCATTTGCAGCTTCGTTTAAGTAATCCATTTCCTCAAAAACTCTTTTACCTAATTCATCAATCAATGCCACAAGATCACTTCTTATTAATCCAATATTATTTTTTAACCAATACGCAATATTTCTAACAATATATAGATCTAGAGTGATTTGTTCTCTTAAACCTGGTCGTTGTACTTTAACAGCAACAATTTCTTGGTTTTTAAGAATAGCTTTGTGAACTTGTCCTAAAGATGCAGCAGAAATTGGTTCTTTTTCAATAGATAAAAAAATTTCATCAATTTTTAAGTTTAGATCCTCTTCTATTAATTCCATAGCTTTGTTTCCATTAAAGCCTGGTAATTGATCCTGTAATTCGGATAATTCTTCTAAGAAAATCGATGGAATAATATCTGGTCTAGTAGATAACGCTTGACCTGCTTTAACAAATGCAGGACCTAATTCTACTAATAAATTAGTTAACTGTTTGGCTCTTAATCTTGCTTGTTTTTCTTTTTTTAATTTTCCAGTTAATTTATCCCATCCAATAGAAAAAATATATGCAAATATAGGAATAAGCGTTTCCCACAATCTTTTTAACAATCTTTTTGGATTTTTTTGGTAAATTTTAGAAATTGTTTCTGGATCATAATTAAGCAGTCCAGATACCTCAATAAAATCTGTAAAATCTCCATTCATAACTTTATTTATTTAAAACCTTTATTTTTTTAAAAAAGGAGCTAATTTCTTTATATAGAAGACTTATCATGTTAATAGAATTAAAATTAAAGAATGTTGCCTTAATTGAAATTATAGAAATTAATTTCGAAAAAGGTTTGAATGTTCTTACTGGTGATTCAGGTTCAGGAAAATCCTTGATTTTGGATTCTTTAAATGTTTTATTTGGTGGAACTAATATACCTTTAAATCACTTAATTCGTCCAGGAAAAGATCATTGTGTAATTCAGTCAAAATTCTCTTCTTCTTTGGAGATTAATAATTGGTTAATTAATAATGGCTTTCAAGAAAATTTAAAAGAATTAATTATTAAAAGAAAATCGTTTAAAAGAAATAATAAAGTTTTATCTAAATATACGCTTAATGATTTATCTCTAAATAAAAAACTTATCCAAGAACTTGGATGCTTGTTATTAGATTTTGCTGGCCAATCAGATAGTTTTTTATTTAATTCTAAAGAGTATAGAAGATTAATTATTGATGAATTAGGTTCAAAAGAATTACAAGAAACTAACGTTAACATAAAAAATGAATGGAAAAAATATAATGCCTTCAAAGGGTTAATGCTAGAGAAAATAGAATTCAGTAAGAAGCAAGAAGAAAATAATTTAGCAATTAAAGATATGTTTCATATTTTAGAGCAAGCGAATTTAACAGCTGTTGATGAAATCTTAGAATTAGAATCACAAGAAAAGAAGCTTGCTAATAGTCTTGAAATCAATAATTCTATTCAACTATCTTTAAATAATTTAAATAACTTTAGCGATGATGAACCATCCGTGGCAGGTTTGATAGATCAGTCAATAAAATCTATTAATAAAACTGCAGAATTTGATTTGAAAATAAATGAATTTAGAGAAAAATTGTGTATTATTCAAGGTTATGTAGAAAATTTAATTTTTGAAATTAACTCATATGCACAACAAGAGGAAAGTAGTGATATTAGTCTTGAAGATATCCAAAAAAGATTATTTTTTTTAAAAAACTTAGAAAGATCTTTTTCTATGGATTTGCCCCAATTAATTGAAAAGCGAGATCATCTAAAGAGTTATTTACTAAGTAATGTTTATGAAGAAGAAATTAATAAATTGGAAGTTGAAATAAATAACTTAGAGATTCATTTAAATTCTCTTTTTGCAATTCAGTCTGCAGAAAGAAAACGAATTGCCAATAGATTGCAGGATTCAGTTATGTCTATTTTAAAAAACTTAGGTTTGGGAAATGCAAAGTTTGCTATTGAATTTGACAAAATTAATCCTTCAAGTGATGGTACAGATAATATAAATTTTTTGTTTTCTGCAAATCCTGATCAAAAACTAGCCCCCCTTTCTAAAGTTATTTCTGGCGGAGAAATGTCTAGATTTTTATTAGCTATTAAATCAAGTATTTCTAAAAAACCGAATACTTTTTTCTTAGATGAGATTGATAGTGGTTTAAGTGGTAAGTCATTATTTTCATTGGTAGAACTAATAAAAGTAATTTCAAAAGATCAACAAGTTTTATGTATTACTCACCAGCCTTGTTTAGCTGCAGCAGCAAAAGCCCATTTCAAAGTAAAGAAAAAGGTAATAAATGGATTAACTTATACTTCTATTTCAAAATTAATTACAAAAAAAGAGAGACAGGGTGAATTAATAGAATTGATTGGAGGAGGTTTTGGAGAGGCAAATGATTACGCTTCGATACTTCTCGATAGAGCTGCTGCGTAAAATAAAAAAAATTCTACTATAATAAGTTTTTTTAAATCAAATATAGATTTAAACATGGTTAAAAATAATAATAGTTTTACAGAAGATAACGCAATAAATATAAGAGGAGCTCGTCAACATAATCTTAAAAATATTGATCTTTCTCTACCAAGAAATAAATTTATAGTTTTTACAGGGGTAAGTGGTAGTGGGAAAAGTTCTTTAGCATTTGATACTATTTTTGCTGAAGGCCAACGAAGATATGTTGAGAGTCTTTCTGCTTATGCTAGACAATTTTTAGGTCAAGTTGATAAACCAGATGTTGATAATATTGAGGGCTTATCACCTGCTATATCAATTGATCAAAAATCTACAAGTCATAATCCGCGTTCAACTGTGGGAACAGTTACTGAGATACAAGATTATTTAAGATTATTGTTTGGTCGAGCAGGCGAACCACATTGTCATCACTGTGGGAATCCAATTGCTCCTCAAACAATTGACGAAATGGTGGATCAAATAGTTTTATTACCCGAAGGTACAAGATATCAATTGCTGGCTCCTGTTGTAAGAGGAAAAAAAGGAACACATTCCAAATTGCTTAGCGGGTTAGCTGCTGAAGGTTTTGCTAGAGTAAGAATAAATACTGAGGTAAGAGAGTTAGCAGATAGTATTGAACTAGACAAAAATCAAACACATAATATTGAAGTTGTAGTAGATCGATTAATTTCAAGAGAAGGCATACAAGAACGATTGAATGATTCTTTGCAAACTTGTCTCAAGAGGGGAGATGGATTAGCAATTGTAGAAGTTGTTCCGAAAAAAGGGGAAAATTTACCTCCGAATTTAGTAAGAGAAACATTATATTCAGAGAATTATGCTTGCCCAATTCATGGGTCTATCGTAGAAGAACTTTCCCCTAGATTATTTTCTTTTAACAGTCCTTATGGTGCATGTCCAGATTGTCATGGTATAGGTTTTTTAAAAAAATTTACTGCAGATAGAGTTATACCAGATAAGTCTTTACCTGTCTATGCTGCAATAGCACCTTGGAGTGAAAAAGATAATACGTATTACTTCTCGTTACTATATTCAGTTGGTCAAGCTTATGGTTTTGAACTAAAAACTCCCTGGAAGGAATTAACTGATCTTCAAAAAAATGTTTTGCTTTTTGGGTCTGATAAGCCAATCTTAATCCAAGCTGATAGCCGTTTTAAAACTTCCAGTGGTTTTGAAAGACCTTTTGAAGGAATTTTGCCAATATTAGAGAGGCAATTAACCGAAGCCAATGGTGAATCAGTTAAACAAAAGTTAGAAAAGTATCTTGAATTAGTTCCTTGTAAAACTTGTTCTGGTAAAAGATTAAGACCAGAGGCTCTTGCTGTGAAACTTGGGCCTTACAACATTACTGACTTAACTTCTATTAGTGTTTCAGAAACCTTATTACATGTAGAGAGATTAATGGGATTAAGTAATGAAGCTAAGAAAAATGTTTCTTTATCAGAAAAGCAAAAACAAATAGGCGAATTGGTTTTAAAGGAGATTCGTTTACGTTTAAAGTTTCTTATTAATGTAGGTTTGGATTATTTAACATTAGACAGGCCAGCAATGACGTTGTCTGGAGGAGAGGCTCAGCGTATACGATTGGCTACGCAGATAGGCGCTGGCCTTACTGGTGTTTTATATGTCTTAGATGAACCAAGTATTGGTTTACATCAGAGAGATAATGACAGATTATTGGAAACACTAAAAAGCTTAAGGGATTTAGGAAATACATTAGTTGTTGTTGAACATGATGAAGATACCATGAAAAGTGCAGATTACTTGGTCGATATTGGACCAGGTGCAGGAGTTTATGGTGGTGAAATTATTGCAAAAGGAACATTTGATGACGTACTGAAATCAGAGAAATCTTTAACTGGAGCTTACCTTAGTGGAAAAAAGTCAATTCCCACTCCAAAAGAACGAAGATCATCGGTTAAAAAAAGCTTAATTTTAAATAATTGTTCTAAAAATAATTTAAAGAATATTTCGGTAGAATTTCCTTTAGGTAGACTTGTTTCTGTAACTGGAGTAAGCGGGAGTGGAAAAAGTACGTTAGTTAATGAATTACTTCACCCTGCTTTGTGTCATTCTTTAGGATTAAAAGTTCCTTTTCCTAACGGTGTTAAAGAACTAAAAGGTATAAAAGCAATTGATAAAGTTATTGTTATTGATCAGTCACCAATAGGAAGAACCCCAAGATCAAATCCTGCAACTTATACAGGAGCTTTTGATCCAATTAGACAGATATTTACTGCCACAGTAGAAGCTAAAGCAAGAGGATATCAGGCTGGTCAATTCAGTTTTAATGTAAAAGGAGGTAGATGCGAAGCATGTAAGGGTCAGGGAGTTAATGTTATTGAAATGAATTTTTTACCTGATGTATATGTTCAATGTGAGGTTTGCAAAGGAGCACGTTTTAATAGAGAAACCCTTCAAGTCAAATATAAAGGTTTCAATATCTCTGATGTTTTAGAGATGACAGTCGAACAAGCTGCAGAAACTTTTTCAGCTATACCTCAAGCTGCTGATAGATTATCTACATTAGTAGATGTAGGTCTAGGTTATGTTAAATTAGGCCAACCAGCACCAACATTATCTGGAGGAGAAGCTCAAAGAGTAAAATTAGCGACTGAGTTATCAAAAAGAGCAACAGGTAAAACTTTATATTTAATTGATGAGCCAACTACAGGTTTAAGTTTTTACGATGTCCATAAATTAATGGATGTTATACAACGTTTGGTTGATAAAGGTAATTCAGTAGTTGTTATTGAACATAATTTAGATGTTATTAGATGTTCAGATTGGATAATTGATTTAGGTCCTGATGGAGGAGATAAAGGTGGTGAAATTATTGTAGAGGGTACTCCTGAAGATGTTGCAATACATCCGAGTAGTCATACTGCAAAATACCTCAAAAAAGTCCTAAAATAGGTCATTTTTTAGTTGTATTTCTTCGTATTGTATTTTTATTCGTTATAATTTATTCTCATTTAAAATTTCTGAAAGTTCTTTCTAAGCCTATTTTCTTGGGATATTAATCATGAAATCCATTCTAAATCATTATGCTTTCTTAATATTTACTCTTGAAATACATATTATTTCTATTAATGAGATCGAACAGAAAGGTGCAAAATGAGTTTAAAGTTTTTACATTTACATTTGCATGGTTTAATTCGTTCTACAAATCTTGAGTTAGGTAGAGATTCAGATACTGGAGGACAAACAAAATACGTATTAGAATTAGTTAAAAGTTTAGCTAATACTCCTGAAGTCGATCAAGTAGATTTAGTCACTCGTTTTATTAAAGATACGAAGGTTGATAATGACTATTCTAAAGAACAAGAATTCGTTGAACCTGGCGTAAAAATTTTAAGATTTAAATTTGGACCTAGCAAATATTTAAGAAAGGAATTACTTTGGCCTTATTTAGATGAATTAACTGAAAGCCTTTTTGCTTATTATAAAAAAACGAATAATAAGCCAAATTGGATTCATGCCCATTATGCAGATGCTGGATATGTAGGAGTTAGATTAAGTCAATATCTTAAGGTTCCATTGATTTTTACAGGTCATTCCTTAGGAAGAGAAAAACAAAGGAAATTGCTTGAAGCAGGTTTAAAAAGGAATCAAATAGAAAAGTTATACTGTATAAGTAAGAGAATAAAGGCAGAAGAAGAAGCTTTAAGATTTGCAGATGTTGTTGTTACAAGTACTCAACAGGAAGCTGTCCATCAATATTCTCAATATCTTTCTTTTTCTGCTCCAAAAGCTAAGGTAATCCCTCCTGGAGTTGACCATAATAAATTTCATCATATTCATTCCACAACTGAAACTTCTGAAATAGATAACATGATGCTTCCTTTCTTAAAGGATTTAAGAAAGCCTCCTCTTTTGACAATTTCTAGGGCTGTAAGAAGGAAAAATATTCCATTTTTAGTCGAGGCATACGGAAGATCTGAAAAATTAAAAAGAAAGACTAATTTGATTTTGGTCTTGGGTTGTCGTGATAATACTTCAAAACTTGATTCCCAACAAAAAGATGTTTTTCATAATATTTTTGAAATGATTGATAAGTATAATTTGTATGGGAAGGTAGCTTATCCAAAAAAACATACCCCAGCTCAAATACCTTCTTTATATAGGTGGGCAGCTAGTAGAGGAGGATTATTTGTTAATCCAGCTTTAGCAGAACCATTTGGTTTAACATTGCTTGAAGCCTCTTCCTGTGGGTTGCCAATTATTTCAACCAATGATGGTGGTCCAAAAGAAATTCAATCAAAATGTAAAAATGGTTTACTTGTTGACGTGGATGATATTAATAAATTCAAAGCTATTCTTGAAAAAGGTTTTGCTAATAGTTCTGAATGGAAATTATGGAGCAGAAATGGTATAGAAGGTGTGCATAGACATTTCAGTTGGAACACTCATGTTCGTAGTTATTTAGCAACACTCATAGACAAATATCAAACATCTAGCATTAGTTCATCATCAGCTATTAAACAAAGTTGTTTAAAAGGAAGTTCCTCACTTATAAACCCCCATTGATCAAATATTTTAGGATCAGAGTGAATTATTAATTGATGCTTTTCTGTCTTTTTAAGTTTGAAACCTTTTTGAGATAATTTTTTCATTAAGTTTGCAGTCTCTTCAAATCTAGAGGCCATTGCATCAAGACTTGAACAGTCACTTGTTAAGCCATTATCTTTCCATGTAAAAAAACTCATAATAAATTTTTTTATAGACTCATTTTTAAAACTATACCGAAAATAACTAGACATATGTTGATTTTCCAAAAATTTTCAACTATTTTTGCTTCCCTAATACCTTGAATTTCAAAATGATGATGTAATGGTGTCATTAAAAATATTCGTTTGCCGCTATGAAATAATCTTTTTGTAATTTTAAAAAATCCTACTTGAATAATTACAGATAAAGATTCCAGAATGAATATTCCGGAAAAAATAAATAAAGTGAAAAAACTATTAGTGAAGATGGAGATTGAGCCTAGAATTGCACCTATGCTCAAAGAACCTGTGTCTCCCATAAAAATTTTTGCAGGGTATCTATTAAATTTGAGAAATCCCAAACATAAGCCTGACATTGAATAACATAAAAGACTAAAAATAATTAATTCCTGCTGATCTTTTAGTAATATTTCGGTACCAAGTCCATAAAATACTGTTGCACTACATCCTGATGCTAGTCCATCAAGACCATCAGTTAAATTAACGGAGTTACTTAAGCCAACTAAAGTAAAAAAAGATATTGGCAGAATCATTATATTTGTATCAATTCCCTCGCTATTAGATATCATAATTAATGGATTTATATAGCCTCGTTCATAAGCCAACAAAATAAAAATTATAGATATTAAAGATTGTAAAATGAATTTTTCGCTGGATTTTAAACCTGTATTTCTTTTATTTTTAATACTTAAATAATCATCTAACAAGCCAATAATAAAAAAACCAAAAACACAAAAAAACAAAAGCAATATTTTTATTGTATAAAAGTTAATACTTAGGATTAAAAGTAAAATTAAAAAAGGAATTATTATAAATATCCCTCCAGTAGTTGGAGTATTTTTTTTATTAAAGTGAATAGCAGGAGCAATATTACTGATATTTTGGAATAAGCGTAATTGTGTAATTATTTTTAAACCGTATTTTGTAGCTAATGATGAAATTAAAAAAAATAATATAAAAATTGCTATAAATATATAATTATTGAATATATAAGAAGTTACTATTAATGCAAAAGTATTGAAGATGAATAACGATTGAAAGTTAAATGAATTAATTTTCCCAATCATCATCTGATTGGTCTTCTTCAGTTTTATAATCTTCTTTTTCTCCCATTAAAGCTGATAGTTCTTCTTCTTCTATTGTGCTAATTTCTTGTGAATCCCCTTCATTTTCAGCTACAAGTCTTCCTGTATTCTCTAACCAAGATAAGAGGTCAGGTTCTTCTCTTAATGGCAAGACAGGAGCTGGATCATCTCTGCGGTAACAAGTCAAGGCAGGATTAATTTCAGATATCTCATCCAATCTAAGTTTTAGTTTATTTGGGTCCATTGAAAATAATCTTCTTTTATATAAGATAATACATAATTATGCACTTTAAAAATTTTGTTTGATAAAGGAAATTTAAAATACTTTTTAATTTGGCCGATTTCATTGTTCCTGACTCTTCTCTTTAAACTTTTTGGCTATTTCTATTCTGATGTTTTATTAATTAATAACTATCTTGTTTTATTACTAGTTTTTGGGCCAGCTCTTTTAGTTACAATAATATTAGTTTTTAAAAAGATTCTTAATTCTTGATGATGTTAAGATTTTAAATTTTTTAAAAGGAGGGAATTTAAATGCAGAAGGTAAAAAAGGTTGTTTTAGCATATTCTGGAGGAGTTGATACAAGTGTCTGCATTCCATACTTAAAGAATGAATATGGAATCTCGGAAGTTGTCACTTTTGTTGCAGATCTTGGTCAAGGTGAAGATTTGGAAGTGATTAAAGAAAAAGCTTTAAAATCTGGCGCATCTGAATCAATCATTGGTAATTTGGTAGATACTTTTGTAGAGAGATATGCTTTTCCAGCTATTAGAGCAAATGCATTATATTCAGAAAAATACCCATTATCTACAGCTTTGGCTAGACCTTTAATTGCTGAAAATCTTGTAAATATTGCAAGAGAATCTAATGCCGATGCAGTTGCACATGGCTGTACTGGTAAAGGAAATGATCAAGTTAGATTTGATTTGGCTATTAATGCTTTAGGCCCTCATTTAAAAATAATTACTCCTGCAAGAGAATGGAATATGAGTAGGGAAGAAGCAATATTGTATGGAGAACAATTTGGTATTCCTGCTCCTGTATCTAAAAAATCACCATACTCAATTGATGTTAATCTTCTTGGTCGAAGTATTGAGGCTGGTTTATTAGAAGATCCAATGCAGGAACCCCCTGAAGATATTTTTGCAATGACTTCATCTATTGATGATGCACCTAATTCCCCACAAGATATAGAAATTGTTTTTAAAAATGGCTTTCCAATTGGAATTGGAAATGAATTATTAAAGCCTGTGGAGATTATAAACAAAGCAAATCATCTTGCAGGAGCTCATGGCTTTGGAAGAATAGATATGATCGAAGATAGAGTTGTTGGTATTAAGAGTAGAGAGATTTATGAATCTCCTGGTCTTTTACTGTTAATCAAGGCGCATCAAGAATTAGAGACAATAACCTTAAATCCAGAGGTTATTGATTTCAAAGGAACAATTGAGAAAAAATGGGCTCAACTAGTTTATCAAGGTTTTTGGTTTGGTCCTTTAAAGCAATCTTTAGATGCGTTTATTGAATCTACCCAAAATTCGGTTAATGGCAGAGTAAAGATAAGATTACATAAGGGAAATGCCATTGTTATTGGAAGACTTTCTGAAAATAATTCCCTTTATAGGGAAGATTTAGCGACTTACAGTAAAGATGATATTTTTAAACATAAGCAAGCTGAAGGATTTATTTATATGTGGGGTATGTCTAATAAAATATGGGCAGAATTAAATTCAAAAAATAAATAATTAATATTTAAGTTTCACTGGTTTCTTTTATTTCAGAAGTTTCGTTTTCTGAAGCGGCAGCCTCAGGATTTGTCTTAGTTTCTTTTTCTATAGATTGATCTTTAGGCTTTTTGTTGTTTTTAGGATCAGCATTTTTGATGTCTGACTTTTCTGTTTGTTCGGTACCTTTATTAGAAGATCTGGGAGTTGGTAAAGGACCCTCTTGTTTAACAGTCATATACCTTATGACATCTTCGCCTAACCTCATGGCTTTTTCAATTTTGAATATGTGTTGTCCATCACCTTGATGACTTAATTGGACGTATATTCCTTCTCTATGTTTTGCTATTTGATACGCCAGTCTCCTTTTGCCTCTCATTTGACTGTCAAGTATTTTCCCCCCAAATTCTTCTAATAGTTTATTGTATTTATCAATGTGATTAGTAACTTCCTCTTCCGCAATATCAGGGCGGAGGATGTACATAGTTTCGTAATAAGTTTGTTGATCGGTCATGTTTTCAGACAAGGTCTTTGGCTCATAAGAAATTAAATGAGCGTCTGGTCATTATTTACCATACATTACGATGGTCAATTTATTTAAAAATTAAAATTAGTTTTTGCTAAAGATGTTTTTTTAATGCATTACTCATAATTTCAAAAGGTACTTCTAAGCCATTAGTCCAAAACGATAGTGATTTTGCTCCCTGAGCAATAAGCATTTGTGTCCCATCTATTGTTCTACATCCTTTTTTATCGCAGTATTTTAATAATGGAGTTGGAGCTGGGTTGTAAATAAGATCGTAAACTATTGTTTTAGAATTTAGCGATTTCCAAAATTCTTCTCCATACGGTAATACATTATTTGCGCTATTTGACTTTGTTTTCATTCCTACTGGTGTTGTATTGACAATCAAATCTGTTTCTTCAATCAAATTATTAATTTGGCTATCATTATTAAGCAAACCTTTAATTTGGCTTTGATTTCCAAAATTTTTCATTAATTCATATAAAGATTTTTCATTTCTTGAAATTATTGTAAATTTTGAGAAGTTTAGATTGATGAGACCTTGTATTACAGATCTTGCAGCACCCCCAGAGCCTAGCACTATTGCTTCCTTTTTTCTTAAATTCAGATCTTTTAAAGGGTAAATAAATCCTTCAACATCAGTATTTGTTCCGCTCCATTTTTGATCAGAATTTTTCTTAAGAGTATTAATTGCTTTCAGTGTTTTTGCGACAGGAGAAATCTCATCGCAAAGATCAAAAACTTTTTGCTTGTAGGGGATTGTAATATTTAATCCTTTGCAATTAATTTTTTCCAAAGAGTTGATTACTAGTTTTAGATCTTTATCTTTACAAGGGATTGCTATATAAATTAAATCTAACCCTAAATACTGAAATGCAGCATTTTGCATAATTGGAGATAAAGAGTGATTTACAGGATTGCCAATCAATGCAATAAATGATGTTTGACTTGTAATCATTTTTAAAATTTTTAAAAAAAATTGTAATCTGTTCGGGAACCACTCCCCGTCTTTGAGTAACAATAATGACGCCGATGACCGATTATGGAGAATATTAAATATGAGAATTTACCCATGGGTAAGGTTGTTGGAATCGACTTAGGAACAACTAATAGTTGTGTTGCTGTTATGGAAGGTGGTAAACCTACTGTAATAGCAAATGCAGAGGGTTTCAGAACAACGCCCTCAGTTGTTGCATATACAAAAAATAAGGACCAGCTTGTTGGGCAGATTGCAAAAAGACAAGCTGTTATGAATCCTGAAAATACTTTTTACTCTGCAAAGCGTTTTGTTGGTAGAAGGGTTGATGAAGTTAATGAAGAATCCAAAGAAGTAAGTTATTCAGTTCAAAAATCTGGTTCTAGTGTAAAATTAAAATGTCCTATTTTAGATAAACAGTTCTCTCCAGAAGAAGTAAGTTCTCAAGTTTTAAGAAAATTAGCCGAAGACGCAGGAAAATATCTTGGTGAAAAAGTAACTCAGGCTGTAATAACTGTTCCTGCTTATTTTAATGATTCTCAAAGACAGGCTACAAAAGATGCAGGAAAAATTGCTGGTTTAGAAGTCCTCAGAATAGTTAATGAGCCTACTGCTGCTGCCTTGGCATATGGTTTAGATAAAGAAAATGAAAAAATTCTTGTTTTTGATCTTGGTGGTGGAACATTTGATGTGTCTGTGATTGAAGCAGGAGATGGTGTAACTGAGGTTCTCTCAACATCTGGTGATACTCATTTGGGTGGAGATGATTTTGATAAGTGTATTGTTGATCATTTAGCCAGTTCGTTTAAATCAAATGAGGGAATTGATCTTAGACAAGATAAGCAAGCTTTACAACGTTTAACTGAAGCGGCTGAAAAGGCTAAAATTGAGCTATCTAATGCCACACAAAGTGAAATAAATTTACCTTTTATAACAGCAACTCCTGAGGGACCTAAGCATCTTGATTTGAATTTAACTCGTGCAAAATTCGAAGAATTGGCTGCTTCTTTAATTGATAGATGTAGGACTCCTGTAGAACAAGCTATTAATGATGCAAAAATTTCTACAAGCGAAATTGATGAGGTCGTAATGGTGGGGGGTTCATCAAGAATCCCAGCAGTATTAGATTTAGTGAAAACAATCATTGGAAAAGAACCTAATCAAACTGTAAACCCAGATGAAGTTGTAGCTGTTGGAGCTGCTATCCAGGGAGGAGTTCTAGCTGGAGAAGTTAAAGATATTTTGTTGCTTGATGTAACACCACTTTCTCTTGGAGTAGAGACTTTGGGAGGAGTAATGACGAAAATGATTAATAGAAATACAACAGTCCCCACCAAAAAATCTGAAACTTATTCAACAGCTGTTGATGGCCAAACGAATGTAGAAATCCATGTCTTACAGGGTGAACGAGAGATGGCATCTGATAACAAAAGCTTAGGTACTTTTAGATTGGATGGTATACCTTCTGCCCCAAGAGGCGTCCCTCAAATTGAGGTTACATTTGATATTGATGCGAATGGTATTTTAAGCGTTACTGCAAAAGATAAAGGAAGTGGAAAAGAACAAAGTATTTCTATAACTGGTGCTTCTACCCTATCTGATAATGAAGTTGACAAAATGGTTAAGGATGCAGAATCAAATGCATCTGTAGATAAAGAAAAGAGGGAAAAGATAGATCTTAAGAACCAAGCTGAGACTCTTGTTTATCAGACAGAAAAGCAACTTAGTGAATTAGGTGACAAGATTGATGCTGATGCAAAGGCTAAAGTCGAAGAGAAAAGTAAGGCTTTAAAAGAAGCAACATCTAAAGAAGATTATGAATCGATGAAAAAGCTGTTAGAAGAACTTCAGCAAGAACTTTATGCAGTTGGTTCTTCTGTGTATCAGCAACCTGGTAATCAGCCTCCAGCTGCAGGTGCTCCTGATCAGAATGAATCTAATGAAAAAGGTGGAGACGACGTTATTGATGCAGATTTTACAGAGACAAAGGAAGATTAAAGAAAGTATTTTTTTAGTTCACTAGCAACCCAATTAGAGCATGTAGGGGCGAGTAAAAATCCATTTTTATAAAATCCTGTACACAAAATCAAGCCGTCTTCTAAATTTTTCTGAATTGGTGATGGTTCTCCATCTGGGCGAGATCTTATACCAAACCATTTTCTAGTAATTTTATCTTTACTTAGCCATAGAGGTTTTTTTTCTAGAAAATCAGTCAGTTTTTCAAAGACATTATCTTCTGGTTTGTCATGATATTCATCTGTAGAACCAATAACAATTTTATTTTTACTTAATGTCAGAATGTTTTTACCATTAATGTTGAAATGCTTTGGTAGGGATAAAAAATCTACTTCTTTTTCGTCTATGCAAATTTCTATAGCTTGACCTAAAACTCGTTTTAATTGGACCTTGTGAGTCTTTAGGTCTATTAAGTTAAGGGCATTGAGAGAATTGCATAAGATAATTGCGTCAGTTTTTATTTCATTATTTTTTCTTGAGGTTGAAATCCATTGTTTATGTAATCTTTTAATTTTTATTATTTCATCTTTTAAAAAAGTTATTTTTTTATTTTTTAGGTAAATATTTAATGTATCTAATAATGATCGAGGATCTATTCTTCCATCTTTGTGGGAAATGATTCCTTTTAAATGTTTTGTTTTGAAAGTCTTATTGATATTCTTAATAACAAATGATTCTTTTTCTAAAATTTCAAGTCCCTGGTTAGTATTTTCCTTAACAAATTTCTTTAACTTTTCAAATTTTGCATCATTTGACGTTAACTCTATTAATGGTTTTTCTATATGTAATTCTGTATTAAATTGTTTCAATAATTTGATCCATTTTGGCCATAATTCAATACTTTGTTTTCTAAGTATCCAACTTCTACCATTTCTTTTCTGATACATATTTCCCATTAGAAGTCCTAAGGCAGCACTACTACTATTTTTATCTAAAACTGGATCTGCAATTGTTATTTGATACCCTAATTGAGAAAGTTCTATTGCGTTAAATTTTCCTATGATGCCAGCACCTACAATAAGTATGTGTGGTTTTTGAAAATTTTCTTTTAATCTTTTCATTGATATATTAGATGTAGTTACTTATTTGATTAAATAATTAATTTTTTTTTGGAACATCCCTCAATTATATTCAAAATTGTTTGTCCTGATCGTCCTGGTCTTGTAAGTAAACTTACAAGTTGGATATCAAATTATGGAGGCAATATTAAGCACTCAGATCATCATACAGATCAAGATGCAGGACTATTTCTTAGTAGGATTGAATGGAATAGTATCGATTCAAAAATTAATAGAAAGGAGATTTATGATAAATTTCAAAAAATTGCAGTTGATATAAATGGAAAATTTCATATTAATTATTCAGATGATATTCCCAATATTGCTATTTTTGTGAGTAAACAAAATCATTGTTTAATTGATTTACTTTGGAGGGTAAGAAATGGTGAACTTAAAATGAATGTCCCACTAATAATTTCTAATCATCCTGATCTTAAAAGTATTGCGAAAGACTTTAATTCACAATTTGTTTATATTGATACTGTTAATTCTTCAAAATCCGATGTTGAAGATCAGATTTTAAAACTGTTAGAACAATTTGATATCGATCTTGTTGTACTAGCTAAATATATGCAAATTTTGAGTGACTCTTTTTTAGAAAAGTTCTCTTCAATAATAAATATTCATCATTCTTTCTTACCTGCTTTCAAGGGGGCTCAACCATATCATCGTGCATGGAAGAGGGGTGTTAAATTAATTGGTGCCACAGCACATTATGTGACTCACGATCTAGATGAGGGGCCAATTATAGAACAATGCACTGTCAATGTAAGTCATAGAGATGAAGTTGATGATTTGATTAGAAAAGGCAGGGACATTGAAAGAGTTGCTTTGGCAAGGGCTGTTAGATTACATTTAAATCACCAAGTTTTTGTTTATAACAGCAAAACTGCTGTTTTTGATTGACAAATTATTCTTAATCCTCTAATTCAATCTGAATTTGTCTTTCATAAATTGATTCTTCATTAAATGCTCTTGCTATCAGGAAACTTGCAATGCAGCTAATCAGAACGGGCTTCATAATTAATAAATTTTTGGTTAATGCAAAAGCTAAAAACATTGCTGTTATTGGTGTTCTAGAGCAGCCAGCTACGAAAGCACCCATTCCAGCAAATATATAAGTACTTGGTGCATGACCTGTTGCGATTTCTACCCAGCTCCCCATTATTAGCCCAATAGCTCCACCTAAAGTGAGCATTGGATAGAATAGTCCTCCCGGTGCACCTGATGAAGCAGCTAAACCTGTCGTAATAAATAATACTAATACAGCTAAGAGCGCAATCCCAATACTTGTATTCTGTTCAGCTATTATCTTTTGCAACTCATCTAAATTGTGAAAAGTGCTTGGTAAGAAAGAATAGATAGTGCCTAAAAGAAGTCCACAAATACTCATTTTTAAAACAAATTTATTTTTATACCACCGTTTTCCAAGATTTTGCATTAGAAGAACATACCTGCTATAAAGTTCTGCAAAAATCCCAACAATTACACCAAGCAAAACCAGATAAAGAAAATCAATCGGTAAGAAAAATACGGATGGGTCATATTCTTTTTGGATTAAAAATCCTAAGTTGAAATCAAATCCCCCTGCTTTAGGATCTAAACCTAAGGCTTGAATAATATCAGCAGAAGAATCGGCTATGAAGGTTGTAATTACAACTAATAATAAAATTACTGGTCTGGCAGAGTTTAATAATTCTTCTATTGCATAAACAAATCCTCCTAGTGGGGCGCTAAAAACTGCAGCTATTCCTGCGCCACCTCCGGCAGCGACTAAAACCCTTCTAAAAGCTAATGGAGCCTTAAGCCATTTTGCCATTTGCCAAGCAACAGATCCGCCCATTTGAACTGAAGGACCTTCTGGACCCAATGGGAAGCCACTACCAATTGCGATAATTCCAGATATGAGTTTTACTAATCCTACTCTCAGATTCATTGGAACTTGCTTATGCCTCAAGAAACCCATGATTTGACTGACTCCCGAACCTTTTGCGGCTGGAGCAAGATTTTTAATTAAAAATCCTGCTAAGGCACCTCCAATAGCACCAAAAATTGGTAGAACCGCAATAGATGGGAATTGGTCTAATAAAGCTAATCTCCAACTGTTAATAAAATAAATTCCAGTTTTAAAAGATATGCTTGTTATGGATGCTCCTAAGCCTGTTAATAAAAGTGATATGGCAACAACAAAAGATCTTTGTTTCAGTAATTTTTTAATGCTACGAGAAGATTTATTACCTGTTCTTTTAATATTTTCTTTTATAAGGTTGTGCATAGTCCATGATCACTTTGACAAGCTGAAATCGCCAATTTCATCAAATTGAAGATAGCGATAAAGTTCATCTGAATATGGATTTATTTTATTTTTAGTAATATCCTGATATTCTTCTACTTCAGGAATTTTTCCAAGAAGTGCACAAACTGCTGCTAATTCAGCACTCCCTAAAAAGACTTGAGCATTTTTGCCAAGCCTATTGTCAAAATTTCTTGTACTCGTAGAAAATACGACTGATCCTTCATCTACTCTGGCTTGATTTCCCATGCATAAAGAACATCCAGGTAACTCTAATCTTGCACCACAATTTTCAAATATTTCATAGTAACCTTCATTTTTTAGAGTATCCTCATCCATTTTTGTAGGTGGACAAATCCATAGTTTTGCTTTTAAATTTTTCACACCTTCAAGAACTTTTGCGGCAGCCCTGTAATGCCCAATGTTTGTCATACAAGAACCTATAAAAACTTCATCAATATTTGTATTTGCAACATCTGTAATTTCCTTCACATTATCTGGATCATTGGGGCAAGCAACAATAGGTTGTGTAACTTGTGACAAGTCAATTTCAATTATTTCTTCGTAACTGGCATTTTGATCTGGCTGAATTAATTCAGGTTTCTTTAACCAATTTTTCATATCATTAATTCGTCTTAATATCGACTTTGAATCTTCATAATTGCTCTCAATCATTTTTTCTAAAAGGCAAATATTGCTTCTTATATATTCTTGAACAGTTTCCTGAGATAAAAGTATTGTGCTTCCAGCGCATGAGCGTTCAGCAGTCGCATCAGTTAGTTCAAAAGCCTGTTCAAGTTTTAAGTTAGGTAATCCTTCAATTTCCATAATTTTCCCGTTAAATATATTTTTTTTATTTGCTTTCTCAACAGTTAAAAGTCCTTTTTTAATCGCGAAAAGAGGGATTGCATTAACTAAATCTCTTAATGTAATGCCTGGTAATAATTCTCCCTTAAATTTTACTAGTACAGATTCTGGCATATTTAATGGCATTGATCCTATTGCAGCAGCAAAGGCAACAATTCCCGAGCCTCCAGGGAATGAAATGCCAAGAGGGAATCTTGTATGACTATCTCCACCGGTACCAACAGTATCAGGGAGGAGCATTCTGTTAAGCCAGCTATGAATTATACCGTCCCCAGGCTTTAGAGCCACTCCACCTCGTTGAGATATAAAGTCAGGTAATTCTTTATGTGTCACGAGGTCTACTGGTTTAGGATATGCAGCTGTGTGACAAAAACTTTGCATAACTAAATCTGCAGTGAATCCTAAACAAGCTAGTTCTTTCAGTTCATCCCTAGTCATTGGTCCAGTAGTATCTTGACTGCCAACTGTCGTCATAATTGGTTCACAGGTCATTCCAGGTCGAACGCCCTTTAAACCGCATGCTTTACCTACTATTTTTTGTGCTTGAGTAAAGCCAGAATTAATTTCTTTTGGATTTTCTGGTCGGATAAATATTTCACTAGGTTGAAAATCTAATTTGTTTCTAATTTTGTCTGTGAGTGACCTTCCAATCATGAGATTAATTCTTCCGCCAGCTTGAATTTCATCAGTAAGAGTTGATGGGAACAAGTCGAATTGACTTATTAATACTTCAGTGTTTGTATTTTTTTCAATTTTTTTAATAATGCCTTCATAAGGAAATATTTTTATTAAATCTCCTGTGTTCATTTGAGATACATCAGTCTCAATTGGTAGTGCGCCTGAATCTTGAGCGGTATTAAAGAAAATAGGAGCTATTTTGCCTCCAATTATTATTCCTCCGGTTTTTTTATTTGGGACAAAAGGAATATCTTCGCCTATATGCCAAATAAGTGAATTAATAGCCGATTTTCTTGAACTCCCAGTACCTACTACATCTCCAACATAAGCAATTTGTATCTCTTGTTTTTTAAGATTATTAAGAATTTCTAATCCATCTTGCTTTTTAAATTCGAGCATAGCCAATGCGTGCATTGGTATATCTGGACGTGTTGTCGCATGAACGGCAGGAGATAAGTCATCTGTATTTGTCTCCCCATCAATTTTAAATACTAGACAAGTAATTTCTTTTTGGAGAACTTTTTTACTTTTGAACCATTCTGCATTTGCCCAACTATTTACTACCTCTTTTGCATAAATATTATTTTTAGATAATTCATAAATATCATTCGCTGAATCGTAAACAAGAATAATATTTTTTAAAACTTCTGCTGCTTTTTTCGCTAGTAAACTGTTTTCTCCTTTAAGTATTTCAACCAGAGAATTAACATTATATCCTCCTATCATTGTTCCTAGTATTTCAATTGCTTTTTCTGGGTTAATGTATCTGCAATGTTTTTCGCCATTGGCAATTGCGGTAAGCCAGCTTGCTTTTACATATGCCGCCTCATCAACACCTGGTGGTACTCTATTTATTAACAAATCAAGTAAATATGAGCTATCGAAATTACTATCTTGTTCCAATAATTCAGTAACACAATTTGTTTGTTCTGAATTCAGTGGTAAAGGAGGTATCCCTTGAGCAGCTCTTTCAGCTACGTGATTTGCATAATCTTTGAGCAATGTTTCCAAATTCTTCATTAGTAAGGTTTAATGCCTAATCTATTGTTATTTTTAATATTGATAAGGAGAGTATTCATAAATGCTTTTTAAAATATTAAAACTTCTTTATTAATCAATGACGACATCATCAAATAATCCAGCTTTAGAAAAGACATCAGATTTACATGTTGTTGAAACACGTCCATTAATACCTCCAAGCAGATTACATAATGATATACCTTTAGATCACAACTCTGCTACCACAGTATCTAAAACAAGAAGATCGATACAAAATATTTTGCATAACAATGAACCGAAACTTTTAGTCATCGTTGGTCCATGTTCAATTCATGATATCGAAGCAGCTATGGAATATTCAAAATATATTCAAAATTTTCGTGAAATCTATAAAGATAAATTAGAAATAGTCATGAGAGTATATTTTGAAAAACCAAGGACAACTGTTGGCTGGAAGGGACTTATAAATGACCCTCATCTAGATGATTCTTACGATATCAATACTGGTTTAAGAAGAGCAAGAAGTTTGCTTTCATATCTAGCAACTCGTGGAATACCTTCTGCTACAGAATTATTAGATCCAATTGTTCCTCAATATATTGCTGATTTGATTAGTTGGACAGCCATCGGTGCAAGGACAACTGAAAGTCAAACTCATAGGGAAATGGCATCAGGGTTATCTATGCCTATTGGATTTAAAAATGGAACCGATGGGTCTTTTAATACTGCAATTAATGCTATGCAGTCAGCTTCAAAATCTCATCATTTCTTAGGTGTCAATGGTAATGGTATGGCTTCAATAGTCAATACCACAGGTAATCCAGATGGCCATATAGTTTTAAGAGGTGGTTCAAAAGGCCCCAATTTTGATAGTCATCATGTTAATAGAATTTCCTCTGAATTAAAGCAATGTAGTCTTCCTCACAAAGTGATGATTGATTGTAGTCATGGAAATTCAAATAAAGATTTCCGAAAGCAATCTGATGTACTTAGAAATGTTGCTAATCAAATAGCAAATGGTGAAAAAAATATTTTAGGGGTTATGCTTGAAAGTCATCTTAAAGAGGGAAATCAAAAACTTTTAAAAAGAGAAGATCTTGAATTTGGCAGAAGCATTACAGATGCATGTATTGATATAGAAACAACTAAAGAATTACTCGCGATTTTATACGATTCTATTGTGTAGTTTATATGTTAGTCACGAAAATATTGAAACAAAATGCGGCTCCAATAGGAACTATAAAATTATCTATTCCTCTTACACTAAATTGTTCAAGTGCAGTAGCAATAAAAGCAATCATTAAAAAATTTATATTAAAATTATTTTGTTGTATGTAGCCTAAGGAAGAAACTACTATAAAACTTGTTAAGAACATAGTAAATGTTCCAAATAAAGATTTTTTTTGCTTTAGAAAAAACCAACTTTTTGATTTAAAGTTTTTCCCTATTAAACCAGCTAATCCGTCTCCAAAAGTCATTATAAAAAATCCTGCTATCAATGAGTAAGGGTCTTTTTCCCAGAAAAGGAAAATTAAAAAGAATAAACTAAGACAATAAAGTAAAGTTCCAAAACTTTTTCTATCAACATCTTCAATTGATGGAAATAATTTATACAAGTAATTTAAGAAAATTAATAAGGAAATAATACCTGTAAATGTGAGAGCTGAATTTTGATCAATTTTTAAATATTTAGCAATCGGTATTAAAGGTCCTATTCCAATATGTATTATTTTTCTGAGAGCTTCTTTGTTGTCTTCGTTATATTTTTTATAAATTATTGATATTAAAAATACTGAAAATATATAAATTATAATTGGGATAAATTTTAACAATTTAGTTAAGCTGCTTTTTGATGAGTAGTCATTACTCTCAGTTTTAATATTGCTTTAGCTTCTAATTGCCTCACTCTTTCTCGTGAAACATTAATTTGCCTGCCTATTTCGGCAAGTGTTAAGGGTTCTTCTCCATCTAGGCCAAATCTAAGTTTCATAATTTTTTGTTCTCTTTCATTTAATTGAGATAGCCAAGTACCTAAATGTTCTTTTTGAATAGTTCTATCCATGCCTTCCATTGGTTCTTCGCAGTTTGGATCTGGAATAAGTTCACCTAGTGTACTTCTATCTTCTTCCCCTCTTGCATGTGCATCAAGAGATGCGCAAGGAGCACTTTGAGAAATTAAATCCTCTAAATCTTTTTGTTCAATTCCCATTGCATTTGCCATTTCTAATCGTGAAGGCTGTCTGCCATATTTATGTGACAATTCTCTAGATACTCTTCTCATTTTAGATAGTTTTTCGCTGATATGGATTGGCAAACGTATTGTTCTTGCACTATTGTCAATAGCTCTTGTCATTCCTTGTCTAATCCACCAATAAGCATAAGTAGAAAACTTATACCCCATTGCAGGATCAAATTTGTCTACGGCTCTTTCCAAGCCAATAGCGCCCTCCTGGACTAGGTCTAATAATTCTAAACCTTGATTTTGATATTTTTTAGCAACAGAAACTACTAGTCTCAAGTTTGCTGACATCATCCTATCTCTCGATCTTTTCCCTATCTTAATTTGATAGCGATCTTTTGATGTTCTATCGATCTCAGGAGTTTTTAGCAATTTTTTCATGTTCTGTACATGATGTGCTAACTCTATTTCTTCAGCTGCAGTAAGCAGAGGAACTCTGCCAATACTACTCAAGTAATAACCAATAGAATCTGAAGAGACTTTCCCAGATTTCTTTTGAGTCTGTTTTGCAGATAAACTGGATTTTGTTTGACGGGATTTACCCGCCGTGTTTGGTAATCTAGGTTCTTCAATATTATTATTTGAAGAACTCTTTACAGATTCCAGAGGGATCCCCATCACCCTGGCCTCCTTAAATGGATTTTTTAAAAAGCTAGCACTGAAATTGAAATAAAAACTACTTTTACGTTGAAACTTTAAAGTCCAAAAAAAAATTTTTTCAAAAAAATCCCTTAAAACTCTTGATATCAATAGGTTTTATATAAATATAAAATTTTTCAAAATATTAAGTATTTTTTGTAACTGTCATAAAAATCAATAATTATGCCATTTTTCTATAATGTCAATTTGGGATCGATTGTTGTTTGCATCGAATGATTGTTTTTCGTAAGAACCATCTTGTTTCATTATCCATGAAAAGTAATTATCTTTCATGTAAGTTTGTAGAAGATTATATATTTGAGATTTCAATTTTAAATCTTCTATAGGAGTAATAGCTTCTATTCTCCTATCTAAATTTCTTCTCATCCAATCTGCACTGCCAATAAAAACCTCAGGATTATCGTTATTACTGAACCAAAAAATTCGTGAATGTTCAAGGAAATGTCCAATAATGCTTATTACCGTTATATTTTCACTTATATTTTTTCTTTGAGGATATAAACAACAAATACCTCTAATTATGAGATTAATTTTGACCCCTTTATCAGAAGCTAAATAAAGTAACCGAATAATTTCAGGGTCTACTAGAGAATTCATTTTTGCAATTATTTCAGCTTTTTCACCTTGTTCAGAATTTTTAATTTCTCTTTTTATAAGATAAATAAATTTTTCTCTTAATGATGAAGGGGCTACTAATAATTTTTGAAATGGCTTTTGTTTTGAAAAACCTGATAAGTAATTAAATAATTCAATTAAATCTGAAGCAATTTCAGGGTCAGTTGAGAGCAGTCCTAGATCTGTATAAAACCTTGAAGTATTTGAATTGTAATTACCTGTTCCAATATGAAAATAATTTCTTAATCTACCTTTTTCTTTTCTAACTATTAAGCATATTTTTGTATGAGTTTTAAAACCTATTATTCCGTAAACAACGTGGATTCCTGCTTGTTCAAGTTGTTTTGCCCATTGAATGTTTTTATCTTCATCAAATCTTGCTTTAAGTTCAACTAAAGTCATTACTTCTTTTCCATTTTCAGCAGCTCTCATTAAAGCTGCAATTATGGGTGAATCTTTTGAAACTCTATATAAGGTAATTTTTATAGCCATTACAAGTGGATCGTCTGCTGCTCTATTTATAAATTCTTCAACAGAAGTTTTAAATATGTCATATGGGTGATGAAGAAGAATGTTTTGTTTCCTTAGAATTTTGAAAATAGAATTAAAGTTTTTATTTGAATGTGAATCTAAGAACTTTAACGATGGATGAGTTTTCCCAATTAATAGATTTTGTTTTAAATCATCTCTATTGATATTTGTCAGAAAATTTAAATCGTCAAGGGCTAATAAACTTTTGCTAAAGTAAATATATTCTTGCGATATTTCAATACTATCAATAAGTAATTTTAATATATTCTTAGGTATATCTTCTTTGACTTCTAATCTAACTACATCTCCTCCTAATCTCCTTTTTTGTAAACTTTGCTCTACTGCTAAAAGTAAATCATCAGCTTCAAGTTCTTTTAATTCTAGATCTGCATCTCTAGTAACTCTAAAAAAAGAATAATTGATGCATTCCATTCCATTGAACAAAGTATTAATATTATTTCCGATTAAATCCTCAACGGTAATAAAAAAGGTATTTTTATGATTATTATTTGCAATAATTTCGTTAGGAATTTGAATAAATCTATTTATATTTTTTGTGGGAATTTTGACTCTGACAAACTGATTTTTAGATTCCCCTCCATCCGTTATTATCGCTGCTAAGTTAAGACTCAAATTACTTATAAATGGAAATGGATGTGCAGGATCTACTACTAATGGAGTTAATAAAGGGAATATTGATGATATGAAGAAGTTGTTGCACCAATTTTTTTGATTTTCATTTAATTCTTGATATTTTTTTATGAAAATCCCTTCATTATTGAGTTCATTATTGAGTTCATTATTAAAATAGTTTTCTTGCAGCATAGTTAAATTTTTTACTTCTTTATTTATTTTTTCAAGTTGTTCTTTAGGTGAAAGCCCATCAATACTTTTTTTGCTGATACCTGCTTCAACTTGAGCTTTTAAAGAAGCGACCCTGACCATAAAAAATTCATCAAGATTATTACTAAAAATTGAAAAAAATTTAATTTTATCAAGTAATTTGTAGTCTTTTTCCATACCAGTAAGAAGAACTCTTTTATTGAATTCAATCCAACTTAATTCTCTATTTATGAAATTATTAGCCTCGTTATTCATTAAGTTAATTTTGTTTTTTGATCAAAAGTTAAATTATTATTTTTACCTTCTGCAATAAGGTATATCATGAAAATCAAAATAATGGAACCAGCAATAAATGGAGATTTAGGACCAAATTCATCATAAACTCTTCCAGCCATTGCAATTCCTAAAACCCCACCAAGACTTTGGAGGCCCTGCAAATTGCTTAGAATAGACCCTTGGTTATTAACATCTAATTTTTTTGATATCAGTGCTCTTAAAGTTGGTGTAATTAGACCAGCCCCAATAGCTAAAAAAGAAACTGCAGTATAAACATTAAATACTATTCTTTTTTTTGTTTTATTTTCTTTCCTTGTGTCAAAATCTCTAATTTCTTTATCGTAAATTTTTTGTCTATCATATTTTATATAATTTCTTCCTTGCTCTTTTCTCCATGCTTGATTTTTTAAGTGTATTTGCCATCTATCTTCATCAGTAAATGCACCTGATTTAGCCCCAGGACTTTTAGTTGTCTTATTAATCCATTCTTTTCTTTTCTGTGATTTAAACAATTGAGAATCACTCTTTAAAAATTCTTGATTCTCGGTTTTTATATCTTTTTTTATTTCACCATTTAAATGAACTTGATTATTACTATATTTTATATCAGGTTGAGGACATGATATTAGAAGCAAACAAGCTACAAGAATAAATCCTGATCCTATTAAAGTTAATCTTTTTTCTCCAAACTGTTTAACTAAAGGACCTATAAGACCACCTTGAACAATGATCGCAATTACCCCTACTACCACAAGAGTTCCACTTGATGCCTTAGTTGTCCAGTTTAAAGATTCCTGAAGGAAAAATATTAGGATATTTGTCAATCCAGTAAAAGCTATAAAGTAAATAAAAAATGCTAAAGATAATTTTTTTATCTTTTCTTCTTGAAATACTTTTAATAATTGTTTTAAAGGGTTTTTTAAAGTTACTTTTGTTTGATTAGAGTCATTTTTAGGCCTCGTTTCTGGCAAATAAAAGAATACTAAAAGAAAGTTTATTATTGGAATTATTGAGGCTATTAAAACGGGAACGATAAAATTATTATTTGTGTTTTTTGCGAAAATTACAACAAAAATATTACCTAAGAAAAAACTTAACCCAAAAGCTACTCCAATCAGTCCAAATGTTTTTGCTCTTTTTTCAGGACTTGAGATGTCTGCAAGAATGGTTGTTGCTGTGGCTGCCGTTCCTCCGCTAAAACCGTCAATTAGTCTTGCTAGAAACAACAAAAATAATGGTATTGCAGCTATGGAATTTGACCAATTGAATAGTACTGTAAATGATAATATTGATATTCCTATGATTGAGCCAGTAATACAAAAAAGAGTTACAGGTCTTCTGCCATACCTATCACTCATAAGCCCAATTAAAGGAGATGCTGTGAATTGGGCTAATTGGTAAGTACAAGATAGTAAACCATATGTACTAGCTTTAGAGTCAAAAAGTAAAACGAAGGAGGGTAAAATTGGTAATAGAATACTTTCGCTTAAACGATCATTTAAAAGAGTTACAAAAGCACTTAATAAAGTAAATTTTTTGTTTGGTTTCAATAAACTTTCTTTCACAATATTTACATTCATTCCAGTTAACTTCTACTACCATACTTGTTAATGGAGATTAATGTGCCCGGTATTGTTTATTTGGTTGGAGCAGGTCCTGGTGATCCTGAGCTTTTAACTCTAAAAGCCTTACGTCTAATAAAAAATTGTGATGCTTTAGTACATGATGCGCTAATTCCTTTTGAAATAACAAATCAAGTAAGAAACAATGCAGAAATTTTTCATGTTGGTAAAAGAGCTGGTAAGTGTTCTGTTCCCCAAGCTGAAACTAATTCTCTTATCTTAAAATTAGCCAAAGAAGGTAAAAATGTTGTGAGGCTAAAAGGAGGAGATCCTTTTGTTTTTTCTAGGGGTGGTGAAGAAGTTGCTTTTTTAGAGAAAAATGGAGTTTCAGTTGAAATCGTTCCTGGTATAACTTCTGGTATAGCTGCCCCCACATATTTTGGAATTCCATTAACACATAGAGATGCTGCAAGTTCAGTAACTTTTGTTACAGGCCATGAGCAAATAGATAAGGGAAAAAAGAGTGTGAATTGGAGAGAATTAGCTAAATCTTCTGATAGCTTAGTAATTTATATGGGTATAAGAAATATTGAATTTATTGTTCAAGAATTACTTTTAGGAGGTATAGATAAAAATACTAAATGTGCCGTCATTCAAGAAGCTACTTTAAAGAATCAAAAATGCATAATTGCAGAATTAAAAAAGCTTGTTGATACAATTAAAGATCAAAAATATTTATCTCCATCTATAATTGTGATTGGAAAAATTGTTGATTTTAAGGCAAATAATAATATTACTAAATTATCTGAGGTCTATTTGTCCGACATAAATCAAGTTCAATTATATAATAATTCCCAAAAATAAATTGGATCAAACTTTGATCTAAGTTTTAAATCATTAACCTTATTGATTTGCCTACAAGATAAGCTATTGATTGCAACAATAATGTCATCTTCTTGAAATTCTGGAAA
Source organism: Prochlorococcus sp. AG-436-C05 (assembly GCA_003209795.1). Lineage (GTDB taxonomy): Bacteria > Cyanobacteriota > Cyanobacteriia > PCC-6307 > Cyanobiaceae > Prochlorococcus_A. Next base: position 38,609 of record QCPB01000009.1, read on the forward strand.
AATTAATTCTTCTTTTGCGATTTTTAATTTTAAAGCCTTTTCAACCATTATTCCCTCTAGACACCCACTTTCTTTTCTAGGCGTTATCCAATGTGTATTCTTTTTGATTAATATATTAAAAGCGCTTCCGCAACAGAGCTCACCAGATGTATTTAATAAAATTGAATCATCGAAGGATTTTTGATTAGCCTCTAATAATACATTTATTGCCTGGTTATATGAAAATGTCTTACATTTGCTTATCAAACTAAATTCATTTCTTTTTTCTATTTGACTGATACAAACGCTTATTGGAGAAAAATTAGGCTGTATTTGATAAAACTCTAACCATAGATTATCTAAAATATTTGTTTTTGAAGAGCTATTTATTTTTAATGATCTACCTTCGTTAATTCCTCTACTCAAATTTAACCTTACTGATCCAAATTGATTATCGTTCAGAGATAACTTTTTAATGCCCTCATCAATAAGTCTTTTTAGAGTTAACTTATTTAGTTTGAGATTTATATTTAAAATTTTGCTACTTTTTTCTAGCCTTTTTATATGGTCATTTAAAAGGACAGGTTGATTATGCTTGATTAATATAGTTTCAAAAATCCCATCTCCAAATTTTAAGCTTCGATCATTAGCTGAAATAAAAATATTATCAATATCTAACCATTGATTTTTATACCAACCTATACTTGCTTTCATTTTAATGAATCAATTAATGGCAATAATTTCCATTTTAATTCTTCAGTTTCTGCTTCAGGATTTGAGTCACTTACTATTCCGCAACCAGCATAGATATTTATTTTTTTCTTCTTTATCAAAAATGATCTGATAAGTATATTACTGTCTAATTCTCCATTCCAATCAAGCTTAATAAATGACCCACAGTAAGGTCCACGCTCACATTCTTCTAATTCAAAAAGTCTTTGGCATGATCTTAATTTAGGTGCTCCAGTTATAGACCCTCCTGGCCAACAAGCTTTTAGTAAATCAATCCAGCTTTTATCTTTTTTTAATCTTCCCCTAATAACAGATGTAAGGTGATGAACTTTTAAGAAACTTTCAAGTTTTAATATTTCAGGCACGATAATGCTTCCTATTTCGCATACTTTGCTTAAATCATTTCTTAGGAGGTCAACGATCATAATATTTTCAGCTCTATCTTTTTCATTTGTAATTAATTCGATTGCATTAAGCGCGTCTTGATTTAAATCTTTATCTCTAGATCTTGTTCCTTTAATAGGTCTTGACTCTACATGATTTTCACTATCTAATTTTATAAATCTTTCTGGTGATGTAGATAATACTGCTTCTTCGTGGTTATCAAAATTATTAATTATTATCCCTCCAAAAGGAGCTTTTAATTTACTTCTAATTTTCGAATATATATTCAGCGGACTATAGTGTTCAAGGGTTTCAACTTCACATTTGGTTGTTAGGTTGGCTTGAAATATATCTCCTATTGATATTAATTTTTTTACTTCTAAAATATTTTCCTGAAATTTTTTACTTATTTCCTTTAACTTGATTTTTGAAAAATCGAACTTCATATTTATTTTAATAGCAGTTTTTTCCTCTTCGACATTTATCTTACTGATTATATTTTGATAATTGATCAGTTCCTCCGAATTCGTCCCTTCAATAATTATTTCTTTTTTAACAAGGTTGCATTTAATGATTGGATCATATGATGCAATCCATAAAGTTGCCATATCAGTCGTTCTCCATGGATTTTTTGGTTCAATATATGCACCAGCTTCATAGCTTAACCATCCCATCCAAAATCCTTCTTGAATTTTTTTTAAGTTATTAAAGGGATTCTTATCTTCGCTTGAGTTGTTTGTATCTCTTGACTGGATTATTTGTTTTGGTTTCACTCCTATTATTGACCATTCACCATTTTCTTTACCATCACTGTCTAACCAAGCTAATCCTTCTTCTCCAAACTTTTTGACTAGATGGTGCGTAATTAATTCTGGATCTATCCATTTAGTTAATATCTTACTTTCTATTTTCATGATTCCCTGTTTTGGTTCCATTTTTGATAAGCTTTATCTCGGATTCTGCAACTATCACACTTTCCACATGGTTTAGCGTTGCCTGAGTAACAACTCCATGTTTTATCTAAAGGAACATTATTGGAAACAGCTAATTCTATAATTTCTTCTTTATTTAAATCTATTAAAGGTGTCCAAAGTTTTATTGGGTTATTTTCCCGTCCTCTTTTGTTAGCAAGATCTGCTAATTCTTGAAATTTTTTAATGTAGTCAGGTCTGCAATCAGGATAACCAGAATAATCAAGTGCATTGACTCCTAAACCAATATAATCAGCATCTATTGCTTCGGCGTAACTTAATGCGACGGAAATGAAGATAGTATTTCTCCCAGGAACATAGGTATTAGGTATTTTATTAGGTTGAATCCCTTCTGTTGGAATATTTTTTTGAGTATCAGTTAAAGAAGATCCTCCCCATAAAGATAAGTCAAGCTTAATAATTTTAAATTCTTCGATCTCAAAGTGTTTTGCGATTATTGATGCAGAATGCAATTCTTTTTTATGCCGTTGACCATAGTCAAATGAAAGGCCAAAAATTTTAGCTTTGGATTGTTTTGCGATACTAGTAACGGTAGAAGAATCTAGACCCCCAGATAATAAAACTACTATAGATTTGTTTTTAAGACTCATATAAATTTATTTAATTTTTAGGTATTTGTGGGTTTGAATACTCAAGTTCCAATTTGGATTATTTTTTACGAAATCAATAGCAAGAGATAATCCTTTTTCATTGTCCCAAGCTGGTTGTAAAAAAAATATTTTTTTTTGTTTAATCAAGCTATTATCAAGGGTTGGCATTTGAACCCTTTTAATAATTTCTTTTCTTATTTCTGTTGCAAACTCGAGATCCTTTTTGTCATTAATAATGATTTTTATTTCATTACAATGTTCTAAAAAGTAATTTTTTGGTGGCGAATGTCTTTTTTGGAGATAAAGTAATCCAGTCATAAATACCAGATATTGTGTTTACTCCACTTGTTTCAAGATGAATTTTTATCGATTTTTGTTTTTCTCCCATGGTTTCTTTCTTTATTGACTTGCAAAATTTATCTAAGTTATGTTGTAAAGGCTCTCCACCAGTAATAACGCAAAAGGACGCTCCTTTTTTACGGGCAATTTTTATGTGTTCTATTATTTTTTCAATCGATATAGAGGGGTATTTTTTTTCATCCCATGAATGTTTGGTATCGCACCATGAACAGCCAACATTACAGCCTGCTAATCTTATAAAAAAAGCACTTTTACCAGCATGATAGCCTTCTCCTTGCAATGAATGGAAGTGTTCTACTAAGGGCAAAAGATCTGTCATTTTTTCATTCAAAAAAAATAAAGAATATTAATTTGATTGAGCTAATTTCTCTTGACAGGCCTTTATTAAGCCTTTAAACAAAGGATGTGGTTTGCCAGGTCTTGATAAAAACTCTGGATGATATTGGCATGCCAAAAAATAAGGATGATTGTCTAATTCAATTAACTCTACTAATCTGCCATCTGGAGATGTACCACTAATTTTGTAGCCAGAATTTAAAAAACTTTGTTTGTAATAATTATTAAATTCATATCTATGTCGATGTCTTTCATAAATAACATCCTCTTCATATAAACTTTTGCCAGTTGTATTCTTTGTCAATCTACATGGATAAACTCCTAGTCTCATTGTTCCACCTAAATCAATTACATCTTCTTGTTCTGGTAATAAATGTATAACAGGATGAGGAGAGTTTGGGTCTAGTTCAGAGCTAGATGCATCAGGAAGATTGGCCACATTTCGTGCCCATTCTATAACTGCACATTGCATGCCAAGGCATAGTCCTAAAAATGGAATTTTATTTTCTCTAGCAAATTTTATTGCTGAAATTTTCCCATTGACTCCTCTATTCCCAAATCCACCTGGCACAACAATTGCATCTACTCCATTTAAGTAACTTGCTGCGGAATTTTCCTCTATCATTTCAGCGTTAACCCAGTGCAAATCTAGTAAAGCTTTTTGTTCAATACATGCATGCCTTAAAGCTTCTACAACAGATAAATATGCATCGCCAAGTTCAATATATTTTCCTACTAGAGCAACTTTGATGGGAGCTCCAGGATTTCTTAGATTATGAATTAATGTTTCCCAATGTTTTAGATCACATTCTTTATCTTCAAGATCTAAGTATTTCAAGGTTTCTCTACATAAACCCTCTTTTTTTAAAGAAAGAGGTACAGAATAAATGCTATCAGCATCTAATGCTTCAATCACAGAATTAATATTTACCCCACAAAATCCACTAAGCTTTCTTTTGAGACCATCATTTATTGATTTATCACTTCTACATACAAGCAAATCTGGTTGTATTCCTATTGATCTTAATTCTTTAACTGAATGTTGTGTTGGTTTAGTTTTTATTTCGCCAGAGGTTTTGATGTAAGGAAGTAATGTTACGTGAATGTATGCAACATCATTTCTATTAACATCATTTTTAAATTCTCTTATCGCTTCCAAAAAGGGTAAAGATTCAATATCACCAACTGTCCCACCAATTTCAGTAATAATAATATCTGCATTGCTGTTGGCTGCTACTCTATGAATTCTCTCTCTTATTTCTCCAGTTATGTGAGGTATTACTTGCACAGTGCCACCGTTATAACTTCCTCTTCTTTCTTTATTAATTACTGCTTGATAAATAGATCCTGTAGTAACACTATTTAATCGAGTCATAGTAGTATCTGTGAATCTCTCATAGTGCCCTAAATCCAGGTCTGTTTCAGCTCCATCTTCGGTTACAAAAACTTCTCCATGCTGGAAAGGACTCATTGTGCCGGGATCAACATTTAGATATGGATCTAGTTTTAGTATTGAAACGCTATATCCTCTAGACTTTAATAATCTCCCTAAGCTTGCAGCAACAATTCCTTTACCAATGCTAGAAACTACACCTCCAGTGACAAAAACAAATTTTGACATTAAATATTTTTAATTAAGCACAGACTCCTTATATTTTATTTAAACAAAAAACTTTTAGGACATCCATATATATTCTTATTCATCAATTGTTATTTCAATATCTAATTCTTTTAATTGTGATTCGGAGACATTTGAAGGTGCATTTGTGAGAAGACATTTGGCTTGTTGATTTTTTGGAAAAGCAATGGTTTCTCTTATTGAATCTGCACCTATGATCAGCATAGTAATACGATCTAAGCCAAACGCTATTCCACCATGAGGAGGAGCACCCATTTCTAAGGCTTCTATTAAAAATCCAAATTTTTCATCAATTTCTTTATCCGTAAGACCCACCGTCTTCAGCACTTCTCGTTGCAATTTCGCTTCATGAATACGTAAAGAGCCACCTCCTAATTCCAAGCCATTAAGAACTAGGTCATAAGCATTGGCTATAGAATTTTCGATTTCTTGTTTCAAGTTTTCAGAATTTTTAGA
>QCPB01000010.1 GCA_003209795.1 Prochlorococcus sp. AG-436-C05
GTTATCTTTACTTAAAAGAAACTTTAATAAGTTTTGAAATGAAAAATAACCTTTTTCTATTCTTTTCGTACCCAAAAATGAAAGAATAATAACTGTTATTAAAAAAATTTCTGGAGAATTTAAACCAAAAAGTTTCATCAAATTTATATAATCTAAATATACTTTAGTACATATTAAAAATAAAGCTAATTATTCTCAAATGTTGGTAAATAAAGCTCCCTATTTGATGCAATTAAAGCTTCTTCTTTAAAAAATATCTCTAAATCTTTTATTTCTTTTCTTTCAACAAAATTACCACATTTTTTTGCAATAATTGTATTAGTAAATTGCCAAAGATCATCTAAATATTCTTCATCATCAGGAAAAGCTACAAATTTTAAATAAGTATTATTTAATGCATATTCACTAGCAAATCCAGAATCTAATCCTTCAATTATAGCCTCACAATAAACTTCTGCAAATCTCTTACCTACGGAACTTCTAGCATTAAATAAATCAATATTAGTGCTAATAGCGTGAGAATTCGTAGGAGCAATAAAAAGAATTATAGGAAGAAGTAATGAAATTAAAAAAAACAAAAAATACTGACTGTTAAAAGTTTATAGACTATATAATTTAACAAAAATATTATCTAATTATGAGTACTTAATAAAAACTACATATGGGTTCTTAAAAAAAAGAAAACAAACAAATTACAAATTCTAGCTATAAATTTATAATATATATAAGATAAAGATGAAATTAAAATATGAGCTCAAACATAAAATTAATCGGTAAAGGTATTACTAGAATAATTAAAAGTAAGGTTATGTTATCTCCTTTGGCTGGAGTTACAGATAAGGTATTTAGAAAAATTGTTCGTAAATGGGCGCCAGATTCGCTTCTTTTTACCGAAATGATAAATGCTTCAAGCCTAAAGAAAGGTTTTGGAACCATGAAAATTAAAAACCTTGAATTAGAAAAGGGGCCTGTGGGAGTACAAATTTTCGACAATAGATTATTCGCCGTTTCTGAAGCAGCTAAACAAGCAGAAGCTTATGGAGCTTATGTAATTGACATAAATATGGGTTGTCCAGTAAAAAAAATTGCTAAGAAAGGTGGTGGTAGTGCATTAATTAAAGACCGGAAATTAGCTGTAGAATTAGTAAAAAGAGTTGTAGAAGCAGTTCAAATACCAGTTACGGTAAAAACGAGACTTGGATGGGATAATAAAGAAGAAAATATTGATGATTTTTTATTAAGGATCCAAAATGCCGGAGCGGCTATGATTACATTACATGGGAGGACTAGGAAACAAGGTTTTTCAGGAAATGCAGACTGGGAAATGATTGGAAAGCTTAAAGAAAAATTAGAAATTCCATTAATTGCTAATGGAGATATAAAAAATCCATCTGATGCCATAAATTGTTTAAAACAAACCAATGCTGATGGTGTAATGATAGGAAGAGCAATACTTGGATCGCCATGGAAACTAGGAGAAATAGATTATGCAATAAAAGAAATTAAAGGTTTTGAAGAGCCAAATATTGAGCAAAAATTATTTTTAATTATTGAACATTTAGAAGAGTTAATTAAAGAAAAGGGGGATCACGGTTTATTAATAGCTAGAAAACATATTTCATGGACATGCAAGAGTTTCCCAGGAGCTACAAAATTACGTAATAATTTAGTAAGGTCTATTGATCATAAGGAAGTTAAAGAATTAATAAATTCAACGATTAAGACTTTAAAAAAAGAACAAATAATATTATCTTGAATAATAATTTCTAATAAAATGAAAATAATTAGTTCAAAAGTGAGTAAAAGAGTATGTGATCATATGAATAAGGATCACCTTCAATCAGTTCATAAATATCTTAGACATTATGGGAAAATAGTAAATTTCAAACATGCCTATATGGAAGAAATAAATAACAAATTCATGAAGATTAAATATGATAAAAATTCAGCAATTATAAATTTTAAAAATGAAATATCCGAAGAAGATATTCATGCAACATTAGTTGCAATGATAAAAGAGATTTAATAAATAAAAAATGATATTTAATTAAGATTAGATTTAATTATTTTTTTCATAGTAATCTGTAATTTTTTTACAGTCTTCAAAGGAAAGCATACTTAATCGAGAGGAAGCGTTACATTTTAATATTGCACAAATAGCTAACAAGTCTGCACTGTCTACGTTAAGTGCTTCTGAAAGTTCTAATACTCTAAGTCCTTTCATATTATAAAAAAGGTTTTAATACTGGAGAAGAATTTTAAATTAATTATCTAATCCTTTCCAAAACCTGCAACGAATGGGAATGTTTGATCGTCGCCGAATATATCTTTTAGCGAAGGCTTAATTTTTTCATTTTTATTATTTGTATCTTTTGTTATAACTTCTAGTTCTTGAGATAGTTTTTCTAAATTATTTTCTATATTATTATCTATATTATTTTCTACATAATTTTCCATATTATATTCTAAATTGTTTTCTATATTATCTTCTATATTATTTACTATATTATTTCCAATATCTTCTGCAAACAATTGTCCAACAAAGAAAAACAGTGACAAACTAATTAAGAATAATAATAAAACAATCCTTTTCATAGAAAAAAAATTAATTATTACTATTCTCATATGTCTGTAAAGTTAATTGGAAAAATTTTATTATTTGAATACAAAACTAAATAAATTAATTAATAATAAAAGAATCTATTTACTTAACTTATTTCTATTCATAAATCTGATAAAAAAATAGATTCCAATTATTATAAGAATAGGAATTGAGTATTTAGAAAGGAAAAAATAAACTATATAAACCAAAAAAGGGAATAAACAGGCCCTTTTGAAATTTATCTTTTGCTTTGGCGACATTTTTCTCCAATTTAAATATTCTTCCCACTGAAAGATCTTTTTCATTTTTCTTCCTTTATATTTTCTATTAAACATAAATTTATAACTAAGGATACAATTATTTTTATTTTAATTAAGAATAATCATAAGTAATCCAATTTATAGAATTTATTTGTTTATAAATATAAAAATATAATATTTAAAATTTAAATATGAAATCAAAATCAGTTTGGGAAATAAAAAAAATTGTACTTCCACAAAATTCAGATCATGCTGGAGTTATGTGGCATGGGAATTATTTTAATTGGCTTGAAGAAGCCAGGATAAATGCACTATCAGAAGTTGGTGTAAATTACTTTGATCTAACAAAAAGAGGTTTTGATTTACCTTTAATAAATTCTTGCATAAAATACATAAAGCCATTATATCTTGGGGATAAAATAATAATTGAAAGCATTTTCAATATAGGCAAAAGTCCTAAAATAAATGTAAATTCAAAATTCTTAAATGAAAAAAAAGAGGTCCTAACGATTGCAGAAGTAAATATGGTTTTAATAAATAAAGATAATTTCACTATAATAAGAAGAAGACCTGAATTTTTATCAAACGCTTTTCGAAAATTAAATGGTTTTAATTTAAAAGAGTAATCTTTATATTGTAGACCTATGAAAATATATAAAAGATTTAATAATGTATATCAAAAACATTAATAATGGAATTAAAATTAAATCTTAAAATATATAAGAAAGAAAAAATTTTATATTATGCTTAAAATTATCTAATAGAAAAATATATCAATTTTTTTTTAATTTTCTTGAATGGGAAAGTAATTACAATAATCAATAATTAGAAATTAAATGCTTATAATTCAGTTAAATATAATTTAATATGGCAATCTACTTGAAGATAACTAACCCAACAGAGGTTGTAAAAAAAAAGACCTCAAAATGGCTTACAGATATTACACCCAAGAGAATTGATAGAAAGCTTGTTGAAGACGAGGTGATAAAAGGTATTATTGATCAATTAACATTAGAAGGAATTAAAGGAGAGATATCAGCCATAAATGGTCTTGAAATAAAAGATTGTAAACTTATTACAAAAAATAATTTTGTTATAAGAAAAACAAAAACTTTCTAGTTTTCTAAATATTAAATATTTTAATGAAAAGTATTTTTATTCTATTTATTTTTTTTCTAATTTTTATCGCTCTTATAATAGTTAGAAATTATCTAGCAAAAAAGAAAAGGCTTAAATTAAATAATTCTCTAAATGCAAATTACTTTATTCAAGTAATTACTAACTTAATAGAAGAAAATAAATATAATTTATTAGAAGAGAGGATAAGACTAATTAATATAGATGCATATGGCAATGAGGACCTAAATAAGTGGATTGGAAATCCTCCTCTTGATAAAAAAACCATAAAGTTAACTATAAAGAATAGGTCAAAGGAATTTAAAGAAGGAATACCATACTTTTGGGAAAAAGTTATTTTAAAAAAGTTTGAAAGTCCAGAATTGTTTTTCGAAAAGTGGAAGTCTTATATCGTCGTTCATCCAACTATTGATGATGAAATACTTGGTACAAGAAGAGAACTTAAATTTGATGATTGGTTTGTATTTGTAGCGAGTCAAATAGAAAAATCATGCTTATACCTATTAAAAAAAGATTATTTAAATAAAGACAATAAAAACTATAACAAAGGTATTGATTTTGAAAATAACTGCATGGAAATACTCAAAAATTCTGGCTGGCAAGTTAAAGAAACACCAAGCTCAGGAGACCAAGGAGTTGATCTAATTGCAACAATAGATGATTTGAGAATATGTATTCAATGTAAAAATCATGAAAAAGCAATCGGAAACAAAGCAGTTCAAGAAATTTCTGCTGGAAAATTATATTGGAAGGGAACTCATGCAGTATTAGTTTCAAAATCAGGATTTACAAACTCTGCTCATAAGCTTGCAAAAGCAAATAACGTAAAGTTAATACATGAATCGGAACTAAAAGATATAAAAAAATATATTAATTAAAAATCATATTAAAAATCATATTAAATATATATGCATTATTTATCTATTACAAAGAGGAATAAATAAACCATAGGGCAAAATTAGTATTCAGAAGCTATACAGCTAAAAGAATTAGTTAAAATATATAAAAAAGGGCAAATAATTTTATATGCTTAAATTTATTAGGTATATAAATAATTTATAGTAATGAAAAAAGAAGATATATAGGATCATTTATAAGGATTAATAACAAAAATATCATAAAAAATACTTATACTTTTAAAAATATGAATGTTTTGAAAAATGTTCTTAGTAAAGACAAAATAAAATTTTTTGAATAATTAGATAGTAATTGTAGTTACCAAATTCTCAAAAAAACCAACATAATTTAATTACTCTAGGTAAAAAGTATAGAATCTCTGGAATTAACAAATTTAAGTTAGGAATTAAATTGTTTTTAAATTAAAAATATTTTAGATGATTCATAGGTATAGTTATGAGTTATATTTATAATGAAATCATTTTTTATGGACTTTACAAAACTATTATTAATATTTGGTTTTAGTATTGCGATATATATAGCTTTTTTAGTTTTAGGTTTTGTCCTTAGAAATAAGAACTTATTAGCACAGAATATTAAACAAGAAAAATAGCAACTTATTTCCACTACATAATTAACAGTTGAGTTTTATTTGTTTATGAGCATAATTTATAAAAATAAAAAAGAATGATAATAAAATTAAGTTAATAATGTATAAACTTAAATATAAATATTTTTTAAGATGAATAAGATTTATAGATTTTTTATAAGTTTTTTATTCATATCTATCTGGTTAATGATCTCTTCATATATCATTAACTTTTGGAATACCATTCATTGGGAATATATTTATCTTAATTTAAACTCAATATCTGATAAAGAGTTTTGGTTGCTTTTAGAAAGAAATCTATTTGGACTAGATTTTGGATATTGGATAGAAGAAACACTAAAGTTCATTACATATGAAATACCAAAAGAAGCCTTTAAATATTTACCAATATATTATTTTTTAAAATCGATTTGGATTAGAAAATAAAGTTTCATTTTATATATTTAATAAATTCATCTCATTTATTCCTAATAAATCCAATAATTATGAAAAATTCTTGAGCAGAAATACTCAACGATATGCTATATTCTACGCAGAATATGTGGATTTGATGACAAAAAGCTACTGGCTTAAAAAAATTTCAATTGCAAATGCAGATTTATTTCTAGAATACATAAGAACAGTTTTGCCATGGATAAAATCCGTTGGGGGTAAAATAGTAAAAAAAGATATAGTACAAGAATCCAATTCAACTAAATGGGATGGAGGTCAATTGGGTTTAGTTATAGAATTTGAATCAAAAATTGCTGCTAAAAAAGCTTTTTATTCAGACGTTTTTCAAAATTACTTATATACAAGAAATTTAATGGAACTGGTTACCATCAGTACTCTTTAAAAAGGGATATATCTAAAAATTCAAAATCATAAATAATCTAAAGAATTAATATGTATACAAAAGTTGATTTAATCTTTGAAATCTAATTAATTAATTTTATGCTACAGAATTTATTTATAAAGTTTTACGTTATTTATGTCTTCTACTCCACAAAAAAATAGAATAATGTTTTATTAAAACTTTTATAAAAAAGGTAAAAACTTAATATGTTTATTTTATTTTTAAAGAGTCTTAGGTTTAATCGAAAATTTAAGGATTCAATGGTATATCTAATAAGAGGATAAGAATAAATTGCAAAATTTAGTTAATAAAAATTCAAAAGATATCAAGCGTTTTTAAATAATAATAACCACCTATTAAGACAGGTAATAATATTCCAATAAAAAGTAAAAGAGATTTTTTTGATTCTCCTTCTGAAATAGGATTTATTTCAGGTTCTATTGCAAATCCATTTTGTCTGCCCCCACTTTCAGTCGTATAACCTTTTTTATTCATAAAAATTAAAAACTCAATTGATTATCTCATGAAAAATTTTATTCAATAAATATTTTTACATTTAGAATTATCTTTTTAATTCTCTAATAAGTAATTTCAAACTTGGATCTTAATTTGGCAGCCTTTTTAAGTAAAAAAAGAAATTCTTTTCGATTATTTTCACATTTAGCTTTACTAATTAATTCACTATATTTTTTTTTGAATTCCTTTTTTTTCACTTTTTATTTTTAATTATAGATAAAAAAAATATAATTTTTGTATAAAAGATATCAAAATAACTTTTAAAATTTATAAAATACTTATATAAGGAAACCTTTTTAAATTTCTATATTTACCGATGCATACTTTCTTATTTATTAAGTTATTTATAATAGTTAACTAAATCGACAATTAATATCGCTAATAATGAAAAGCCTAATATATAAGGCAAATATGGAAATTTATTAATGATTTCATTTAATTTAACTTTTGATTCTTTATTCTCTATTTTATTTACTCTTGGTGGTAACCCGAGTTCTTCTCTTCTTTTTGCTTCTCCCATTTTTATTAAAGTTTAGATTTATTGTATATATAAGGCATTCCTATTGTTTAGTAAATAACTAATATTTACTTTAGTTAATTAAAAAGATATTTTAGTATATTAAAATATAGCTATAATAAAAATAATGATAGAAGTTGTCTGGTCAGTAAATATAATGATTTCTATTCTAATCTTTGGTATTATTTGGGTTCTATACTACATTTTTACTTATGATCAGAAATTCAACTCTTAGATTTAATGTCTGACAAAGACCTAAATAAATTTTTAAAGAAGATAGAACAATTAAATCTTCTTGCCAATCTTATTAAAGAAAATTCTCATAAAAGGAGAGAATTATCAAACTGCAAGAATCATGAAGAAGTAATTAATTTAACTACCAAATGGGGGTTTGAAATTGGCAAAAGATGGGGAGAATAATAGATTTAACTTTTTTAACCAGGCTTATTAAATTTCCAGTAACTCATAAATAAAATATCTAATTTTTAATCTAAAATAAACGAACTTTAGAGCTATTTTTTTAATAAAAAGCTCTGAATAAAAAATTTAAATAATTCATAAAATAAATAAACATATAAAAAAGGCTCCTAAAGATTAATTTATTATGTATTTATTGCACTATCTTTATTTATTTAAGTTATGTTCATTATGAACATTTTATAACCATGCTTACAAAAAAAGAAAAAAATTCTTATGTCAGAGCAATATTCTTAATATTAGGATGGGGCCTTGGCTTAGACAGATTTTATGAAGGTGATAAAAAAGGAGGTATCTTATCAATAATAGGTTGGAGTATTACCTTCTTTAGCTTCTTATTTCTCAAATGTTCAGGATATGAATACGTTGAGGGTGTAAAAAATTATTCTAATTATTCTGCTAATTCTTTAATTATCCTTCCATTAGTTGCAGGTGGTTTTGGGGGCTTTCTTATAATTAAAAAAGCTTTTAAATTAGCTAAGCAGTTTGAAAGTGCTGAATAAATTTATTTAATAAAGTCAAGATAATAATCCAGTCCCTTGTAAGAACAACTTAAATAAGAAAATCACTAATAAATTTACTATCGCTAAAGCTACGAATCCATTTCTTTTATTTACATCTAACTTTTTAATTAAATTAGATAGGTAAACAACAGGATTTTCCGGTTCATTCTTATTCAAAGTTTGTAGATTTATTAATTTGACATGAAAATATCATAGTTTTTTTAAAGAATCAAAAATGTAAAGATCATAGTTAAAAAAGAGAACTTTTTAAAATCACATTATTCCTGCATTTCTTAAATAAGCTTTACCAAGATTTCCAACTACGAAAAAAACACTCAAATTAATCAATAAAATTATAAGTAAAGCCAACATTTTATGATTAGGATTTGTTGAAATACCATCAAATCCATCATTAAGAATTCTCTCAAAAAGAGAATTCTTAGTAGGTGGGTTTATTTCTTGGGAATTAAGATTAGCTTTTTGTTGTAAAAAGTCTTGATTACTTCCTTTTTCAAGCAATTCAGAAGATACTTGAGCTTTATCCTCATTTTTAATTTCTTTGTCAATCTTAGGGGTTGATTCTTTTGAATTATCTTCCTCTTTAGTTAGTTTTGATTCTTCCAAATTAGTTATAAATTCTAGGTATATATTACACTATAAAAACACACTATAAATTAGTAAGAGGTTTTAAAACATAAAAATTCTTCCTTCAAAAAAACTATTTATAGTAGTTGTAATTTTTTAATTTTGAACTAAAAACATTAAATTATTTTTATTTTATATGCTTGACAAAAAAACCAAAAAAGAATGTGAAGATAATCCTTTAATAAGAGAACTCAAAATTAGAAACATTGAACATGCAATCGATCAAGCAGAAAAAATCATTAAAGAATCAAAAATGAGTCCAGTTGAATTAAGTTTTTTGAAAAGAAAAATATCAGAATCAAGGCAAGATTTAGAGATCCTTTACTTAATGAAAATATGATAAGGAAAGAAAAATAAAAATAAGAATTATTATAAAAAAGTGATTAGATTATTATATTATTTTTGAATTAATAAAAAGAATATAAAAAATAAAGAAATAAATTAATTTTTTAATTTTTATCTAATCTATGATCAATAATGTTAATCAAAGGAATCATGAAATTAACATTTATACCAACTGTGCACCATAAATAAGTAATAACAAATGTAATCTTTATATATAAATCAGGAGGTAAGGTAATAAATATTTTTATAAAACCACCAATAAATAATATTAATATTCCAATTTGCAAAAGACCTTTAGCTATCCATATAATTCCATATTTTTTTATATTCTTATAGAACCAATATGAAATTAAACCTAATCCAACTAAGAAAATAAGCTTTATTATCATTTTTCTTATAATAATTTCTAATAATAATACCTATAGAAGGCAAGATGCTAATTATTACTTTTATTTGCTAAAGAAATTTACTAATATAATATAACAAAAAAGAAAAAACCATAATCTTATTTTTTAATAAACGATTACTAAAACATTTGGGATTTTATTAAGTCAACTCTTTTTTGATTTACTCCTAAGTCGCTTACACCAACTCTTGATTCTGATCTTATTAGCAATATTTTTAATCCAGGAGAATAAGAAATCTCTATGTCGTCAACATACTTCATCCATTTGCTAGTTGCCTCAGCATGAAGATAATCTCCATTAAAATCTACAATTTCAGTGCGGGGAGTATTTTCGATAATTGTTTTAATTTCGTCAAAAGGTTTCTCAATATTTTTAACATCCCATTCTTCTCTTACGCAATGAGCTATTTGGATACATGATTTTAACTCTACTTGAGAGGCAAATAATGATGAAGGGGAGAGGGAAATTGTAAATATTAAAATTATTAGAAAAAATATTTTCATAAATCAAAAAAAATTTTATCTGCATAATATAAACAAGAAAAGCTTATATTTGGTTAAATAATTTTCTTTTATTTTATAATTAAATTTAATTTAGAAATTATAAAGGGTTATATCTAAAAAAATTTAAATATTCTTTTTTTAATACTAAAAAAAAAGATCCCTCTATGAGAGATCTTTTAATAAACTGAATAAATCAAGTGTTTCCTTGTTTCCACTAATTTAATCAGTTTCTCCTACACACAATATAAATATGACCATAATAATAAAAAAATGCCATGCTTGGTAGGCCTCTATATTAACTGTCACATAGCAATAAAAACAAAAAGTACTCAAAAATTATCTTTGAGTACTTTAAATTATCAGAAAAAGTGTGTGAGGAGTTTCTGATAGGTATAATCTACTCCTTGAGTAATTTAAAAGGTTAGAGTATAAATTACTAATTATGTTTTACCTGGCAATAAATCTCTTTCGATTTTATAAAATCTAATGAATATGTTTAATTTTCCATAAAATCAACTTTTATAAAATTAGTTTTTATTATATCTAAAACTATTCTTGTTTCAATTATTGGGGGAGTTATCATATTCTAATAATTATATAGAGAGAATTCTTATAAATACATCCATATTCAAAATAAGAAATAGCTTAATTTACTTTATTTATAGGAAATATATTTTAAATAAATAATATAATTTTTAATTCATTATTTCACTATAAAGATTATGAAAACAATATTAGATTCCTCAACAAAAAAATTAATTAAGTATAAATTCACTTCAAAAAATACTTAAAATCAATTATATATATATATTTATAAAAGTTAGGCAAAAATAATGCAAAATAAATCAATTATTAGTATTGACAACACTTATAAAGATATTAAAAGTAAACATAAATATCAAATACTTGAGGTTTACTGGAAGAAAAGGAAGAAGGAATATGAAAAGAATCTCTCAAAATTTTGCTAACTGAATATCATGAATTTTATTTTTTCCCTTTTATTAGCTTCTGTGATGTGGGTACAAGTTCCTCAATGGGACGCTGATTGGTCAAAATGTGCGGTTGATGTTCCTGATGCATCATGTCACTGGTATGTTGCTTCACCTGATAATACCTTTGGCGAAGGTTTTAACTGGGAAGAAGCTCCTTGGTTTGACGCTAATGGCTTACATGATGTTGCACAAATTAGTAAGGAATCTGTTGTTGAAAAGCTTCAAAATAAATAAACTTTTTATTTTTTCAATTAACTTTTAAAAGCATTTAAATTTAATTGATTAATGGCTAAGTTTAAATATCTTTAAAAAAGATTATGCTTTATCAAATTGAGCTTAAAAAAAATGGGAAAGAGTTTGATCAAGTTTTTATTATTAGTAATAAAAAAAGGAGTTTTGGAAGTAGATTTATAAAATAATCCATAAAATGAAGCATTAACTTCTGACTGGTAGCTTAAATTTAATTATTTGCGAAATTTAGGAATTATAAGAGAGACAATACAAATAACACTAATTGCAGGGCCAGGAGAGAGATTAAAGACCAAAGAGAGAATAAAGCCCAGAAGTGAGATACATAATCCAAAAAATGAAGACCTTATCATTGCAATTCTTAAACTCTGAGCCTTATTTAGCCCCAACAAAGTTGGAGTTGAAAGGAGTGATATTACAAGAATCACTCCCACTGCTGACATTGAACTAACAATTACTAATGCTGTTGTAAAACTAAGCGCAAGATTTAATAAAGAAACATTTATACCACTAGCAGATGCTCCCTCTGGATCCAATCCCACATAAACAACCTTTTCATATCCAAAAGTCATTAGAAATATAAATACTGAAAATGCAATTATTGTTCTAAGTAAATCCTCCATATTTGCTGTCAACAAATCTCCAAATAATACTGCTTCCAAATCAATCCTTATGCCGAGTATAGGAATAATAAGGACTCCAAAACCGAGCATACCAGCTAGAATAGTATTCATAACTGCTTCATAATTTTCGCTTTTTCTATTAGTTAAACTTTCCGCAATTACAGAGCCTAAAAGACCACTTATAACACCACCAATTGAAGGATGAATTCCAAGCGCTAATGCAAGAGCAAGTCCAGGCAAAACACAATGAGAAATTAAGTTGACTTGTAATAATCTCTTATGCGTGATTAATACAGTTCCCATAGCTGGGCATAAGATCCCTGAAAATACAGTTATTATTAATGGAACAAGCCACCAGTTGTTATTTATAAAAGACATAATTCGAATGATTCGTTATGATCAAAAATGCGGCACATAAAAAGATCTTGAAAACTATGGTAACTAAAACTGACATTACCAAAAGACAAGAACAACTTCTTGAGGCACTTAATAAGTGTGATGATGAATTGAGCGGACAAGAATTGCATAGGAAGTTGATCAATAAAGGAAAATCTATGGGGTTGACCACTGTTTATAGAAATCTGCAAATTTTGATAAAGCATGGCTTAATTCGTTCTAGACATCTCCCAACTGGTGAAGTTCTTTATACTCCTGTTGATAGAGATATTCATCATTTGACATGCGTTCAATGCGGAGAGACATCAAAAATGGAAGGTTGTCCGGTTAAAGATATTCATGTTCCTAAAAAAAACCCAAAAAAATTTCAACTTTTGTTTCATACACTCGAATATTTCGGCCTTTGCCAAAACTGTTACCAAGCTCAAAATTAAGAAGAAACATTTTCTAATCACAGAAATTATTTTCCTTTAATAGAGCTGATGTTTATGGCATCTAATTTATCTTTTATTAGATCAGGACTACCAACTGCCAAAACACTTTTATCAAGAACTATTACTTTGTCGTAGTTATTTAGAGACTCGCCCCAATCATGGCTACTTACAAGTAAAGAAAAGCCTGCATCTGCTAGTTGACGAACAATTTTTAGAAAATCCTCTTTTGCAGGAGGATCCAAAGCTGCACAAGGTTCATCTAGAAGAAAGATTTTTGCCGGGGACATAAGAGTTTTTGCTAATAGCGCTCTTTGTTGCTGTCCTCCTGAAAGAGAATCGAGTCTTCTATTAGCCAAATTTGCAATACCTACTCTTTGCATTGTCGCCTCTAATTCACAACATTTATTAATCCAAGCATTAGGATTTGCTAGAAGAGCCTTGATTTGAAAGGGAGTATTACTTCTTGATCTTGAATACTTTATTTGACCAAGAGATACCAATTTTTCAACTGTAATGGGAAACTTCCAATTCATAGAACTTCTTTGAGGCATAAGTGCCACAAGAGATCTAGATCTATATAAATTGTCCCCATCAATTTTTATTTCTCCTTTATCTGGAGTATTTTGTCCTTGCAATATTCTTAAAAGAGTGGATTTACCAGCGCCGTTTGGACCTACAAGCGCTGTTAGAGTTCCAGGTTTAATCTCAACCGATACCTTATTTAAAGCAGGCTTACTTTTTTTAGTGTATGAATAGGTTAAATTTTCAGCGACTAAAGTAGCCATTATTCAATCTTTAAAAAAGTCACTTTACAAGTTTACCAATAATAGAAACTTTATATTTTATTCATAACATCTGACAGCATTACTTGTAATCTCTAATGAAAATGATTATCATTTTTAAGTAGTTATTAATTTTTTATGTCTATTTTTAAAAGACTTTTAGCAAATAAAGCAGGTTCAAGTAAGTCAATTATTAAAAATTCCGTAATCGCAGGAAGTATAATATTTTCTGGTTTTGGACAGGATGTTATGGCTAAAGAAAAGTCATATGTAGCAGTAGAACCACTAGTTTGTGATTTAGTTAAATCAATTGCATTACCTTCTGATAAAGTTACATGCTTAGTGGATAGAAAGCAGGATGTTCATGACTTAAAAATCAATCCAAGACAAGCTCAATTACTGAATAAGGCTGATAAAGTTTTCACTCTTGGTAAAGAAATGACTCCAAGTATGAAAAATTGGGAAAGCAAAAAGCAAACTGTTGTTGTAGGTGTTAGTGCAATAGACGTAGATGATCATTCTGATCATGGAGGTCACGATGAACATTCAGCTAAGGTAGATGATCATTCTGATCATGGAGGTCACGATGATCATTCTGATCATGGTGGTCACGATGATCATTCTGATCATGGAGGTCACGATGATCACTCAGATCATGGTGGGAATGATGATCACGCTGTAGGTGCTTTTGAATGGGCAGGTAAATTCAAGCTATCTAAGGGTTCCTACAAATGGTCATTTGCCAAGGTTGATGGAGAATATGCAGATCCTGCAATGAAGATGGTAATTCTTAAATCTAATGACATAGAGGGGTCTGAAGATTTAGCTAAAGAGCTATTAGGATCTAAAAACTCAATAAGCAGAAAAAATAATCAGACTTTGACCCCAAGTAATAAAGCATTTGTTCTTAACTTTGATCAAAGGAAAGAAAGCACCGTTTTTAAGGTGAAAATCAAAGATGATGGTCAATATACATTTTTTACTGAACACATGCCTTTTGAGTTTGAGGCAAATGAACACTTTTTTAAAGACGTTTTAAATAGTGATGTCGAACCAATAGCACAAGTACCAGATGAAGGAGAGGGGCATCATCACCATCATGACCATGGAGGACTAGATCCTCATGTTTGGCATGATCCACATAACATCATAAAAATGGGGAATATTGTAAGCAAGAGTTTAAAGAAAGATTTATCAGTTTTTAATAGAGGAGACAGAAAACTAATTAATGAAAGATTCGAAAAAGCTGATTCGATACTAGAAGACTTAGATTCTTGGATCGTTAGACAAGTAAGCTCTATTCCAGAGGAGAAAAGAGTAATTGTATCTAAACACAAAGCAATGAATTACTACGGTGAAGCATTTGGTTTTAAAACTATTAGTTTACTTGACTTTCTTGGAGACTCCTCAAGCTTAAGACCAGATAATATAAAGTCTGTACTTAAAGAACTTAAAGAAGACAATGTTTTAGCTCTTTTCCCAGAGCAAAAACCTCCTTCCAAATTATTAAGAAATCTAAGCAGACAAAGTTCTATTTCTATTTCTTCTGATCAAATATTTGTCGATGGATTGATGATGGATGGGAATACGGTTTCAGTAGCTGTTCACAACACTTGTACAATTGTGGGTTCATTAGGTGGCAGTTGTGATAAAGAATCCGGCTCCTATCTTGAGTCTGAATGGTACAAACTTTCAGATTAATTTTTTCTAATAAAAACGATTTTCATTTCTTATTATTACTATTATTAAACTATTGTTTATTTAGTAAAAATCTGTAAATGAGCATCAAAGATAAAGTTCCCGTAACGATCCTAACTGGATTTCTTGGCTCTGGGAAAACGACTCTACTTAATAGAATATTAAGTGAAGAGCATGGTAAAAGAATAGCCGTAATTGAGAATGAATACGGTGAAGTTGGCATAGATCAAGGGCTCGTAATTAATGCCGATGAAGAAGTATTTGAAATGTCAAATGGATGCATTTGTTGTACTGTTCGCGGAGATTTGATAAGAGTCCTTGGCAACCTTATGAAAAGAAGAGATAAGTTTGACTATGTTTTAGTAGAAACTACAGGATTAGCAGATCCCGGCCCTGTTGCTCAGACTTTTTTCATGGATGAAGAAATTAGTTCTGAATTTACCCTAGATGGAATCGTGACCTTAGTTGATGCTGCACATATTGAGCAACAACTAGGGAGGAGTGATGAAAGTTCAGAGCAAGTAGCATTTGCAGATGTTTTAGTACTTAATAAAACAGACTTAGTTTCTGATGATGCACTAAATGCTCTTGAATCGAGGTTAAGAGAAATGAATAGAATGACTAGAATTATTAGAGCGGAGAATGCCAAGGTACCAATTGAAACAGTCTTAAATCTTAGTGCATTTGATCTAGATCAGATTCTCAAGCGCAGGCCAACGTTCCTTGAACCCGAATATCCATTTGAATGGACAGGTGTTTACGACCTTGCTGCAGGTAAATATGAATTAATTCTAGAAGAAGGACCCGATCCTGAAATGTCATTAGTAGCTTTTACAAATCAAGGTTCAAACGAGGAAGAACTTAAAGATGGTGCTGAATCCTCTGTAAGACTTTATGCAGAAAAAGCTAAAAGTTTAGAACCTGGCAATAGTATTCCTTTTGGAGAACATATAAATCTTCAATTGGAAGATAAAGGAAATAAGTCTTTTATCCTGAACATAGAAAAGCCTACAAAAATAGGTTTGTTTACGCAACACACCGCTGAAGAATTCAATATGAAAGTAATTAAGATTGATGAAAATAATTCAAAAGAGGTGCCTTTCAATGTTGAAAGGTTCTGGCAGGCAGAGCACGAGCATGATGATGAAGTAGGTTCAATTGCTATAGAGCGCTTTGGAGATGTTGACCCAGATAAACTAAACACTTGGATGGGCAGGCTTCTCTCAGAAAAAGGGGTGGATATATTCAGAACTAAAGGTTTCATAAGTTACACAGGAAACCCAAGAAGAATCGTATTCCAAGGAGTACATATGTTATTTACCGCACAACCTGATAAAGAATGGGGTAACGAGCCACGGAGAAACCAACTTGTTTTTATTGGTAGAAATTTAGATGAGAAAGAGATGCAAAAAGGTTTTGATAAATGCCTGATATAGAACAATTTAGCCCAAGAGGTATGTTCCATGAGGGATGGACAGCAGAAGTTAATGATTACGCCATAGTTTGTGGTTGGGCCCTTAAAGGAAAGCAATTTATTGTCGGTGACGTAGCAGGAGGTCTTTTCGCATTTGAAGGGGAAACTGGAAAAGTTATTTGGGAAAAAGAAAATATACATTCTGGGGGTTTACTAGCAATGTCAATTCATCCAGAAGGACAAATTTTTGCAACTTCGGGTCAAGATGGAAATGTTCAAATTTGTAATTGCCAAGAAGGTAAAGTAATTAAAACAATAGATCTTGGCAAAAGGTGGGTAGAACACCTCAAGTGGTCTAATGACGGTTTATTTCTAGCAATAGCGTCCTCAAAAAAAGTATATGTTTTTAATGAAATTGGTGAAGAAAAATGGATTTCAGAAGACCACCCAAGCACAGTAAGTGCAATTACATGGTCAAACAAAAACGAATTAGCAACTGCCTGCTACGGTAGAGTGACATTCTTTGACATAGTTAACAATAAAACAAATCAAAAACTCGAGTGGCAAGGATCATTAGTATCAATGGAATTAAGTCCTGATGGAGATATAGTCGCCTGCGGGAGTCAAGACAATTCAGTTCATTTTTGGAGGAGATCAACTGGAATGGATGCGGAAATGACAGGATATCCAGGAAAACCGAGTCACCTTTCATTTGATAAAAGCGGAAAATTATTAGCGACTAGTGGCAGTGAAAAAATTACAGTATGGAGCTTTATAGGGAATGGTCCAGAGGGGACTATGCCAGGAGAACTATTTCACCATACAGAACAGATTTCGAGTCTAGCCTTTTCCAATAAAGGTATGCTTGTAGCTTCTGGCTCCAGAGATGGCTCTGTGGTTGCTAGTTTTCTAAGAAAAGACGGCCATGGAGATCCTGTTGGTGCTGCATTCGCAGGAGATTTAGTAGGCGCAATATCGTGGAGACCTGATGATTGCGCGCTTGCAGCAGTTAACGCAAAAGGTGTTGTTAATGTATGGAAATTTCAAGTTCGTACTAATCTTTTATAAAGGGGTTTAAATAGAAAAATACAAATAAAAAAATTACCAATAGTTAGCTTTTAAATGTCTTTCCATACAAATGACCTCGCAGTCATTATCTATACCTTTTGGATGGACATCACAATATGAAAGGCATTGAAAGTATTCATCTATCGGATTAGATCTCTCATCATTAACATCAAATTTGGAATTTTTCATAAAAAAGATTTCCTCAATTACTTAAAAGTAAGATAGGCGAATTAATTATCAAAAGAAATAAGCAAAATTTACTAAAAATCTTAAAAGATTTTAATTTTCTAATTTGTTATTTCAGACTAAATTTATGATTAGAATTTATCGATAATAAAAAAAAACAAATTACTACTACTTTCGGACATTTATAAAAAAAAAGCAATGCGTATAAAAACGGATTGTCATTAGATAAATTTTTTCTTACTTTTAAATTGTTGAGTTTTAGGAGGTCTTTCAAAATGATCGATAGCCTGCCAGAAATTTCGGAATAAATCGAACTAATTTAATTAACTGCTCCAATTATTTTTTATTAATGTCTAAGCTTCCTTCTTCCGCATCGTTTAGGTGCCCTATAAGAAACAAGCTTAATTCTAGAGTTTTTGCCCCAGTTAAAAACAATTAGTTAATTTGGTTAGCATAAGCTTAATAGAAGTTATTAACAAGGATCAATGATATAGGTGCGTTATTAACTTCAGAAAAATAAAAGTAATAGTTAAAAGAGAGCTTTAATAAGCTCTCTTTTTATTTAAAATAAGATTACAATCTTATAGATTTATAGATAATAATTTAAGTAATAAAATTTAAAAATGATGGTTAAATATTATTGCCCCTATTGCAATCCTAAGTATCAATTTGAAAAACAAACTGAAAAAGGTACTTTAATATGTGGCTTATGCGGAGAGGATCTTGTAAAAAAACCATTTATTAGATTAAACCAAATAATTGCTTTTATTTCAGTTGGATCTTTACTTTTACCTTTAATTTATACTTTTATTTTTTTAATCAAAAATCAAATCAATCTTCCTAAGAAAAATTACCAGGCAAATATTAACTTTATGATAAACATAGAGGATCAACTACAAAAAAAATTAAAAATATTTTTTTCGTAGGATCAGCCTCTACAAAGTGATTTATTTAGACATGAATTATTACTATCAATTACCTCTTGATCATAAACATTATTTAGATTTTTTTCGTTAATAAACCCTTTCACATTTGAGTCGCAATGATCTTCACAACCCCCATTAATAAAATTATGCGGATATAAATGGGGAATATATGTTAAATATAAAAGAAAGATTAATTTAAATATTGGATACGTATTAGTTTTTATTTTTAATATCATTTTTTCCACAATTTGTAAGTCAATAATATCAGTTAATTCCAAGGAGTGTTTATAAGTCCCCAAATATCAAAGAAGAAAAATAAAACTGAAATAACTACAAGATCCCAAGCTCTTTCCTTAAAAGCCCAAGGGGCAATAAAAACTTCTCCTATTCCATGAAGTGCAGCTCCAATAGGTATATGATCTAGGACAAGCAAACTATGAGAGATAATAAAAAGAAAACTTGCTAAATATCTAAAAAAAACAAATTGCCAATTACCAGAAAGCATATTTTTTAGATTTTTAAGAAATATACTTCAATCAATACAATAATGAAATAGGTCAATTTAATAGATATCACTTTTGGTAGTAATAAATACTAATAAAGATTTAAACCTATAAAAAACTTTTAAATTAAAAATAAATTAAAGATTTTGTTCTTTTTTAGTTTCAACTGATACGTTCTTTAATGTTTTTATCTGTTTTCATTTGTTTAATGTTATAAGGAAATTGAATTCAAGTTTAGAAATCCAAATTATCAAATCAAAGAAATCAGATTTTTTTGAATTGATAAGTTATGAAAAGTTTCGAGATACAAAAGACGTTAGATTTTTTGATATAAGCATAAATAAATCTAATTATAGAGATTTAGTTATTCATAATGGTCCTGCAATTAGCCCGCCTAATGATGAAGCATTAGGTAGTTGGCAATTTTATATACATGATAAACAAGAAGATAATCTATTAGCTATTTCTGGTGGAAGAACATTCTTTCTGGTTAATTTTGGTTGGAAGTATCCTTTTTATAAAATTAGATTAGAGGCCTGTGGATATATATTAAGAATCCCAAGAGGGACTTTCCATAGATCAGTTTCTGATAAAAAGGGTTCTATAGTGTTAAATCAAGCCATAAGAGACAAAGGAGGTACAGTAGAATCCGAATTTAAAGTAATTAATAGTAAAGATAATAAGAGGCTACTTGATTGTATAAACAATCTAAAGCCAAAATTTAAAATATATAGTGTTAAATAATTTTAAAAACAACGTACAAATTTATATATCAATATAAATAGTTATTTAATTGTTATAAAATAGTTTTATTGCAATTTTTAATATGAAATTTTTAAGTTTTATAAAATATTTCTTATGTTTAACATTCTCTTTATTAATTTTATCCTCACCAGTTCTTGCCGGAGCAAATGTAGCTGTAAAGGGTGAAGGAGACGAAGTACCAAGTTATGTAAGATCTGATATAACAGGATTTGATTTTCATGGAGAAGATTTACATTTATCATCTATAGCAGGAGCTGTTGCTAGGGATGCAGACTTTAGTGACGTTGATTTACACGGAACTACATTAACTTTATCAGATCTAAAAGGATCTAATTTAAATGGAGTAGATCTTACAGATACCCTCTCTGATCGAGTAAATTTCCAAAAAACCGACTTAAGAAATGCTGTTTTAGTTAATATGATTGCATCAGGAAGTAGTTTTGCTGGTGCTCAAATAGACGGAGCAGATTTTAGTTTTGCAATTCTTGACAGTGAGGATCAAAGAAAACTTTGTGATATCGCCGAAGGTATAAACCCAACCACAGGAGTTTCAACAAGAGAAAGTCTTGAGTGTGATTAGTGAAGTTAAAATCATAAATACTGCCTATTACCATCAATATATTTATAAATTCTTTGATCATCATCCATATATATCAATTCATCATTTAACATTGATTTTTTAAATTTTGAGAGTCTTGCTCTGTGAATATTAGACTTTCTTTTTATGACTTCTTCATTATCATAAGATTCAATACTTATATTTATATTTGGGTTTGAAGTGGTTTTTTCATCTTCTCTCAAAAAGATTTTTTCAATATTTGATTCCTTACTAAGAAGTTTTGTTTTAAATTTAAAAAGATTATTTTTCTTTAATTTTTTAGAATTTATATTTTTATAAATCATTATGAATATTACTAAAACTAAAAATATTAAAAATATATTCATTTCTATTTGATTTTAATTTTTATATCTACACCTAGGTTACTTTTTGTGGTTAAAATTTCTTTTTTATATATCCCATAAGAAAATATTTTAGATAAAGTTTTTAGTGATTTAAAAAATAGAAAAACAATAAATAAAAAGAAAACTATCAATTTATCAACAACATTGTTTTTATTTTTATTTTTATTTTTTAAACTACTCATAAAATTTAAATAAATTACTTCTCACTTATTTTATATGGACCAAAGAATTCACTAGCATCTTTGCCCAATAATTTAGCAAGACTTAAGATTTTATCTATACTCCATTTTGATGATAATCCATAAAGGATACCAGCAGCGAAGGCATCTCCACATCCATAAGAATCAATTTTTTGTTTTGTGTTTATAAGAGCCTTATATCTACCTCCTGGATATAAAATTCCACCATTTTCTCCCTCAGTTTTAATAATGAATTTAGGCTTTATAGATATATCAGACAAAGAAAAAACCTCGCCAGGATCAAGATTGCTACCTATTAATCCATCTAAAAAAACGTTTGATTTATTAATTATATTTAATCCTACTCTTGGAGTTGTACAAAGAGAGTCTGCAATTCTGGCTTTTTTAAATATCTCTGAATCAGATGCTGTGATAAAGATTCCATCCATTTTTTCAAATATATTCCAATCTAAATTGTCTTTATAAGTTGGGGCCAGTCTATCTCCAATAACAGTAATAGATCTTTCACCATTAGAATCAATCAAACTAAAACCTCTTCTAGTTGGCTTATCTCTCCATGCAACATGTATCTTTATTCCATAATTTGAAAGGATTTCAAAACTTTGTTCTCCGTAATAATCATTACCTAAAGAGGTAAAAAAGTGGACTTGATTATTTGTTAATTCAGAAAGAGTTTTTGCTATAACAGATCCTCCCCCAGCTGGATGTTCTATTGACTTTTCAGAATGAGAAATAACACCTGGTTTTGGCAATTGATCAACCTTTAGAAAATTTATCCACTCAACATGACCTACTACAGCAAAATTTAAATTGCCCTTCTTTAATTTACAATCTTTAATTAAATTTTTTTTTTCTACAATCATTAGATTCTAAATATTATTATAAAATTAAATATTTTTGTCTTGTGAACTCATTAAGTATATTAAAAGATAAAAAACAAATAGTTTCTTATCTTTACCTTTTTCTATCAATTTTAGGGGCGATACTTCCAATGTTGGCAAATTTTGATTTTGCAATGGAATATGGAAATAATTTTGATATTAATAACTTTATTGCTCTAGCAAATGCGAATCCTGCTGCTCAATCAATTTCTAGGGACTTATTAATTGGAGCTACTGCGGTTTTTATATGGATAGTAAATGAATCTAAAAAATTAAATATGAAAAATATGTGGATTATTTACTTTGGAACTTTTTTAATAGCATTTGCATTCTCAGCTCCTTTATTCTTGTTTCTCAGAGAAAGAAGAATTATAGAATTAGAAAGAATTAAATTAAAATAATTTTTTGAATAAAATCATAAGAGTTATTAAACAACAAAAGGAAATTGATAACCAAATTGTTGAAGCGTAACCATAAACATCTAATACTCTTCCAGAAATAAAAGGGCCAAAGAAATATCCCATAGCAAAACATTGAGATAATAAAGCAAGAGCGTAACCTTTTTTATTTGGAGGGGCAATACTAAATACGACATCTGTTGATGTAGGAAGAAAGGAAGAAGTACCTAAACTAATTAGTACTAATGAAAAAAAGATTATATAAAAAGCTGAAAAATTTAAATAGCTGGATATGAATAAAAGTAATGAAGCAAGACAAAAGCTTAGCAGACTAAATTTCAAGCCAAATAATCTTCCTCTTTTTGATATCCATGAACCGACTGGCCATTGTAATAACAGCAATAAAATCAACTGAAATGAAATTATAAAACTTATGAATTGATCACTTAATGCCTTTCTATAAACACCTCCTTTTACAAGGTCTAGAGGCAATGTAACTTGAATTAAGGCAATAGAAGTAGTTAATAAAATAATAGATATAATTATTAGAATGGAATTCCTATTCCATTTATTTTGATTTAATGTAATTGGATCATTGGAACTTTTTTGAAAATCTACTAAAGATTTTTGGATAGAAGAATTATTTTGTAAAATCAAAAATATTATGACTAACATACATAAAATATCGTTTACAAAAATTGATTTAGAGTAGAAAAAATTAGTTAGAGAACCTCCCAAGAAGACCCCCATAAATATTCCTAAAGCCTCTGCGCTTCTTACAAGAGAATAAGCCTTTCTAGTATCTATTGGATAACAAAAATAAGGCACTCCAAACTCTGCCGCAGGCCAATATATTCCAGCTGCTGCTCCAATAAACGATTGCCCAATTATGTAAAAAAAAGTATCCTTAGATATAATAAGAAAGAATCCTGAAGCAATACTTATTATTGAAGAAACTATTAATGGGTACTGTATTTTCCCTGTTTTATTTAAATAATTACCTGTAAAGAATCTTGTTATGGTACCTATAATTGCTGAGATAGTAAAACCTAGTCCAATTTCTGTTGCCGATAATCCAATATCATTAAAAATAAGTGATGTTAAATAAATGACACCTCCAGCCCCAAATGAAGCAAAAAATCTTATTTTAGTAATTAACCTTAAATGGAATGGAAATTCTATCCACCAATATTTGCAAATTTGAAACCTATTTGGATTAATCACAATTGAAATTCTTTACTATATTTTTTTTTAGTTTTTGTAGTTTTTTTATAGCTAATAGTTCATCCAAAGCAGCCGAAAAGATAAATATTATGTTTGAAGAGATGAAAATCCCTATTAATATAGACCAGTTAAGAAAAATAGAAAAATATGAGGAAGATTCTACACAAGTCATAGATTGGTTTAATAAAAATGGATTTTCAAAAGTTTTTGAATTATCAAAATTTTTAAAATTCCCAATTTTCAAAGAAGAAGGTTTAAACAGAAAATTATTAAGGAGTTGGGTAGGTAGAAAATTTCTTTCGGAATTAAGCAAAACTATAATTGTTCCTAATGATAAAGATGGCGTAGAAGTTTTCAATGCTATTGAAAATTTATTAGATGATAAAAAGCAAGTTTCTACCCTAGATATCATACGGGCTTTACCTTCAGAAGAAATTTCATTAGATGTAGACAATCTAATAATGATAATTTCTTCTTGGAAAAAAGAATTAGTTATGCAACAAAATCTCATTTTTAAATTAAATGAACTAAAAATATCAAATAAAAAATCCTTTAAAAGTCCCAAGATCAAAATCGACTCAAATCTTATAAAAATCAATAAGAAAATTCATTCACCTCACAGAGTGGAACCTATAGAAATTGAACTATGGAAAAGTAAGAAAGAATCATCTGATAAAGAATTAATAATTTTCATGCCTGGACTAGGGGGAGATATTAATAATTTCAAATGGATTGGAACAGAATTAACTCAAAGGGGTTGGCCAGTGATTTTTCTACATCATAAAGGAAGTAATTCGGATACTTTGTCAGAAGTTCTTAAAGGTAAAGAAGGGATTCCAGAAAGTTCAGATTTTTTCTTTAACAGACTAAAGGATTTAGATGCCGTATTAAAAGCACATAGCAATGAAAGTTTTGGATTGGTTAATGAATCTTATATTTTAATGGGACATTCACTAGGTGCTTTAATAGCACTTTTATATGAGGGAGCCGAACCATTAGATGGACTTGAGAATAGATGTGATAAGGCATTAAAAGATTTTGCTGTAACAAATCTATCAAAATTACTTCAATGTCAATTAATCGAAATACCAATCCCTGCAAAGACTAATAAAAATAAGGCAAAGGCAATAATAGGTTTTAATGCCTTTGGGAGCCTAATATGGCCTGAAGAAAAGAGTTCGGGTATCGATTTACCTATTCTTCTTATAGGGGGTACCTATGATCTAATTACGCCATTAATAGGAGAACAATTTAAAGTATTTTTATCTGCTAATAATCCACTTAATAGATTTCTAATTATTGAAGGAGCAAGTCATTTTTCTCCAATTAGAATAGAAAATAGTTTAGAAGAAAATAATGACATTTTCAAAATTAGGCAACCTTTTATTGGAACAGATCCAATTTCAGTTCAAGATTTATCTTTAAGAACTTTAGTTGAATTTATAAATAAGATTAAGACTGAAGAAAGTATCAAAATTTTTTCAAATAGAAGAGGCATTAAGCTTGATTTTCATATTTTAGATAGAAAGACTATAGATAAAATTTCTAAAAATTAGTATTCGATTCTGGGATCTAATAAAGCAATCAAAATATCAACTAATAGGTTTAAAGAAACTATTAGTAATGAAGTGACAATTACGATCCCTTGAACCACGTTATAATCCCGTTGGGAAATTGCTTCATGTAACCTTAAAGCGATACCAGGCCATGAAAAAGTAACTTCAAATAAAAGAGCTCCTCCAGCTAATGATGCGATAGTTAAGCCTGAAATAGTTAGAATTGGTAAAAGGGCATTAGGTAATGCATGATTTATAATTATATTTCTTCTAGAAATACCTCTACATATAGCAGCATTTACATAATCACTTTTATATGAATTATCTAAATTTATTCTTAAAGATCTACTAAATATTCCGCTTAAAAGGAAACCTAAAGTTATTGAAGGTAGAGCAAGATGATAAAGACTATCTCTTAAACTATCAATGTTATTAGAAAGAAGACTATCTAATACTAAAAATCCTGTTATGTTAGGTTCATCCTTAAAGATTGGGTACCTTCCTCCTATAGGGAATATTCTAAAACAAACAGAGAATATTAATTGGGCTAACATTGCACCCCAGAAAGGTGGAATTGCATATGAAGAGATACCTATCACTCTTGAAATATAATCACTTTTCTTACCTTTATTTCTTAAACCGAAAAAGCCTAAAGGGAAACCTATAAGAATTGCAAAAATTATTGAGAAGAATCCTAATTCAAGACTGGCGGGTAGTGCCTCAAGAACAATATCTAAAACTTTCTCTTGAGTACTTAATGATAAACCTAAATTTAAATGCAAAAGATTATTTATGTAAATTAAATATTGATTAAAAAGTGACTCATTTAAACCTAATTCCTCCCTCAGAATATTTCTTGCAACTTCATTTGCATTTATGCCTAAAATCGCATCAACAGGATCTCCTGGAGCTATTCTTAATAAAATAAAAACCAACGTAGATATAATCCAAATTGAAACAGGTATTAATGTAAGTTTTATTATTGAATAATTAAAAACTTTTTTTAAATCTCTACTCATTAATAATTTCTAAATCACTCAATGAAATAATTCCTGATCCATTAAATACAGGTCTTGATATTGACATTTGAGACCATGCTTTTTGAGAGTCGACCCAAATTGGAATATAAGGAACAGATTCTGATGCTAGCATTTCAATTTTAATTAGTTTTTTCAATCTACTATTTCCAAAAGAAGATTCAGCGTCCTTAAATAAATATTCAACCTGCTTTGAACCCCAAAAACTTCCACTTGCAACAGATTCTCCTTCTTTACAATGATTTTTCTCAATATCATTGCAGCTTAAAAGAGGTTTAAGATAACCCTCCGGATCAGGATATAAGCCTGTCCAGTCATAAATCGCAGCTGGATATAAACCTTTACTTAAATTCTCATACATAGTTGTAGATTCAACTCCGTTAATTTGTATTGAAATACAATCTGACAAATTATTTTTTATATCTTCTTTGATAGTTAGTGAAATCAATTTATCTGAATTAACATTGGATCTATATGTCAAAGGAAATTTTAATATTTTTCCATTACAGTAACCCTCTTTCTCAAGAATAATTCTTGCTTCTCTGGGATTATATTCTGACCAAAAGTCATCATTAGTCTCTTTAAATATTGAAGGAACAATAGTTCTTAAAGGCTTTCTCATGTTGTAACTTACTTTTTCGCTAATAATTTTCCTATTAATACTTTTGGAAATTGCCAACCTTATATTTTCATTATCAAAAGGATATGAATTTGTTCTAAGACTTATAATACTTATTTCAGTTTCAGGTCCAAGCCCAACCTTTAATTTGTTTTTGTTGCTTAATAACATTAATTGGTGCCTTTGAGTATCATCAATCGAATTTGATAAGAGAACATCAATTTGCTTACTTCTAAGAGCTCCAAAAAGGGATGAAGTATTAGAATACTCAATAAAATTAATTCCATCATTTTTGGGTATCTCTCCCCAATATTTCGGATTTGGTTCTATAACTTGCCTTTCATTGGTAAAACTCTCAACAAAATATTTACCAGTTCCAATAAAATTATCATTTAAGAATTTATCAGAATAATCCTTATAAAAAGTTGGTGAAATTGGAGTTAGATTAATTGAAGTTAATAAAGCATTTATTGAACTTGATGGTTTATTTAAATTGATAACAATCTTAAAATTCGAAGGGGTTTCAATAGATTCAATCTTATCTGCCAAAATATATTTTTTTATACCAATTCTTTTAAATCTTTCAATTGAAAATTTCATTGCCTCCGAATCAAATTGTGTTCCATCATGAAAGAATATATTTTTTTTTAGATTAATTTTAATTTGCAAGTTGTCTTTAGAAATGATGGGCATCCCTAAAGCTAATTTAGGAATTAATATTCCCTCATTATTTAGTTCATATAAAGTATCTCCAAGCGAGGCTAATAAATGGAATTCTTTTAAGCTTTCTGCTCTAGCAGGATCCAAAGATTCAATCTTACCTGCACTTGCAACAATTATTCTTTTGGAATTATTTTGAGAGACACAAGAATATTGAAATAACGAAATTAAAAAAACTAATATTGAAAATAGAAATTTATTTTGCATAATCTTTGAATTAACTTATTAACTTATTGTGAGAATTTTTCTGAGCAAAAGAGTTGTAAGGTTATTTGACTTATTTCCAAAGCGACTGTTTTTTGGGGCTCAGAAGGAAAAGGCCACTCTCTTATCCAACAAATTTTCTTTTCTAGATTGATACCTATGACTTGAAATGTCTTTTTACTATTTTTAATTTTTACGCATGCTCCTTTATATAGTTTTTCAGGAATAATTCGGGAATTATTTTCTTTTTTCCTTTCTATCAATTTTGAATAATTCATTATAGATGTAAAAATTAAAAACTTACTTTCTTCGGTGTAACAAGCTATAAAGAAATTTGCAAATTATTTTTTTAAATACAACTTAATTGACTAGCGATATTTTTTACTTCTTTGAGAGCATTTATATCCTCCTTTGATTTCTCGAAATTGCCATTACTTACCTCGTGGGTTATCACAACTATTTCTGCTTTATCCTCACTTGCATCAAGTTGAACAATTGATTCAATAGAAACATCATAGTTACCAAAAATATCTCCAATCTTACCTATTACCCCAGGGCTATCAATACATATAATTCTAAGATAATTTTTTTTTGTTATTTGAGAAGAATCTATTATGTGGCAATTTCTCCAGAAATTAAATGCTAACAATTGATCGATCCTAGTATTATTTTTTATCGATGTTGCATGAAGATTTAATATATCAGAAACCACTGACGCAGCAGTTGGTCCACTTCCAGCTCCAGGACCATATAACATTATTTCTCCAAGAGGCTCGGCTTCTATCAATAAGGCATTATTTACTCCCTCAACAGTTGCTAAAGGGTGAGATTTAGGAATTAAAGAAGGTCCTACCCAAATATTTAAAGGAAGTGAATCATTACTATTAATAGGATATCTTTCTACAAGAGCTAAAAGTTTAATTTCAAATCCTAATTTATTTGCATATTCAATATCTTTAAGATTAATTTGACTAATACCCTCCGTATTTATTAATTCTCTTTCGATTTCGCCTCCAAATGCCAGTTCACTCAGAATTAAAATTTTATCTGCAGCATCATGACCTTCAACATCTGCAGTTGGATCAAATTCAGCGTAACCAAGATTTTGAGCTAATTTTAAAGTTTCCATATAATCAGCTTTTTCATTTGTCATTTTTGAAAGAATAAAATTTGTTGTTCCATTTATTATCCCTACCATTTTTTTTATATGGTTACTTTTAAGAGATCTTTTTAAAGGTTCAATTATTGGAATACCCCCGCATACAGCTGCTTCTGATAAAACATAAACTCCTTTTTGACTTGCAGTCTCATATATTTCTCTTCCATATCTAGCAATTACTGCTTTATTTGCCGTGACAACAGATTTTCCTGCTTTTAAAGATTTCAAAATGATATCTTTCGCTATATCAACCCCCCCCATAACTTCAACAATCACATCAATTGAGGGGTCATCAATTAATATCATTGGATTATCTACTAAAACATTATTTCCCGGGGAGATCTCCCTTTTTTTATTAACATCTTTAACTGCTATTTTTACGATTTCTATTTCCTTTAATATTGGATGCAAGTCAAATTCTGATCTTAATATTTTATAAATCCCTGAGCCTACAGTTCCAAAACCTACAATACCAATTTTACATTTTCCCATTTTTATTTCTTGTTTATAATAAAATCAATTTTATATTATTGGACAGACAAAAATTCATTTGCCTGTGATTGCATTTTTAATAATATATTTAAAAATCCATTTGATCTTGAAGGAGTTAAGCTTGCTTTTAAACCAGTTTCTTCTAAAAATTTCTTGTTTATCTTAACAACTTCTTTAGGGGTTAATTCATTCAATCCATTTATAAGGAATGCTAGCAAACCTTTTGTTATTAGGGCATCTGAATATCCTTGCCAATAAACCTTACCTTCATGGATTCTCGCTTTAACAAAAACTTCTGAGACACATCCCTTAACTTTATTTTCAGGAACAAGAATATTACTATCTGGTTCTTCCAATTTTTTACCTAGCCATAAAATATATTCGTATTTTCTTTTAGGATCTTCTGAGTTTTTTAACTTATCAACTAAATTGTTTAACCTAATATAGGTTTCTTGATTATCCATTCTTTTAAAACATTATAATTAATGGTAGATAACTTATCATACTAATATTTCATTCTCGGTTATAAAACCTGATATAGGAATATCCCAATCAGCTTTAGTTAATGACTTTTTGCTTAAACAATTAGCGGTTAACAACCCAATACATGGAATATTACGCCAATTTTCATCTTCTCTTAAGATATCAAAATATCCTCCACCATAACCTAATCTTATAAGGTTTTTATCCACCGAAAGACATGGTATAAAAATAATACTAATCTCATTATATGTCATTAGCTTTGAGTTTTCAGGGCCTAGAATACCTTCAAAATCTTTAGTAAGTGGTTTATCATCCCAAGAATAAAATGATAGTTTTTTATTTTCTTCACATCTTGGCAAAGCTACAGGGAATTTATCTTTAAGACTTCTAATATCTACTTCATTTTTTAAAGGCCAATATATTCCTATGTGATTAATATTCTGATTTTTATTTACAAAAGAATCGATATACTTTTTTACATTTTTTTCTACATTTCTCCTATCTTTTAATGAGCTCTCATTTCTTTGTTTTCTAAAAATATTCCTTTCCAAATTCTTTTTAACAGAAATATTCATAATTTAGTTAAAGCCTTCTTCATTTAATTTTGTTAGAGCTATTGCTAATGCGTCTGCAGAATCATCAGGTTTTGGAGGTTTATTAAGTTTTAAGTTATACATTACTGCTTCGAGAACTTCCTTCTTAGATGCTTTTCCTGTTCCAGCAACAGTTAGCTTTATCTGAGCAGGTGAATATTCACTGACTTTAATATTTTTTGAAGCTAATAACATCATAATTACACCTCTAGCTTGAACGACGCTAATAGTTCTACTAGATTTATAAAAGAAAAATTTCTCTACTGCAGCAATATTAGGATTCCAATGATGTATTAATTCATTAAGATCATTAAATATCTCATATAGTCTAAGTTCCTCTTTTTTTTCTTTACTAGTCTCAATAACTCCACAATCTAATATGATCTTTTTTTCTTTTTGTATCTCAATAATTCCATAACCAACTCTTGCTAATCCAGGATCAATCCCAATTATCCTCACGGCAATTAAAGATTAGTTGATAATTGGAACTTTGAAAGATTATCTTTTTCATCCAAATCAAATACTTTACAAAATGCTTGAATAACTCTTTCACCTGAGTCAACTTGTTCTAGAGGATCTTTTCTTAACCGATGTCTCAATGAACAAGTAATTACCCTAGCAATATCTTCTTCTTGCACTTCGGTTCTACCCTCATAGGCTGCGATTGCTCTTGCTGATCTATTAGTAACAATATCTCCACGTAAACCATCAACATCTAGCTCTCCACAGATTGCAGAAATATTTAGTCTAAGATCATCATCCATTTGAACTGAATTTAATATTTCCTGAGCTTTAATAACCTTTTGTTGAAGTTCATCTTGTTGTTTCTCTACACTTATAGAAAAGGCATCGGGATTATCATCAAAAGAGGTTCTCTGATCAACTACCATAACTCTTAATTCTGCGTCTCTTACTGTCTTGACCTCAACACTCATTCCAAATCTGTCTAGTAATTGCGGTCTTAATTCACCTTCCTCTGGATTACCCGAACCAATCAAAACAAATCTTGCAGGATGTCTAACTGATACACCTTCTCTTTCAACTGTATTCCACCCTGAGGCTGCTGAATCTAATAGTACATCAACCAAATGATCATCAAGTAGATTTACTTCATCTACATATAATAATCCTCTATTAGCTTTGGCTAACAACCCTGGTTCAAAGGCTTTAACTCCCTCGCTTAAA
This sequence comes from Prochlorococcus sp. AG-436-C05, assembly GCA_003209795.1. Lineage (GTDB taxonomy): Bacteria > Cyanobacteriota > Cyanobacteriia > PCC-6307 > Cyanobiaceae > Prochlorococcus_A. The sequence continues at coordinate 32,005 of QCPB01000010.1, forward strand.
GCTTTTTCTATATCAATAGTTCCACATAGTCTGTCTTCAGTAGCACCCAAAGGTAAATCAACCATTGGGACCTGTTTTTTGTCACTCTCTAAAGATTCTCCTTGAACAACTTTTTCTAAGACTTCTCTACATTGCAAATCAGGGTCAACCAAGGAACTATTATAAGGATCGTCTTTAACAACATCTATTGCTGGCAGCAAATCAGCCAAAGCTCTAATTGTGGTTGACTTACCAGTACCTCTATCTCCCATTATCATTACACCTCCAATTCTTGGATCAATAACATTTAACAAGAGTGCTAATTTCATTTCTTCCTGACCAATTACCGCCGTAAAAGGAAAAACTCTTCTTTTCTTTGTTGAAGTCACAGGTTTAGTTTTCTTTAAATTATCAAATGATCAATAGATGCTACTTCAGAAAATGTTTTTAGTAAATATCCATATCAAATTGAAACTTCAAAAATAAAGGTTTATTTGATCTTTAGATTTTTTACTTTATGAATTATTCAAGAACCAATTTATTTGATGAACAATTCCTCTCAAGATATTCATTTCATGAATTGATGTATTTGCTCTTAAAATATATTTTTTAAACTTGCTTATTTTAGCCCTAGATGTATGTTTTAAAAGAAATCCAACCCTAATAAGCATTTCCTCTATCTCCAAAAAAGATTCATTAATCTGCTTTGATGAAGCAAGATCAAAAACTATCAAGTCCTTATGTAAATCTCTTTTAGAAGATTTATTTAATTCATAAAGTATTATTGAAACAGCGTGAGATAAATTTAGTGAAGGATAATTATCAGAAGAGGGGATATTAAAAATTCTATGTGCCATAAGCAATTCTTGATTAGTTAAACCTCTATCTTCTCTTCCAAATACAATTGCTAAATTATTTATCTGTTTCACTGATGATATCCATTTAGATATATCTTCAGGTGATTCAAAGAATGAATCTTTGCTTTTATCAACTCTCCCACACGAAGCAAGGACTAAATCACAATCAGATATAGCCTGTTCAAGATTATTAAAAATTTTACATTTATCAAGATATTTTTGACCTTTAAGAGCCATTTTTTTTGCTTCTAACGAGTATAGATCACATTTTGGGGAAATAATTCTTAATTCGTGAACATCAAAATTAGCACATAATCTTGCAATACTTCCCACATTTAAAGGTCCTTTTGGTTCAACTAATACGACTTTCAAATTAGTAAAATTTTTTTCCAAATTTATTCCAAGCTATGTAAGTACTTTAATAAATTAGACATATTTTGAGGATCAATTTCAAAACTTGGCATTGGTGGTGTAAGCCCACCCGTTACTTGTTTTATAATCTCCTTATCATTCAAACTTTGACTTATTGAGTGTAAATCTGGTCCTACTAATCCTCTTGCTGTAATTCCATGACATCCAACGCAATTTGTTTTGAAAAGAGAATATCCATCTTTAACTGATCCATTAAGTTCAAGAGTTTTAAGAATATATTGATTTTTCTCATAATTTTTGAGGTAAATCAGAACAAAAATCACCAAAGCAAAAAGGAAAACAATAAAAACCTTTTTCCAGATCTCTAGTTTTATTTTCTTTTCTGCTGCAGATGATGAAGATGTTGTCACAAAAAATAGTCCCTGTGTAACAATTGTGAATAAGAAATTAAAAAAATGCCAGAAAATGATTGAACCTCTTTTATGTGGAATAGTTTTAGGACTAGTCCCAATTACTCTTCTAGGATTATTTGTAAGTGCTTGGAATCAATATAGAAGAGGTTCAGGAATATTAGATATAGATTAAAAAAGTTAACCTTGACTGTCCATAATTTCTAACATCTATAGTTTCCCATAAATTACTTTTTTTAAAAACCAATTCAGGTGAATGTTCACAAATAACTAATGAATCTTTTTTTATAAAATTACATTTAAAGATTTGATCTAAAACTAATTCATGGTAATTTGCAGAGTAGGGTGGGTCTAAATAAATAAAATCAAATTTTAATTTATTAAAATCAATATTTTTAGATAATGAGTTTCTATCACTATTTGGTTTTGTCCAAATCAAAACATCATTGCAAATAACATCAATATCTTCTTTTCTACTTTCGATATTCTGCAGTGAAAGAAGATTTTTTAAACATATTTTTGAGTTATTTTTATTTTTTTCAATCGCAACGATTTTTTTTGCACCATGGTTATACGCCTCACAAGATATCGCTCCAGTCCCACTAAACAAATCTAACCAGTTACTATTCTCTACTCTGTTTCTCAATATATTAAAAATAGCTTCTCTTACCCTTAAAGTAGTAGGCCTAGTATAACTATTTTTTGGACTTTCAAGTATTTTACCACCTATTAATCTTAGTTTTGTTTTCATATCTTTTCAAATTATTGAATATTTTCAACCCACCTTCGTAAGAATTTCTCACCAGTTTTACCAGATTTCTCTGGATGAAATTGACAAGCTAATAAATTATCATTTTCAATGATTGCTGTTAATTTCTCAGAACCAAAATTAACATTTGCAGCAATAATCTTTAAGTCTTTAGGGACTGCGTGATAGGAGTGAACGAAATATACCCAATTATTTAATTCACCTTCTCTTATAAAAGTATTATTTTTTGTTGAATTAAGCTTGCACCAACCTACATGGGGAGTTCTTTCGTCAAATATTTGAGGTATTTTCTTTATTTTTCCCCTAACTATACCTAGACCTCTTAGTGAACCTTCATCACTTGATTCAAAAAGTAATTGAAGTCCTAAGCATATTCCTAAGAATGATTTCCCACTACTTATCCAATTCTTAATATGAATTATTAAATCAGTATCTTTAAGATTTTTCATTGCTGGGTCGAAAGATCCAACTCCAGGAAGTATTAATGCCTTACAATCCTTTGATTGATCAACACTTTTAATTAATAAAATTTCTTCTCCAAGACTTTCAAGGGATTTTGTTACAGAATGAATATTTCCCATTCCGTAATCTATAAGTCCTATTTTAGGCAAAGTTTTATTTTTACAAATACTTAGATAAAGTGCTTGAAAGAGTCGCTTTTGGAACAGCACCTACAACTGTATCAACTTTTTGACCTCCTTTGAAGATCATTAAAGTAGGGATACTTCTTATTCCATATTGACTAGCAACATTTGGGTTCTCATCAGTGTTTAATTTAAAAACTTTAATTTTCCCTTCAAAATCTTTAGAAATTTCTTCTACTACTGGTGCTACCATCCTACAAGGGCCACACCATGGTGCCCAAAAATCAACTAATACTGGGAGATTACTTTGCAGTACTTCTTTGTCAAAAGATGAATCTGTTACCGCTGGAGCTGAAGACATAATTTAAGTATTCCTTTTAAAAAATTTAGCAAGCAATTAATTTAAGTGATGATTTCATTACAGATAATCTAATATAAGTAACAAATATCAAAAAAGCCCGAATAACGGGCGTTTAGTGTGTGAGGAGTATGGGAGGTTAATCCCATTTTCTTATAATAACTCCTAAATAGAGTTTTGTTAAAAATAAATTACCAACATTTTATAAATAGTTCTTTGTTTTAAGTATTATTTACCCATTCCAAGCTGCTGAGCTTTTTGATATACCTTACCTTCTGTTAAAAGTGATGGAGCAATAACAATTTCTACATTTTGCATTTCCTTGATGTTTTTAACCCCAAGGGTGCTCATGGATGTCCTGATAGCCCCATGTAAATTATGAGTACCATCATCAAGCAATGCTGGGCCTTTAATAATCCTTTCTAAAGAACCTGTAGAACCAACTTTAATTCTAGTCCCTCTAGGCAATATTGGGCTTGGTGTAGCCATACCCCAGTGATATCCATTACCTGGAGCGCTTGATGATTTAGCTATCGGAGAACCAATCATTACTGCATCTGCACCACAAGCTAAACATTTACAAATATCACCACCAGTAATAATTCCTCCATCACCAATAACAGGAATATAATTCCCACTTTCTTGAAGGTAATCATCTCTTGCTGCACTGCAATCAGCAATTGCTGTTGCTTGAGGGATCCCAATACCTAATACTCCTCTCGAAGTACAAGCAGCTCCTGGACCTATTCCAACCATTAAACCAGAAACCCCTGCCTTCAGAAGCAATATTGCCACTTCATAAGTTACGCAGTTACCTGCAATTACTGGAACATTCAAGGATTGACATAGATTTCTAATATTTAAGGATTCCTTACCTTCCATACCAAGATGCTCGGTGGAAACTACAGTGCCTTGCAAAAAAAATAAATCTATCTTCGAATGAACTAGTGTTTCTTTAAATTTTATAGCAGCTTGAGGAGTTCCACTTAAAGCAGCTATTCCACCCATTTCCTTAATTTCATTTATTCTTTTTAAAATAAGCTCTTCCTTTACTGGTTTACTATAAATTTTCTGCATTAAAGGAACAAATTCATTGTTTCCAACAGATGAAATTTGGGATAATATTTCATCAGGATATTCATATCTAGTTTGTATCCCCTCCATATTAAGTACTCCAAGAGAACCTAATTTACTAAGTTCTACGGCTGTTTTTACATCTACAACGCTATCCATTGCGCTTGCTATGATAGGTATTTCTCTTTTTTGATTGCCTATTGTCCAAGAAGTATCGGTCAAATCGTAATCAAGGGTTTTTTTCCCTGGTACTAAAGCAATTTCATCAATGCCATAAGCCCTTTTGACTTTTCTGTTTAAACCAAGTTCAATATTCACGGATTTTTTAATTATTCTGATTAAATTAACAACTAAAGGTGTAATAAGCCAATTTTTATTCAAAAAAAACAGTATTTTTTCTTATTTGTGTGTAAATGTGAGTATTTGGAAATTAATTATAGTATTTTTTTTATTCATTATGACAATCAGCGATTATTATTAAATAAAGCCTATTTGTATGTCTGATATTGTTGATTCTGAGGATTCTGGATTGAGCGAAAATAACGATCGAATCATTCAGACTGATTTAAGAAACGAGATGTCTCGTTCATACCTTGAGTATGCTATGAGCGTTATTGTTGGGCGTGCTCTTCCGGATGCTAGGGATGGATTAAAGCCAGTACACAGAAGAATTCTTTACGCGATGTATGAGCTTGGATTGACTAGTGGGAGGCCTTATAGAAAATGTGCGAGGGTAGTAGGAGAAGTTCTTGGCAAATACCATCCGCATGGTGACACTGCAGTTTATGACGCCTTAGTAAGGATGGCACAAGATTTTTCTATGCGGATGCCTCTTATAGATGGCCATGGAAACTTTGGTTCAGTAGACAATGATCCCCCTGCTGCGATGAGGTATACAGAATCACGCCTACAATCTCTTACAGATGAAAGTTTACTTGAGGATATTGAATCTGAGACAGTAGATTTCTCTGATAATTTTGATGGATCTCAGCAAGAGCCAACGGTTTTACCTGCAAGGATCCCCCAACTCCTTTTAAATGGTTCATCTGGCATAGCTGTAGGGATGGCAACTAATATTCCACCTCATAATTTAGGAGAATTAATCAATGGACTCAAATCAATAATTAAAAACCCCGAAATCCAAGATAAGGAACTTTTTGAATTAATTAAAGGTCCTGATTTTCCTACGGGAGGTCAAATACTAGGAAGGAATGGTATTAAAGAAACTTTTATGACAGGAAGAGGATCAATAACTATGCGAGGAGTAGCAGATATTGAACAAATAAAATCAACTGGGAGAGCAGAAAAAGATGCTGTAATAATCACTGAACTACCTTATCAAACTAATAAAGCAGCTTTAATAGAAAGGATCGCAGATTTAGTTAATGATAAGAAATTAGAAGGCATCTCGGATATTAGGGACGAAAGTGATCGAGATGGAATGCGTATTGTGATAGAGCTAAAAAGAGATGCCTATCCTCAGGTTGTTTTAAATAATTTATTCAAGTTAACACCACTTCAAAATAATTTTAGTGCAAATATTCTTGCTCTAGTAAAAGGCGAACCTACAACCCTTTCACTTAGAAAAATGTTAGATGTATTTCTGAATTTTAGAGTTGAAACAATTAGAAGAAGAACAAGCTTTTTATTGAGGAAGGCAGAAGAGAGAGATCATATTGTTAAAGGCCTATTATTAGCTTTAGAGGCTATGGATGAAATTATATCCTTAATAAGGTCAGCAAAGGATACCAATACAGCACGAGAAAGATTACAAAAAAATCATTCATTATCTGTTAATCAAGCAGATGCAATTTTGCAAATGCAATTGAGAAGATTAACAGCGTTAGAGGCCGATAAAATCAAAGCCGAGCATGCTGAACTAACAGAAAAAATAAATAACTACAAAGATATACTTAATGATAAAGAAAAGATCTTTGAAATAATTCTTAAGGAACTTAGTAAAATTGATGAAAAGTTTTCATCTCCAAGAAAAACTAAAATCCTTAATTTAGGCGGTGGCCTTGATGATATTGATCTAATTGCCAATGAAAGATCAGTAGTTTTATTAACTGAAGCGGGGTATTTAAAAAGAATGCCTGTTAATGAATTTGAATCCACCAGCAGAGGATCCAGAGGTAAAGCTGGCACTAAAACCCAGGGAGATGATGAGGTTAAACTATTCATAAGTTGTAATGATCATGATACGCTTTTGCTCTTCAGTGATAGAGGAGTAGCGTATGCCCTTCCAGCCTATCGAGTTCCCATGAGTAGCAGAACAGCAAAAGGGACGCCTTCTGTGCAACTACTTCCAATTCCAAGGGAGGAACAAATTACCTCTATTGTTGCTGTAGATTCATTTAACAACGATTGTTACTTATTAATGTTAACTAAAGCAGGATTTATAAAAAGGACATCACTTAGTGCTTTTTCAAAAATACGCTCGAATGGATTAATAGGAATTAACTTAGAAGATAGAGATTCTTTGAAATGGGTAAGATTATCAAAGGAAGGAGATAGTGTTTTAATTGGATCAAGCAAAGGGATGACGATACACTTCAGGCTCGATCATAATGAATTAAGGCCCCTTGGGAGGACTGCTAGGGGAGTTAAATCAATGAACTTAAGAGATGGCGACAATCTAGTTTCCATGGATGTCTTAACATCAACTCTAGTTGATCAATTATCATCCATTGAAGATTCAGCTGACGAGATTGATTTAGATCATGAGAGTAATTCGTCTGATGGACCTTGGGTATTAGTAGCCAGTGCATTTGGACTTGGAAAGAGAGTACCAGTAATGCAGTTTAGGTTACAAAAAAGAGCGGGAATGGGTTTAAGAGCGATAAAATTTAGAATAAAAAACGATTCCCTAGTTGGGTTAAAGGTACTAGGAGAAGGGGAAGAACTCCTTTTCGTAACAGAAAAGGGTGTGATTGTAAGAACAAATGCAGATAAAATCTCTCAGCAATCAAGAGCTGCTACTGGAGTAAGATTACAAAGGTTAGATGAAGGTGATCATTTATCTGAAGTTGTATTAGTTCCTCGTGAACAAATCAACGATTCAGATCAATTAATCTCAGGCGAAGATAATTAAGAGACAGGTATCTAATCAGATCATATGAAAACACTTGATATTTTAATTTTAGGTTCTGGTCCTGCAGCATTATGTTTAGCGTCTGAATTGGCCAAACAGAATCTCACTATTATGGGTATATCAACGAAATCACCCAAGGCGAAATGGGAAAATACATATGGGATATGGGCATCTGAATTAGAGGAATTAGGATTAGAATCATTGTTATCTCATAGATGGTCTAATACAGTAAGTTTTTTTGGAAATGGAATAAGTGAGAAGGGTAATAAGTCCACAGAACATAGATATGATTACGGATTAATAAACCAGGAAGCCTTTCAAAATGAACTTCTAAAAAAATGTAAAGGTATTGAATGGTTGAATGAAACAGCGAAACAAATCACAGAAGAAAAAAATATTTCTGAAGTTATTTGTTTCTCAGGACTAAAACTAAAAGCAAGGTTAGTTATTGATGCTAGTGGTCATAAGAGTAACTTTATAAAAAGACCAGAAAGAAAAAATGTAGCTCAACAAGCTGCTTATGGAATTGTTGGTAAATTCTCATCGCCACCTGTAGAAAAGGATCAGTTTGTTTTAATGGATTTTCGTCCAGACCATTTAAATAAAAACGAGAAAATATCATCCCCTTCCTTTCTATATGCGATGGATCTAGGTAATGAAACTTATTTTGTTGAGGAGACATCCTTAGCTAGTTATCCTGCTTTATCTCAAGATCGTCTTAAAAAAAGACTTTTTACTAGATTAGAGAATAAAGGTGTCAAGATAAAAGAAATATACCATGAGGAGAATTGTCTATTTCCAATGAATTTACCTCTTCCATTAAAAAAACAATTTGTACTTGGTTTTGGAGGAGCAGCAAGCATGGTGCATCCAGCATCTGGATACATGATCGGATCTTTATTAAGAAGAGCTCCACTACTTGCTGAAAAATTAGCAATTTATTTAAAAGAACCAAACCAAAGTTCTATTGAATTAGCCTCTAAAGGCTGGGAAGTCTTATGGCCTAATGAATTAACTCAAAGACATAAACTTTATCAATATGGTCTCCAAAGATTAATGCGTTTTGATGAGGGTAAATTAAGAAGCTTCTTTTCTAGCTTCTTTAAATTATCAACAAAAGAATGGGTAGGTTTTCTTACCAATACACTCCCTCTCCCAAAATTAATTTATGTAATGAGTAAAATGTTTATAAATTCACCTTTAAAAATTAAACTTGGGATGCTTAATATAAATTAAATTTTATTTTTGCCAATCCTTGATATTTATAAAAGGAAAAATTTTATCTTCTTCTTCTATTATCTCAAGAAATTTTAAATCAGTTTTGGATATATTTTTAAGCATTTCAATTAGTTTCCAGAATCTAAATAAGTGCCTATCAATTCTTTCTTTAGCAAGCTCAGTCGTAGTTCCCGCCCTTAAAATGAAACTCCAATCTGAAGATTCTGAAAGAAGCAATTCTCTCCCTGCTTGCCTTAATAGTCTTATTGAAAATTCATCATTAAAGTGTTTTGAAGAAAGCTCAACAAATATCGAACCTGCTTTAGTAATTTCAGGAACAATCCATGCATTCTTCTCATTCAGCCAATAGTTATGATATCCGCCTTGCCCCCAGCTTGAGGGAGATGGCTCGCAAATTTGAAGTTTTGGTTTTTGCTTTAAAATTTCCTTTAAGTTGGTAAGTGTAATTGAATATTTAGTCGATTTTTTTAAAATATTCTCTATAAATATTGGACCCTCATACCACCAATGGCCAAACAACTCAGCATCGAATGGAGCTATTAACAAAGGCTCAAAAGATGAGGATAAAGATAAGTGTTCTAATTGTTTAGATCTTGCCAAAAGATAAGTCTCAGCATGTTCTTCTGCCTTTTTATTTGCTTCATTTTCTATATAAAATTCTTTATTATCTAGGGAAATTTTATGATCAGTAATTTTATAATATTTCAGACCTAGGGGTCTTACACTTGGGATACCTTTTTCTTTAAGTCTTGAAGGAGGTAATTCCCACCCTAAGTCTTTATGAAATTCTCTATAAACTTTATCTCCTGGAAATCCATCTTTAGCAGACCAAACTGGTAAGGTTGATTCACTATCTCTACCAAAGAATGCAACTCCATTTTTTGAACATATTGGTGCATAAACTCCATACCTAGGTCTTGGAGATGCATTCAAAATTCCATGACCATCCAAGACCGCATATCTAATTCCAGAATCAAATAATATTTGATCTAAGTTCTCATAATAGGCACATTCAGGCAACCAAATACCTAAAGGACTAGTTCCAAGAATTT
>QCPB01000011.1 GCA_003209795.1 Prochlorococcus sp. AG-436-C05
AATTAAACAGGCAGTTGAAGGAACTCATACATCTAACGTGATTGAGGGTATTGGTGGATTCGGAGGTTTATTTAGAATTCCTCTAGATGGACTAAAAAAACCTGTTTTAGTATCGGGAACTGATGGCGTAGGAACAAAATTAGAATTAGCCCAGAATAAAAAATTTCATTTTGAAGTTGGTATTGATTTGGTTGCTATGTGCATGAATGATATTGTTACTAGTGGTGCAAAACCTTTATTTTTTCTTGATTATATTGCTACAGGTAAGCTTGAGAAGAAACAATTATTAGAGGTTGTTAAAGGTATTTCTTATGGTTGTAGAGAAAATAACTGTGCTTTACTTGGTGGGGAAACTGCTGAAATGCCAGGATTTTATTCAAAAAATAAGTATGATTTAGCAGGATTTTGTGTAGGTATAGTCGATGAAGATAAGCTAATTAATGGTAAAAAAATATCTGATAATGACTTGATAATTGCATTGAAAAGTAATGGTATTCATAGTAATGGATTTAGTTTAGTAAGAAAAATTATTGATAATACAAATTTCATAGATAAAGAATTTGAAAAAGTTAATCACTTAAATTTTTATGATGAATTATTGAAACCAACAAAAATCTACAATAATGTAATTAATCAAATCCTATCCGAGAATATAGAAATTAAGGCAATGTCTCATATCACTGGTGGAGGAATTCCAGAAAATCTGCCTAGATGTATTCCTGTCAATTTTATTCCTTATATAGATACTAAATCTTGGGATATTCCAATTTTATTTAAATTTCTAAAAGAAGTTGGTATGATTCCTGAAAAGGATTTTTGGAATACTTTTAATCTGGGTGTTGGTTTTTGTCTAATTATTGATAAACAATTTAAAAATCCAGTCTTAAGTATATGCGAAGCTAATGATATTGAGAGTTGGGAGATTGGAAAAATAGTTCAAAAAGATAACTCAATAAATAATAAATTTCTGCCTGAGATCTTAACTTAGAGTCAGATTAATAAATTGGTTATAGAACTTAAAAATTTAATTGTTATACACAAATAAAAAAGTTAGGTGTAATATAATAAAATTACCACCGAATTATATCGGAAGTTTAAGTATTAAGATTTAATTTCTAATTCAATGCCCTTTGAAAATAATAGAAGAATTACTCGTAGACGTAGTTCTGCAGGTCCTACACCTCCCAAAAGACCATTAGGTAATGGAGATTTCAATGGTCGACAGAATCAACTGCCAAGGCCTACTTTCTTAACATTAAGAGATCATGGGAAAGTTTTTGTAGCTGATTTACCAAATTTATCTGATGGTCAGTTAGCTCATATCAGCAAAGAAGCAAATGAAGTATTAAATAGTTTGGAAAAAAGGTTAAACGATCTTGAGAATGAACCATCTGTTAGTAATCCTGAAAATGATACTTTAATAAAAGCATCCACCAAAAGAGATGTGACACTAAGATTTATAAAATCTATAGAAGAAGAACAAGAACATAGAAAGAATAATCCTGCTTTGAGAGATGCCGCCTCAGAATCATTACCAAGAACTTTTCTTGAAGTTGCAAGACACAGATTGCCAGGGGCAACTTTTGATTCACTTCTAAGAGAAGCACTTGAGGCATGTGCTGTTGATGAAAGTAATGAAGAAAGTGAAATTAATGAAGAGCCTAAAGAAACTGTCAAGATTATGGATATACCTTCTTCCACCACCAATACCTCTCTTGTAGTTAGTATTGACTCAAATAAAAATTCCCAATAATGGAACTATTTGATTCAAAACACGAGTTAAAAAGTTTACAATCTCAAAATAAAATTCAAAGCTATTATGCTTCAAATAATGATGTCATTTTATGTAATCATTGCCAAAGAACTGCATCTAATGGGATTAGATGTTTAGGAATGTGTGTGGCAGATAACGATTATTAAACTAATTAATGTAATTCGGAATTTAATATTTGATCCATAATGAATATTTTTATTAGATTCATTGGAAATTGTAATAACTATTGTTTTGATAAAACTTTCTGTAAGAGAATTTAGCTTACGTTAAAAAGTCAGTTTTCTATTTATATTCTACTTTTATATCTTTGATTGTTTTTAAGAATTCTGTAGAAAAGTTCAACATTATTAAATACTTCGCATTAGGAATAATTGTAGGAACACACCCGTTACCAATATCATTACAGCCAAATAAAGAAAATTTAGGAACTACTCCTTTTGAAGTTGGTAAAAATTTAATATTTTCATTATTTGGACAGTTATATGCATTACATGAAAATCTAAATATTAATTCTTTGCGTGAATTAAATAAACTTATTGACGGTGCACTATATCTCAATTCATTAATTTCGTTCCTTATATCTTTAAACAAATAAATTTTAGGATTGATTGGTCTATTAATTGCGATCTGTAAATCATTATTTTTACCCAAGGATCGAGTTGCAGCATGAAAATGACCATTTTGATTTAGATAAAATATACGAGATTTTGTTTTTTCAAAAATACTTTCTACATTTTTTAGAAACTCTTTATTTATTGAAACCTCTACTTTTGCAAGAATCACGTTATTGTTCTGGAAACTTCCACATCCCCTCAACAAACTTTGATAGTAAAAGTTTCCTAGGCAAAAACTATTCCAGTTATTTATGAATTCCCAATCTCCTATTTTTAAATCGTAAACAGAACCTTTAGTTAATGGTTGAATAATTTTATTATTAATTAATTCTGCTTTTGATTTTTTATTATTTAAATTCGTTTCTATCACTGAAGAAATTTCTGCACCTGGAAAACTTGACTCTGCAAAGGCAAATTTTTTAATAAATTTTGAAAATTCCCCCTCAATAACTTCAACCTTTGCTTCAATGATAACAATCCCATTTCTTTGTTCTGTTTTTAAAATCTCAAAGTATTTAATAGAACCTTGAGAATAATCTTGCGTATCTCTATTTATCGTTTTTGATAATTGAACTATTCCATTATTGATTTCCGTTTTTTTACTAATAAGAGTTTCTGAATCTATAAAAGAACCAACCACTTGTTTTAATGCATTCTTTAGAGCATTTTGTGATGCTTCGTCTACGGTCAAACCAAAACCTTTGGTGATTACAGTTTTTACTTTGTTGTTCGAGGCAATTAAACTATTTTTTAAATTTATTTCGGGAAAAACTAAACTTTTTAATTCAGAAGAATATATAGGTAAATATACTATACCCATAATAAAAAATAAGGCATTTATTGAGATGAACTTTATCAATGCTCTCATTTTTTAAAAAATAAAGTTAGTGAGATTAAATAAATACTATATGTTATAACAATACATAATTAATAAAGAGGATAAATTTCGACAAATATCTCAAATATTTTCTATAATTTACCAATCTTCAATATTATGAGATAATTTAAAGAAATTTTTTTAGAATTTCAAAATTCACCTTTTAATTACACTTTAATATAATTTAAAATCTAAGTTTTATGATTAATTTAAAAAGCAGATTAAAAATTCTTTTTAAAATCCTAATCTGCGCTACTTTCTCTTCAATACAAACTTCAAGTATTATTGAATCTAAAGCAGAAATGATTGCTAATAATTCCCCAGCAATGTTTGGTATTGAAAGTGTTGGTTCTGATTCGTTAACAACTCTATATCTTAATAGAACTGTTTATGTTGGAGAGTGCCCAGGTATAAGAAATAAATCAACTACTGGCTATTTTGTGGATTATGAGACTGATGTTAGAGAGGACTTAGTAGTTGTTTTGAGGAATTTTACTAGAGGATTATCACCAAATAATCCACCTTCAGTAGAAAAAGATTATGATTCTGGAAGAGCTTCTGACAAAATAAAATTTAAAATTTCAAGTAAGCGAAATAAAGTATACCTATCAATGCAGCCTGGAAAAAATATAATTAAATATCAAATAATAGATGAAAGTGACAGAAAAAATAAAAAAGTAATTAAGGATGGATCGTTTTTCTTAGATGTAAAATTCAATGATACAGTCTATAGAAGAGACAAAGAATGGAGCTCTGAAAGTAATAGTTACTACTGCCCATTTTGGTAAACTAGGTAAAGATCTTTCTGGAAATTTATATAATATCAGCATTACCTATACCTACTAATAAAAATGCTCCTAAAGTAATAGTCCAACTATATGCATATTTTTTTGATAGAGATATTTTGCTTGAACAATCAGAACAAGCTGAGGCATTAAGGAAATGAAGAAAGAATATAATTATGCAGGTGGATTATATAATTACATTGTTTTGAAGGAAGAGAAGGAAGTTATCTTTTATTTGCATAATCCCTATCCAGATTGCTTGGAAATTCCTGCAATAATGAAGGCAAGATTCCCAGAGGATTATAAGAGCATAGTTGTAAATTCTTTGGATGAGTTTAAACAGTATGGAGAGACAGTATGAGTTCTAAATGGGATGACACTTCTTGGCAGAAAGAATTTTTGGAGATGAAGTCACATCCACCTTCAGATGTAAGACTCCTAATGGAAGGTGCAAAAGGATTTAGGGATGCTTGGCATTTAGGTTTTCTGCACGAGGAATACAAAAGACTAAAGAAAAGACAAGAGGAACAGCAATGAAAGAAGACATTAATTGGAAAAAGGAAATTCTTGAAAGTGGGCAGTTCAATGGCAAGTTTGAAAAGAACCTTTTAGAAAATGGTGCAAAGAATTTTATGCAAGGAATCTATCTGGGTTATATGTATTCCAGATACAGAAAGATAAGAGGTTTAGAGAAAGATGATTCAAAAGAAAATACAGGGCAGATGCAATCATCATTCAAAGACTTTGAGGATAAAATCAAGTAAGAATGAAATTTCAAACCTTTTTAATTACGCCATTTCTATTAGGGAACTTCCCCTATGGGCGGTAAATGAGATAATAAAATTAGGTACAAAAAAACCTGATAATTTATTAGCAAACTTATCACACACTCTGAACGATTTGAAGTATAAAAATCGCTACGAAAAACTTCAGTTATTGGAACGCTTTACAGCGAATATTGTCACTAATTTTAAAAAGGCGGCACCCAGATTCGAACTGGGGATAAAGGATTTGCAATCCTCTGCCTTACCACTTGGCCATGCCGCCGATGAAGCCTTAGTTGAATCTCTTAATGATCCTAACAGTAATAGAACTCAATCACTATTAATTATATGCAATGGTCATGGCGAAGATGTGATTGCATTGGAGATAATTAAACGATTATTAAAAAAAATAAAAATAAATCAGATAGAAGTTTTACCTTTAGTAGGTAATGGTGATGTATTTAACTGCCTTAAGTCAAAGAATTTTCATAAAATCGGACATCTAAAGGAATTGCCTAGTGGAGGTTTTAGTAATCAAAGCTTTAAAGGATTTATTCTTGATTTATTAGCAGGATTTTTAATTGATAATTTAAAAAACTTCCTACTTGTAAGGCAAAAGTCTAAATATAATTGCAAAGTTATTGCAGTGGGGGATTTATTACCATTATTCTTTGCATGGAGTTCCGGTTGTGAATTTAGTTTTATTGGAACTCCTAAAAGTGATTACACATGGAGTAGTGGACCAGGTTGGGCGTTAAGCGATTTTTATCATAAATTGAAAGGTTCTGAATGGGACCCTTGGGAAATATTGCTAATGAAATCTCCCCGATGTAAGACTTTGATAATGAGGGATGAAATTACGGCCAATAATTTGAATAGAAGAAAAATTCCTGCAAAATACTTTGGTAATCCCATGATGGATTTTGTACATGAAAATAATGAACAAATTTCAAATATTCTTAATTTTCAGAGAATAATTTTGTTAATAGGAAGTCGCTACCCCGAAGCATTAAATAATCTTTCAATGTTTCTAGATTGCTTGAAAGATTTAAATTTAGCCAAGGATTCTTTAATTCTTTTGCCATTGAGCATTAACGCTAATGAAATTAAAATAACAAGTTACTTGAAAAAATATGGTTTTTTCAAACAGAGCAAAGTTAACTTTATGGTTGGAGAAGATTCGGTTTGGAGATATAAAGAAAAATATATTTTAATAGGAAAAGGAAAGTTTAATTTATGGGCAAATATGGCAATTGTTGGATTGTCAAATGCAGGAACTGCTACAGAGCAAATTACTGGTCTTGGGGTACCTTCTCTTTCTCTGCCAGGTAATGGTCCACAATTTACAAAATCATTTGCAAAAAGGCAATCTAGATTATTAGGTGGAAGTGTTTTAGTTTGCAATAGCAAGAAAATTCTTCTAAGACGTTTAATTTCACTGTTAAATAAAGAAAATTATAGATTGGAACAATCTAAAGTTGGGAAAGAAAGAATGGGAACAACTGGTGCTAGTCAGAAGATTGTAGATTGTATAAACTTTAATTTGTTATCTTAATAAAGTAGGATTTTTAAAGTATTAAAGTTTTTCATGTATCCAATTAATGATCGGGAATATCTAAAAATATGTGCAGAAATAGCAAAAATAATGAGTATTAGCTTGTCCTCTGCTAAAAAGAAAGTAGAAATTAAGATTGCACAAAAAGGTTCGAAAACTATAGAAGAAAAAAGACAAGTTGCTCAAGATCTATTAAAAATATGCAAAAAAGATGAGGGACAAAAAATAAGTTCATCAAAAATACTTGATAAGCTAATGGAAACTCTAGATGATGAAGATAATTTTCTGACTGAAGATTGATTGCTAATGTTCAAAAATATTTGAGAATTTTAATATATCTAAATCAGCATGGACTGGAACAGTGTTAAAACATTTTTGAGCTAAATCCAGTCTACCTTCTCTTTTAAGAATGACTCTTAGTTTATGCATCGCTTCAATTAAATATCTAACGTCATTTGCAGCATAATCGACTTGATCACTTGTTAAATCTTCATCACGACCCCAATCACTGCTTTGTGAACTTTTGTCTAATTCTATTCCTAAGAGTTCATTTATTAGGTCTTTTAATCCATGTTTATTTGTGTATGTTCTTGCTAATTTACTGGCTATTTTTGTACAAAAGATGTTCTTTGTATTAATTCCAAGGTTGCATTTAAGAGCCGCGACATCAAACCTTGCATAATGAAAAATTTTAATTATTTTTTCATCTTCAAATAAGTTTTGTAAATTAGGAGAAGAAGAAGTGTTAAGTTCAATTTTTATACAAGAAGTTAAGTTTAATTCATTAGATAGTTGGACTAAACATAATCTATCTCTCCCATGAATTAGTCCCATGGCTTCAGTATCCACTGCAATATATGATGAGGTTTTATAAAGATTATATAAATCGCTACTTATATCATTATGATAAATATTGATGTTTTTATTTTCTTCACTTTTCTCCATAACTATTTAATATAGATCTATTAATTTTAACTTTAAATTATTTCGAAAAGTTTTTTATCAAAAGTATTTCTTACGTTTTAATATATTTATTAATAGAAGAAACTTTAGAAAAATTATAATATGATATAAGTTAAATTTTTATTATAGATTTATAGAGAAATTATATAAATGTCTTATTCACTAAATTCAACATTATTGCTGACAATACTTCTTGCAATAGGTTTATTTTTTTTCCTAAGAGCTTCTAGCAAGGATAGAACTACAGTTGTTGAAATTTCATCTTCACAAAAACCAGTAAAAGTTTTAAATGATCTATATGAATGGCTTAATTTAAGGGGCTGGAAACAGATTGGTGGTGATTTTGATCAAAGAATTTTAATATTCAAGGGACAGGTTGTTTCTAGTAAATTCTTAGCAATCTTTTTAGGAATTCTTGGTGGATTTGGATCTTGTGCCTTGGGATTAGTAATTATTCAAATTTATCCCGCATTGGGCTGGTGGCCAATTCTTTTGGGATTTATTGGAGGTCCTTTATCAGGAATGGTTTATTTCAAAAGATCAGCTAGAGAGGAAAAGTTTGAGTTGAGATTGATAAATAAAGATGATGATATGATGACTTTTATGAGATTAAGAGCCCATAGAGATGAATTAATATCTCTTGAAAATGAACTAGGCGATAGGCTGGAGTTGAAAAGTGATGGTTCTTTATTTAAAACTCCTATTTAAAAATTTTTAATTTAGAATTTTAATATAGTTTTAATCGAAAATATTATTTTCTAAACAGAATTTTTCTAAGCTCTTATCGTTTTGCCAATCTTGTGGTTTTGTAAAAATTGAAGTTAGAAAATCTTCTCTGGAGTCTTTTTTAGCCTTATATCCATATTCCCATCGAGCTAAAGGGGGTAAGGACATTAATATAGACTCAGTTCTGCCATTGGTTTGTAATCCAAAAATTGTTCCTCTATCCCAAACCAAATTAAATTCCACATATCTTCCTCTTCTATAAAGTTGGAATTCTCTTTCTTCTTTTGTAAACTCTTGCTTAACCCTTTTTTCAATTATTGGTAGATATGCAGGAAGAAATGCATTCCCACAATTTTCTGCTAAACAGAATAAATTATCCCAATTTAATTTTGAATCCCCAACATCTTTTGAGGTTTGAAAGGCTATACCGTTTTTATTATTTCCTTTATAAATACTTCCAGAACCATCTTGATAATCATAAAAAATACCTCCAATTCCTCTTGATTCATTTCTATGTTTTAAAAAGAAATATTCATCACACCATGGTTTGAAAACTTTGTGTAAATCTTGATCAACTTTGTCACAGGCTTTTTTATGTTCTTCATGAAAATGTCTTACATCAGAAAGATAAGGGTAATAGGGTGTAAGATCTGCACCTCCCCCAAACCACCAAACTGGACCAGCTTCAAAGTAACGGTAATTAAGATGGACTGTTGGTATAAAAGGATTTCTGGGGTGTAATACCATTGAAGTCCCAGTAGCAAACCATTCATGTCCTTTAGCTTCTGGCCTTTGAGAAATTATTGATTGTGGTAATTCTTTGCCGTGTACTTCAGAGAAATTCACTCCAGCCTGTTCAAATATGGAACCATTTTTTAAGACTCTTGATCTTCCACCACCACCCTCGTCTCTTTGCCATGATTCTTCAATAAATTTTCCTTTACCGTCAGCAATTTCAAGGCCTTCACAAATGTTATCTTGCAATTTTAATAAGAGATTTTTAGTTTTATCTCTTGAGTTCTTAGGAGGTTCTTTAAACATCTAATTTCTTAAATTATAGAAGAATTAAATTTTTATGTTAATTATTATTTTCCCTTTATAATTTCCTTTAAAGGGGAATTATTTCCTATTATTTGATAGTTCGACATAGTTCTTAATCTTTTAAAGCGTCGACTAGCATGTAAAAACAATCGAAAACTTTAATGACCACAATAGAAGATGCGAATTATGCATTATCAAAGATTATAGATTCTGGATCAAAGAAGAATGTAATTGAATTAGCATGGATTAAAAATGTAAGGGTAATCATACCAAGAGCAATCGTCACACTCTCCTTGCCATCATTTGCTAATTCTCAGAGAGAGAGAATTGTCAAAGATGTCAGAAATACGCTTCTTAATTTTGAAGATATCAATGATGTACAAATAGAACTTGATAATAACCCTGCTCAATCAAAATCTCCAAGTGAAAATAATGTTACTGATTTAAAGAATATAGAGGGTATTAAACATATTATCGCTGTAAGTAGTGGCAAAGGAGGGGTAGGTAAAAGTACAATCGCAGTAAATATTGCATGTTCTTTAGCTAAATTAGGATTAAAAACTGGTTTATTGGATGCTGATATATATGGGCCTAACACTCCTTCGATGTTGGGTGTTTCAGAAGAGAATCCAAAAGTTACAGATGGTATTGGCAATGAACAGAGATTAATACCAATTAACAAATATGGTATTTCATTAGTATCAATGGGTTTTCTTATAGAAGAAGGTCAACCTGTTATTTGGCGAGGACCAATGTTAAATAGCATAATAC
Organism: Prochlorococcus sp. AG-436-C05; assembly: GCA_003209795.1. Taxonomy (GTDB): domain Bacteria; phylum Cyanobacteriota; class Cyanobacteriia; order PCC-6307; family Cyanobiaceae; genus Prochlorococcus_A. Next base: position 9,871 of record QCPB01000011.1, read on the forward strand.
GTCAATTCCTTTATCAAGTTGAATGGAATAACCTTGATTTTTTAGTGATCGATTTACCTCCAGGCACAGGTGATGCTCAAATATCATTAGCACAATCTGTACCTATTTCTGGAGCAATTGTTGTTACAACTCCTCAGCAAGTTTCTTTGCAAGATTCAAGAAGGGGATTAGCAATGTTTAGGCAACTTGGTGTTCCCTTGTTGGGTATCGTAGAAAATATGTCGGTATTTATTCCGCCGGATATGCCTAATAAGAAATATGAAATCTTTGGTAAAGGGGGTGGAAAGATCTTAGCTGAAGAAAATAATTTACAATTACTTGCTCAAATTCCTATTGAAATTCCTCTTGTTGATGAGAGTAATAAAGGAATACCTATTTCATTAAGTCAACCAAATAAAGAGAGTTCTATGAAATTTAAAAAATTGGCTCAATTGATAAAAAATCAATTTGTTAATTAACAATTAATGCTCAAAGAAATATCTTTATTTAGTAAAAGACAATTTTTTCAAAAGAAAGAAAATTCAATAAGAAGATATTTATTATCTCCACTTCTTTTGATCCCTTTATCTTTAGTAGTTATTTCTAGTGTTTTAATAAAAAGTATACAAAGAGATTTTTTAGTATCTGATTTTTTAAGCCATCTTTTGACTGGTATTTTTGGTTATTTTATAGCGTTTCTTATTTCATACGTACCTTTAGATAGATTGAAAAGGTATTTGATACCTTTTTATTTTTTCTCTTTAATATCATTATCGCTTATATATTTTTTCGGAATCTCAGTCTATGGAGCTCAAAGATGGCTTAGCTTGGGAATTTTCTCTTTTCAGCCTTCAGAAGTCGCTAAATTAAGCACAATCCTAACTCTTGCTTTAGTCCTTGATAGAAAAATAATTTCGAAAGTAAATGATTTAGTATTACCTTTTTTTATTGTTATTATCCCATGGTTATTAATATTTTTTCAACCTGATTTGGGTACATCTTTAGTCTTGATAGTTTTTACTTTTGTAATGCTCTATTGGTCTCAAATGCCCATAGAGTGGATACTAATTGTAGTTTTCTGTATTGCTACGGCAATTTTATATTTTGTTTCAATACATTTTCTTATTTTTTGGATCCCATTTATTGGCTACTTAGCTTATAGATCCTCACAAAAGAAAATTATTTTTTCAAGTTTGGCAATTTCGCTTCATTTATTAGTGGCAAAATTGACACCAATTTTGTGGAAATTCGGTTTAAAAGATTATCAAAAAGACAGATTGATTTTATTCTTAGATCCTGGTAGAGATCCATTAGGTGGTGGATATCATTTATTGCAAAGTAAAATAGCAATTGGTTCTGGAGGCTTTTGGGGTTCTGGTTTATTAAGAGGTAAACTTACTTATTTGCAATTTATACCTGAGCAACATACAGATTTTATTTTTAGTGCGTTAGGAGAAGAATTAGGATTCTTTGGTTGTATACTCATTTTATTTTTATTTTTTGTTTTGATTTGGCAACTTATTGAAATTGCTAAAAATGCTAGAACTAATTTTGAGTCATTAATAGTTATTGGGGTCGCTTCAACTTTCTTATTCCAAATAATTATTAATTTATTTATGACTATTGGATTAGGCCCAGTGACTGGCATTCCTCTACCTTTTATGAGTTATGGCAGAACTTCTTTGCTGATTAATTTTATATCTATTGGACTTGCGTTATCTATATTCAAACGCTCTAGATCATTAAGAAATCCATGAAGTCAACAATTACGATAAAAAAAATTCAAGATTTTCTGCTTAAAGGATTTCAAACTATATATGTTGATGATGATACTTCAAGGCGTATGTGGTGGGCATCCTTAGAAGTTGTTCAAAAAGAGTTTCTTTCTCAACATTATTATGAGGGTGGTATATGGGTTTCCTCCCCTTTGCCAGCGCTTAATGAAAAAAAATTTTTTACTAAACTAAAAGGTTGGTTATGGTCACCAGAAGGATTTCCATATTTTAAAAAAGAGAATGCTGGCTTTTTACCAGGGCAGAACTCTAAGACAATTAAAGATGATTATGATTTTATTAGTCATTACAAAGTCTTAAATCTTGATCCCCAAGATGGTTATGAACCTTTTTTGATGATTATTACTCCAAATTTTCAATGCGTTCTAACAGTCGCTGGAGAAAAAGATCAGAAGATTTTATTGATGCGATGTGATGAAGAGAGCTTAAAAACTGTTATTGAATTAATTAATGCAAAGTTTAATCAAGAAAATTACGATGAAGGTATTAAGTTTCGCAATGCAATCAATAACTTAGGAGAACTTAATTTCAATGATCAATTTGCAAAAAACTTTTGGCCAAGTTTGTCAGCTAAATTGTCTAAATTGATTCCTAATTTAACTGTTAAGAATTCTATTAAAAATGATAATAAAACTGTTCAAATAACAGAAGCAAAATTGTTAAAGGCAATTTCTCATGAAGTGAGGACCCCTTTAGCAACTATAAGAACACTAATAAGTTCTACTTTAAGAAAATATAATATGGATGAATCAATGCGTAATCGTCTAATTCAGATAGATAATGAGTGCAACGAACAAATTGATAGATTTGGCCTAATTTTCAATGCCGCAGAACTTGTAAGTAATGAAACATCTCCTCTAAATCAACTTGCAAAAATAAATTTATCTGAAATCTTCAACAAATTAACTCCAGTTTGGAGAAAACAACTTAGTCGTCGTGGAATATTACTTAAAATTGATATTCCTAGCCAGCTGCCTGAAATTTTGAGTGACTCTGGAAAATTAGAATTAATGTTAAGAGGACTAATTGATAAAAATACTAGAGGGTTAAAAGAGGGAAGTACATTGATTTTAGAATTGCGCCCAGCTGGTCAGAAACTTAAACTTCAACTAAAAGTACAAAAATTGGATAGTAGTAAAAATGAGATATCTAGAAAGGAAAATGGATCTGATATTGGTCCAGTACTAAATTGGAATCCTCAAACAGGAAGTTTACAATTAAGTCAAATTGCGACTCAAAAGTTACTAGCTAGCTTGGGTGGATATGTTACGCAAAGGCGAGATGCTGGGTTGACAGTTTTTTTCCCGATTTCGGATTCAAAATGATAAGGAAAATGAAATATTTTTTTTAAATTTATTAAATAATGTAGAAACTTTTCTAATAATTCGGAGATTTGTAAAATAGTAATGCTAGTTTCTTATTATAAATAACTTAAAAATTAGGATGACTGAAACTTTAGTTGGTCAATTTCCAAAGCATATAGGTAGTACTGGGGGGTTATTAAACTCAGCAGAAACTGAAGAAAAATATGCAATAGTATGGAATAGTTCCCAAGAACAAGCATTTGAATTACCTACTGGTGGTGCAGCTGTAATGCATGAAGGGGATAATTTAATGTATTTTGCAAGAAAGGAACAATGTCTTGCACTAGGCACACAATTAAGAGGTTTCAAACCTAGAATTGAAGACTTTAAAATTTATAGAGTTTTTCCTGGTGGAGATATTGAGTATTTACATCCTAAAGATGGAGTATTTCCTGAAAAAGTTAATGAGGGTAGAGAGATAGTTGGCCATAACCCAAGAAGGATAGGCGAGAATCCTAATCCTGCGGGTTTGAAGTTTACAACTAAAAAAACTTTTGAATAAATTTCCAAAAGTTGATATAAAAGAAAAACTTATTTATAATTCGGACTGACATTATTGATATGATCAGTTCTAATAAGGAGAGTTTCTTAAAGGCTTACGAAGATGGGAAGAATTTTATACCTATCACTCAAACATGGCCTGCAGATTTAGAAACTCCTCTATCAACATGGTTAAAATTATCTGAAAAGGATTCACATGGAGTTTTTCTTGAATCAGTTGAGGGTGGAGAAAATTTAGGTAGATGGAGTATTGTTGCCACAAAGCCACTTTGGGAAGCAGTATGTTATGGCGAGGAAATAGTTAAAACTTGGAATAATGGTAAAACTGAAATCCATAATGGAGATCCCTTTAAAATCTTGAGGGATTGGACACAGGAATATAAATCATTTAGTCTTAATGATTTGCCATCTGTTGGACAATTATATGGTTCTTGGGGTTATGAATTAATAAATCGAATTGAGCCTAGCGTAAAAATCAATCATATAGATTCGAAAGATATTCCTTATGGATCTTGGATGTTTTTTGATCAATTAGTAATTTTTGATCAAATAAAAAGATGTATAACCGCAGTAAAATATGCTGATATAGATTCTTCAGGAGGTCTTTCGCTTGAAGAAATTTATCAAGAATCTATAAGTAAAATCAATCAAATTAGAAATTTAATGAGGGTTCCTCTAAAAGAAACAGAGTTTTTAGATTGGAATGAAAATGAGCATATTAATTTTAATTTTACAAGTAATTGGGAGAAACAGGAGTTTGAAAATGCAGTACTCTCTGCAAAGGAATTTATAAGAAAAGGAGATATCTTCCAAATTGTTCTCAGTCAGAGATTTCAATCGAATGTTAATAATGATCCTTTTAATTTATATAGAAGTTTAAGGATGGTTAATCCATCTCCTTATATGGCTTTTTTTGATTTTGGTTCTTGGTATCTCATAGGTTCTAGCCCAGAAGTTATGGTTAAAGCTGAGAAAAACAAAAATAATCAAATCGTAGCGAGCTTAAGACCAATTGCTGGTACTAGACCTAGAGGAAAAGATACACAACAAGATCTACAATTAGAAAAAGATTTATTAAATGATCCAAAAGAGATAGCTGAGCATGTAATGCTGATAGATCTTGGAAGAAACGATTTGGGAAGAGTTTGTGAAGTTGGCACTGTAGAGGTCAAAGATTTAATGGTTATTGAAAAATATTCACATGTTATGCACATCGTCAGTGAGGTTGAAGGGATCTTAAAAAACAACACTGATGTATGGGATTTGCTAAAAGCATGTTTTCCCGCTGGTACAGTAACTGGGGCACCCAAAATAAGAGCTATGCAATTGATAAATAGCTTCGAAAAAGATGCAAGAGGAGCGTATGCAGGTGTTTATGGATCTATAGATATTAATGGTGCATTAAATACGGCAATTACAATAAGAACCATGATTGTTACTCCTTCAGGTAAGGATTCATATAATGTTTCAGTTCAAGCTGGAGCAGGAATAGTTGCAGATTCTTCTCCTGAAAGTGAATATCAAGAGACTATTAATAAAGCCAAAGGAATTTTCAAAGCTTTATCTTGTTTGGATAAATAAATGATTATTGATAATTTATATAAGGGGTTTGAGGTCGAGCTCTTCACAGGTAATCTAAATTCTCATATTGGAGTTTCAGATGAGATTGAAAAAACTTTTTCTAATTTTGTTAAAGAGCCTGATAAGAGGAATGTTGAATATATAACTACTCCGGGGAAAGACTATAAAGGTATATATCGTAAATTATTAACTCCAAGAATCAATTTAAGAAAATGGTTACTAAAGAGAGATTTGACTATTATTCCTTCATCTACGCTTTGCTTTACACATAATAGTCGATTTCAACGCTCTGATATTGATAATATTTATCATCAATTTATTCAAGATAATTATGGAATATCTATTGCCACTTCAAGTGTTCACATAAATATAGGTATTGATAATTTAGAGCAACTTTTTGCTGCTATTAGATTGGTTAGGTGTGAGGCTGCTCTCTATCTTTCTATAAGTGCCAGCTCACCTTTTTTAAACAATGAAATTACTAATAATCACTCACAGAGGTGGATGCAATTCCCAAAAACACCAAAAGAAGTACCTTTTTTTATAAATCATGAAAGCTATATTAAGTGGATTAAGAGGAATATAGCCAATGGGAATATGCAAAATATTAGACATCTCTGGTCATCAATTAGACCTAATGGTCCTAACAGGCCTTTAATTTTGGACCGCTTGGAATTAAGAGTCTGCGATTTCGTTTCAGATATTAATTTGTTATTAGGAATAACTGCCTTGCTTGAATTGCGAATTTTAAATTTATTTGAAAATATAACAACTTTAGACCCTATGAATACAAGTATTTTTTCTTTGGATGAATTATCAAAAATATGTGATCAAAATGAAATTAAAGCTGCAAAAAATAGTTTAAATGCAGAGTTAATTCATTGGAAAGATGGTAGAAAAATAATTTGTACCGAATGGATAGAAAATTTACTATCAGATTTATCGTTTACTGCTGAAAAGTTTAATATGACTCATCTTTTGAAACCTATCTATAGAGTTCTAGAAGAGGGTAATCAATCTATGAAATGGATAAAACAATATGAAAAAGGACTATCTATTGAGGAAATAATGAAATGTGCTATTTATGATATGGAAAAAAGTGAAAAAGAAAGTATTTAATAATTTAAACAAATATTTGATATGAACATATTCACTTGTGACATAATACATATATGGAATCTATAGAAAAGTTAGCAAATAATAAGGTGGACCTTATAAATAACAATGATCCGCTAGATAAAAATCGAGCATTAATAGAAGATTTGTGGGAATCAGTCTTAAGAGAAGAGTGTCCATATGAACAGGCCGAGCGTTTAATACAGCTTAAAGAATTAAGTTATTCCACCCCAGTTGATGAGCATACTTCCAAAAAATTTAAAAATGAGATAGTTGATATTGTCAATTCTATGGATTTAGCAGAATCCATCTCTGCGGCAAGAGCTTTTTCATTATATTTTCAACTAGTTAATATTCTGGAGCAAAGAGTCGAGGAAGATAGATATATTCAAAGTTTTACGAATAAGAATGTTCACAAATCCCCCGATAATCTTGATCCTTTTGCTCCTGCATTGGCGAGGCAAAATGCACCTGTCACATTTAGAGAATTGTTTTATAGGCTTAGGAAATTAAATGTTCCTCCTGGTAAATTAGAGGATTTATTGCAGGAAATGGATATTCGTTTGGTCTTTACGGCGCATCCTACGGAGATAGTAAGACATACAATTAGGCATAAGCAAACTAGAGTGGCAAATCTCTTAAAAAAAATTCAGGTCGAAAACTTTTTAACAATAGAAGAAATTAATTCTTTAAAAACACAATTAAAAGAGGAAGTAACACTTTGGTGGAGGACGGACGAACTGCACCAATTCAAGCCTTCAGTATTAGACGAAGTTGATTATGCCTTACATTATTTTCAACAAGTTCTGTTTAATGTGATGCCTCAGTTGAGAGGTAGAATTGCCTCATCACTTACCGAAAATTATCCAGATGTTCAGATGCCATCTCAATCATTCTGTAACTTTGGTTCTTGGGTAGGTTCTGATAGGGATGGCAATCCATCAGTAACGCCGGAAATAACATGGAGAACTGCCTGTTACCAAAGAAAATTAATGTTGGAAAGATATATTAATGCGATATCCAATCTTAGAGATCAATTAAGCGTTTCAATGCAGTGGAGCCAAGTAAGTTCTTCTCTCTTGGAATCACTGGAAATTGATAGAGTTAACTTTCCAGAAATTTATGAATCAAGAGCAACAAGATATAGGTCAGAACCTTACAGATTGAAATTAAGTTATATTTTAGAAAAATTGAGACTAACCCAAGAAAGAAATAATCTATTAGCAGAAACTGGGTGGAAGTTAGTTTTAGAAGGAAAATCAGATATTAAAAATTTAGAGCAAGTTGAGAAATTTCACTACAAATCAGTCCATGAATTTACTTATGATCTTGAATTAATAAAGAATAGCCTGAATAGTACAGATTTAAGCTGCCAGGCGGTAAATACATTACTAACACAGGTACATATTTTTGGGTTTTCTTTAGCAAGTTTAGATATACGTCAAGAAAGTACTAGGCATAGTGATGCAATTCAAGAGCTTTCAAATTATCTTGATTTGCCTGTCCAATATGATCAGATGTCTGAGGAGCAGAAAATTGAATGGTTAATAGAAGAGTTAGATACAAAAAGGCCTTTAATTCCTTCAGAAGTTAGGTGGAGTAAAACTACAGAAGAAACCTTTTGTGTTTTTAAAATGGTTAAGAGGCTGCAAGAAGAATTTGGAAGTCGCATTTGTCATTCTTATGTAATTTCAATGAGTCATAGTGCATCTGATTTGCTTGAAGTCCTACTTCTGGCAAAAGAGATGGGACTTCTGGATCAAAATTCGCAGAAGTCAAAACTGTTAGTTGTTCCTCTATTCGAAACTGTGGAGGATCTTAAAAGAGCTCCAGAAGTAATGGATAAGTTATTCCAATTAGATTTATATAGATCACTTTTACCAAAAGTTGGGGAATCATTTAAACCTCTTCAGGAATTAATGCTAGGTTACTCAGATAGTAATAAAGATTCAGGATTCCTTTCTAGTAATTGGGAAATTCATAGAGCTCAAATTGCTCTTCAAAATCTTTCAAGTAAAAATAATATACTTCTCAGACTTTTTCACGGTAGAGGAGGTTCTGTAGGGCGAGGAGGAGGGCCTGCTTATCAAGCAATCTTAGCTCAGCCAAGTGGTACCCTAAAAGGAAGAATTAAAATAACAGAACAAGGAGAAGTTTTAGCTTCTAAATATAGTCTTCCTGAACTAGCTTTGTATAATTTAGAAACCGTTACTACAGCAGTTATTCAGAATAGTTTAGTTAACAATAGGCTCGATGCAACCTTAGAATGGAATGAATTAATGACTAGGTTAGCAGACACATCAAGATCTCACTATAGAAAATTAGTTCATGAGAATCCTGATTTGTTAATGTTCTTTCAAGAAGTCACTCCAATCGAAGAAATTAGTAAATTACAGATATCAAGTAGACCTGCTAGAAGAAAAAAAGGAGCTAAGGACTTATCAAGTTTAAGAGCTATTCCATGGGTTTTTGGATGGACACAAAGTAGATTCCTTTTGCCAAGTTGGTTTGGTGTAGGAACTGCACTATCAGTGGAATTAAAATCTGATCCCCAACAAATTGAATTATTAAGAGTACTTCACCAAAGATGGCCATTTTTTCGGATGCTTATTTCAAAAGTGGAAATGACATTATCTAAAGTAGACTTAGAAGTCGCAAAATATTATGTGGATACTCTAGGCAGTCCAAAAAATAGAGTTTCTTTTGAGGATATTTTTGATGTAATTTCTAAAGAATATAATCTGACAAAAACTTTAATACTTGAGATAACTGGTAAAAATAAGCTTCTTGAGTCTGATAGAGACTTAAGATCATCTGTGAATTTAAGAAATAAAACAATAATCCCTTTAGGGTTTTTGCAAGTTTCACTTTTAAGAAGGCTTCGAGATCAAACAAGACAACCTCCAATTAGTGAGTCTTTAATTGATAAGAATGAATCTAGAAGAGCTTATAGCCGCAGTGAATTATTGAGGGGAGCACTTTTAACTATTAATGGTATAGCTGCAGGTATGAGAAATACAGGTTAATAATTGCAATATTTTTCTAAAAAAAAACTTATTCTTCCAGAGGGTTATTTTGTTAATTCTTCTCATATTCCATTAGCTAAAGATGTCAATAAACTTTTAGCAAATTGTGGCTCTGAGACTTTTCCAATCAAAGCACTGTCAAAAGCTATTCAGATAAGTAATTTCTTTTTTGTCATACAAAACGAATCTGAAAAAAAGATCTATGGGTTCGTTAGGGTCACTTCAGATAGAGGATTAAATGCGAATTTATGGAACTTATGTGCTCAATCAGGCGAGAATCAGACACTGTTTTATTCGATACTTCTGCAAGCAACACTTGAAAAAATTAATAGAGAAATGCCAGGATGCAGTATTTCTGTACAAGCGCCAGTTTCCTCCTTTAAAAGTTTAGAAGACAGTGGATTCATATTAGATCCAAATGGAATTAGAGTAATGAGTTATAAACTTTAAGTTTTTATGCTACGAGCATGGAGGGATTCGAACCCCCGACTCTCAGAACCGGAATCTGATGCTCTATCCAACTGAGCTACATGCCCCTAAATTTTTCAATTTCTTTAAAGAAAATCTAAATATTTTAAATTTAGCTAATTTGACAAAGGAATGCATAAAAACAATTTTCTTAAATAACTTAAAAATAAAGAATTTTCGTAACCATAAAAGTTTCGAAATTGATCTTAAGGAGCAAAGATCAATTGTTCTAGGCTGTAATGGCATTGGCAAATCAAACTTGCTTGAATCAGTTGAATTTCTTAGCCAACTAAAATCTAGTAGATCTTTAAGCGATAAAGATTTAATAGAAAACGATAGTGATTTGGCTGTGATTTGTGGTCAAATTGATTTTAAGGATGACTTAAAAGTAAATTTATTAAGAAAAGGGGCTAAAACAGTCTATGTCAATGAAACATTATTGAAAAGAAACAGTGAGATAAAGAATTATATTCGGAGTATATGTTTTTGTTCTAATGATATAGATATTGTTAGAAGTGAACCTAGTTATCGAAGAATATGGATAGATAAGGTTGTGTCTCAGCTTGAACCAGTATATGTTGAATTGCTTAGTAGATTTAATAGGCTTTTAAAACAAAGAAGTCATTTTTGGCGTTCAGAAATTTTTCTAAAAGATAAAGTTTCAGAAATTCTTGACAGTTTTGATATTCAAATGTCATTAATAAGTACAAGGATTTTTAGGCGTAGAAGAAGAGCTTTATTAAAAATCACACCATATGTTAAATATTGGCATAGTCACTTGAGCAAATCTCAAGAGCAAATTGGCATAAATTATCTGTCGGGGATAGAAGATATAATTCAAGAAGAAGAAGAAGAAGTAATTAGCAAGAAAATAGCAGAACAATTATATAAGCAGCGTTCAATAGAGGAATTAACAGGTAAATGCAATTTGGGACCCCATCGTGACGATATAGAGTTTCTTATTAATGATATTTCAGTAAGAAAATATGGTTCCTCTGGCCAGCAACGCACTTTTATCTTAGCTCTAAAGATGGCTGAGCTGGACTTATTGAGTAAAACCTTCAATGAGCCACCAATATTGATATTGGATGATGTTTTGGCAGAACTAGATATAACAAGACAAAATTTATTATTAAATTCTGTTGGTAAAGATAGCCAATGTCTTATAAGTGCTACACATCTAGATAAGTTCAATCAATCTTTTATAGGCTCTTCACAAATGATTTACCTATAATTATAAAAAGGTGTGTTTTTTAGCTAATCTATAATTCATATAAATTTCATTAATGGATCCCTCAAAAAAAAATCATATTTTAAAAGCATTCAATAATGAAGATCATTTAGCCCATCAAAGTAAGCATATTTTGTTAGAGCTTTATAAATGTGATTACGAAAAATTAAATGACGAATCTTTTTTACGTTGTGCAATAAGCAAGGCTGCAAAATCTGCTAATGCAACAGTTCTAAATCTTATAAGTAATAAATTTGAACCTCAGGGTGTTACAGCAATCGCTTTATTAGCCGAATCTCATCTTTCAATACATACATGGCCTGAATCAAATTATTCTGCAGTAGATATCTTTACATGTGGCCACAATATGAAGCCAGAAAGAGCTAGTGAATATTTAATTGAAGCTTTGATGGCTAAAGAACATCTCTTGCGTATTATTAATCGAAATCCTCCTTCAACAGTTCATAACCAAATTAGAACTAAAGTTTAAATTGGAATGTTATCTATTTAATTTTCCACTTATTAATCCTTCAAGATCTAGGCTTGTACAATTAAAACCTAAATTAGAGAAATATTGAACTATTTTATTAAAATCATAATTCTTAAAAAAATTTTCTAATTGATCTTGAGGAATTTCTATTCTGGCTGTTGTACCTTGACATCTCACTCTCACTTCTGATATTCCACCTTTCTTTAAGTATTCTTCTGCCTTTTCAACCATTTTTAGTCTTTTATTTGTTATTTCATCCCCATAAGGAAATCTTGATGATAAGCAGGGTTGAGCAGGTTTCTCCCACCAAGGGAAGCCTAATGCTTTCGAAACATCCCTTATATCTTTTTTAGTAAATTTAAATTTAGCCAGGGGAGAAATTACTCCGGCTTGTTTGGCTGCTTCAATTCCAGGCCTATAATCTGCAAGGTCATCTAAATTAACTCCATCTAAAACAATTTTGTAATTAAGTTTTGTAGACAAAAATGTTGTGTGTTTGTGCAGCTCTTTTTTGCATGCAAAACATCTATCTTTTGGGTTTTTACTATAACCTATATGATCTAATTCTGATGTCTCAATTTCTAAATGTTTAATCCCAATCCATTTCGCTTGACTTCTTGCTTCTTCAAGTAGTGTTTTAGCTAAGGCAGGTGAAACACCTGTAATCGCAATTGCTTTACTGCCTAATTGCTCGAAGGCCAATGAGGTTACCAATGTACTATCTACTCCACCTGAATAAGCGACACATACACTATGAAGATTCTTGATATAACTTCTAATGGTATAAAGTTTTTCATTTTGTTCATTAGAGAGGATTTCTAGTTGATTGAACATGCTAATGACTTTAAAATTTAACAATATGAATAGGTTGAATTTATTATTAAATTTTTAATAATATTCATTCATTTATTTTAGATTAAATTTACTCACCTTGTTCAATTGACAAATACAAGTAGAAATAGAGGTATTGGAATCGTTACCGCAAGTGACAGCCAGGAAAGATCAAAAGGTCAACTTCATATCTATGACGGAGAAGGTAAAGGGAAGAGTCAAGCTGCTTTAGGTGTTGTGCTTAGAACAATAGGATTAGGAATATGCGAAAAAAGACAGTCAAGAGTTCTTTTACTCAGATTTCTGAAAGGTCCTGAGAGGTCATATGATGAAGATTCAGCAATAGAAGCATTGCAAAGAGGATTCCCACACTTGATTGATCATGTGAGGACAGGAAGATCTGAATTCTTTAATGCTGAGCAAGTGACAAAATTTGATATTTCTGAGGCAGAGAGAGGTTGGAATATTGCTAAAGGTGCAATTGCGAGCTCACTTTACTCAGTAGTTGTTCTAGATGAATTAAATCCAGTCCTAGATTTAGGAATGCTTGATATAGAGGAAGTTGTAAGTTCGTTAAAACATCGTCCTGATGGATTGGAGATAATCATTACGGGAAGAGCAGCTCCTTCCTCTTTGGTCAGAATATCTCAGCTTCATTCAGAGATGAGACCGCGTTTTAGAAGAGATGTAAATTCTACAAGCAGGCAAATTAATGGTTCTGGTGGAATTGAAGTTTATACTGGCGAAGGAAAAGGTAAATCTACAAGTGCACTTGGTAAAGCTCTTCAAGCTATTGGGAAAGGAATTTCTCAAGACAAGAGTCATAGAGTTTTAATTTTGCAATGGCTAAAAGGAGGTAATGGTTATACTGAGGACGCTGCTATAGAAGCTTTGAGAGATAGTTATCCTCATTTAGTTGACCATTTGCGTTCAGGCAGAGATGCCATTGTATGGAGGGGCCAGCAACAACCAATTGACTACGTTGAAGCTGAAAGAGCATGGGAAATTGCGAAAGCGGCTATTCTTAGTGGTTTATATAAAACTATTATTTTGGATGAATTGAATCCAACTGTCGATTTAGAACTTTTACCAGTTGAATCAATTCATCAAACTCTCTTAAAAAAACCTACAGAAACAGAGATTGTTATTACTGGAAGATGTAAGAATGAACCTTCATACTTTGAACTTGCTGATGTTTACTCTGAGATGGTTTGTCATAAACATTACGCAAATGTTGGAGTCGATTTAAAAAGAGGAGTAGATTATTAAAATATCCTCAAAGTTTTAGTTGACTATACTTTTTTGAATCTTTTCAATACCACCTTCGATTGATCTTGATTGAATACTAAATTTTGACAAAAGCTTTGCAGCTTTTTCAGAACGTTTGCCCAATTGACATAAAGTAAAAACTTCTTTAATTAAACTTTCTTTTTTAATAAATTCTAAATGAGTTTTTTGGTCTAGATTACTAAGTGGGATAGATATAGAGCCTTCAATAGATGAATTAGAGAATTCTTCATTTTCTCTAACATCTATTAGAAGTATTTTGTCGGGTTTTTCTTTATATAAACTCTTAAATTCGTTGGCATTTATTCTCTCAATTTCAATATTATGGTTCGAACATTCTGTGTCGGTGTAAAAATCATTGAACTGAGCAAGATTTTTGATTGTTTTATATGCCTTATCAGCTTTTAAATTTAATTTTTTTATTTTCATAGTTAATAGATTAAAAATCAAAATTGTTCCATCAAGAATTTCACCTTTTTCAAGGATAATTTTAATTATTTCATTGCTTTGAAGAACTCCTATAAGACCAGTTGAAACTCCTATAACCCCAAATTCCTCACAGCTAGGGACAGTTGTTTTCGAAGGAGATTCTGGAAGTAAGTCTCTTAAATTAGGACTATTTTGAAAAAGATTGAAAACACTTATTTGGCCTTCAAAGCCTTGAACACTTCCAAAAACTAAAGGTTTATTAAGTATTAAACAAGCATCATTTATTAAATATCGAGTTCCAAAGTTATCTGAGCAATCACAAATAACATCAAAATCTTTAATAATATCTAGCACATTCTTTGAATTAATTCTTTTTTGAAAAATTAATACTTCAGTATTAGGATTTAATCTTTGAATTCTTTCTCGAGCAGACTCAATTTTCAGATTACCAACAGTATCTGTTTCATGAATGATTTGTCTTTGGAGATTAGACTTCTCAACTTGATCGTTATCAACTATCCCAATTTTACCAACTCCAGCGGCTGCCAGATAAAGTAAAACAGATGATCCAAGACCTCCTGCTCCAATACATATTACTGAGCTATTTTTTAGTTTTAATTGACCTTCAATTCCTATTTCCTGAAGAGTTAAATGTTTTTGGTATCTTTCTTTTTCATCTATACTTAAGAAATTGTATTTGAAATCTTTTGATATTTTCATTACTTAATTCTTAAAAAGTCTATGAAAATATAATAATTTAAATCAAAAAAATAGCATTTTAAACTTTTCCTATTTATGAATTTTTTTAATGTTTATGTTAGTACTAGGAAACATTTTAAAGTTTTTGTAAATCGTATTTAATCTTAAATATCTTCAAAATCTAAATATACCAATACATCTTCAAAAATACCAAATGTTTCGGTTCGGCATTACGCATAACAAAAAGGTGGTCAACAGAGGTTTTTTCCGATACTGTCTGGTTCATATATATTAATTTGCCACCAGATTGTTCATGAGTGACAACACTTCCGAGTCAAATCAAGACTCTGGCTCCAATACAACTACTGAAAACAAAAGTTTTTCAGAGACTTATTCTGATGTAATGGGAAAAGTCAACGAAACTCTTGGAAATGTTGATTGGACCCAAATGGGAAAATACGGTAAAGCGGCAGGTATTGTTGCTGTTGTCGTTATTGCTCAAATAATAATTAAAATTGTTATTGACACGATTAACTTTTTCCCAATTCTTCCAGGTTTACTAGAACTCCTCGGCGTTGTAGTTGTTGGCCAATGGAGTTGGCAAAATCTTCGCACTAGTGAAAATCGTGAAGCAGTTATAGATAAGGTTCAAAATCTTAAAAAGACATACTTAGGATGACTTAAGATTACAGGGTTATTATTCTTTTGATGTAATCTTGTACTTGACGCATATATGAACCTCCAAACATATTGGCATGATTCAATATGTGATAAAAATTATATATAATAACTCTTTTTTCGAATCCTTTTTTTAATGGAATAATTTTATGATATTCCTCATAAAATTCTATATTGAAACCTCCAAATAATCTTGTCATTGCAATATCCACTTCACTATCAGCCCACCAAGATGCAGGGTCAAATATAACCCCCTTACCATTTTGTTCTGTACCTTTATTGCCTGACCATAGATCACCGTGAACAAGAGCATTCATTGGTTGATGTGAAATAAGTTCTGATTTAATTTTTTCTTTAATTTTGTTTTTAGTTTTTATGTCTAAGAAAACATGTCTAAGGATTGATAATTGAGGTTCAATTCTTAAATTAATAAAACAATCTATCCAATTATTTTCCCATCCTCTCTCTTGCTTTGTAATACCAATAAAACCTTCAACAGGATATCCGTATTTCTTTGGATTAGATTCATTCGATTTCAAATGCATTTCTCCCAAACCTTTTCCTAGTTTTTTTTGATCACTGTTTTGCATATCAATCCATTCCATTACAAGAAGTTCTACATCTAAAAGTTCTAAATATAAAATCACTTTAGGAATAGTTAGGTTTTCGTCATTAATATTTTCTTGTAGCTTTCGAAGACAATATTCTTCAAATTTAAGAAGCTTTTTCTGTCTTTTATTTCTTTTAATAAAGAATTTCTTTTTTTTGAATTCTATTTCCCATGAGTTATGAATATTGCCTCCATATATTTGTTTAATACTTTTTGGATAGCTCATTCCTAAGTGATGACAAATTTCGCTAACTTCAATATGAGATAAATTTTCCATTTCTATGATTAAGACTGAAGTTTTGGTAGTTGGTGCTGGTATAGCGGGATTAACTTCAGCTGCAATTTTATCAAAATTAGGCTTTTCAGTTACATTAATTGAATCTCATACTCAATCAGGAGGGTGTGCAGGTACTTTTAAAAGAAAAAATTATGTTTTTGATGTTGGAGCAACTCAAGTTGCTGGTCTAGAGAAGGGAGGGATACATTCAAAAATTTTTGATTTTCTTGATATTAAAATTCCAGATGCAACTATTTTAGATCCAGCTTGCATTGTTGATTTAAAAGATGGTAGTAGTCCAATACCTATTTGGTATAAAAAAAATGACTGGATTGCTGAGAGGGAAATTCAGTTTCCAGGAAGTCGTAAATTTTGGGAACTATGTTCTTACATTCACCAAAGTAATTGGACCTTCGCTAATAAATATCCTGTATTGCCAATTAATAACTTTTGGGATTTTTCCCAACTTCTAAGAGCATTGGCTCCATCAAATTTAGTAACAGGGATATTACTGAAATCTACTGTATTTGATCTATTACGTATTTGTGGTTTATCTAGGAATGAGAGGCTGATAAACTTTCTGAATTTGCAATTAAAGCTCTATTCTCAAGAAGATGTTTACAATACTGCAGCTTTATACGGTTCTACAGTCCTCCAAATGTGTCAACAGCCACATGGACTATGGCATATGAACAAATCTATGCAGTCTTTAAGTGAAGGCTTAGAAGATTCATTAAATAAAACTGGGGCTCATATATTTTTTGGACAAGAAGTAAATTCTATAATTTTTGATAGTCAAGCTAAATTTTGGAAAGTATTTGTAAAATCTAAAAACAGTTATCTTGAGTATCAAGCTAATGATATAGTTTATACTCCACCGCCACAATCTTTACTAAAGCATTTAAAGGACCTTTTAAGTAAAGAACAAAGTTATAAAAATCGGTTAACAACTTTACCTGCTCCTTCTGGAGCTTTAGTTTTTTATTCAGCATTGAAAAAAAAACATATCAAAAGAATCTCTTCTAATCATTATCAATTTGTTTCCAATGAATTAGGTTCACTTTTTGTTTCCATAAGTAAAGAAGGCGATGGGAGAGCACCTAAAGGGGAGATTACTTTAATAGCTAGCCTGTTTACCAAGGCAAAAGATTGGTTTGATTTAGAAAAAAAGGAGTATATAGAGAAAAAAAAAGAGTATCTCGAAAAAATCTCTTTTGAGTTAGAAAGTCAATTTAATATTGCTTCAGACAATTGGCTGCATAAGGAATTGGCAACCCCATTAGGATTTAAAAAATGGACAAATAGGCCAAATGGAATTGTAGGAGGTCTAGGCCAAAATCCCGATATCTTTGGATTATTTGGGTTGTCAAGTAGAACTCCCTTCCAAGGTTTATGGTTATGTGGAGATTCAATTTATCCAGGAGAAGGTACAGCAGGTGTTAGTCAGTCTGCTTTAATGGTCTCTAGGCAAATTTTAGCCTCTAAAGGTATCTATAATTTTAATTTATAAAATTAGCCCTTACCTTTTTTGCTTGTGAAAGTTTTTTAGAAAGTAATTCCCAATTTTTATCTTTGATAATTGATTCCAATTCGCTAATTTTATTTTTGAATTCCTTTATTGCATTTAAAATATTAGTTTGATTATTAATAGCCAAATCAAGACCTAATTGAGGGTTTCCGCCTCCAACTCTTGTTGTATCAGTAAATCCCGAAGCTGCAAGTTTTTGAGTTAATTTTAATAATGAATTATCTTTTTCCTTGTGTGCAGTTTCTATTAGAGCAGAAGCTAAAAATATAGGCAAATGTGAAATTAAAGAAACTGCTTCATCATGCTCTGTTGGGGATGCTTTGCAAATTTCACATTCCATAGAAGTAATTAGTTTGGAAAGTTTATTAACAGCATTTAAATTACTATTTAATGTAGGTGTAATAATCCATTTTGCATTTTTTAAAAGATCTTCAAAACCTGAATCAACTCCTTTTTGCTCTGTTCCTGCCATTGGATGTGATCCAATAAATAAAGGATGTATTTTTTCCCATGTATTTATTATTGGTTTTTTAATAGAACCAACATCGGTTACTATTGCATCTCTAGGAATTGCCTGTATTAATTCATTAGAAGGTTTTATTAAGTCTTTAATAGGCAATGCCAAAAATATGAGCGAACAGTCCTTTAATATTCCTAAATCGCAACTAATAACATTTGCAAGGTTTCGTTCTTTTGCTTTTTTTTCATTGATTTCATTATTTGTGACTCCATAAATAATGTGTTTTAAACTTTGGAGCTTTAATCCTATTGAACCGCCAATTAGACCTAATCCTACTATTCCTATTTTCATTGATTTATTAATTTGAGAATTTTTTATATTGATAACAATTTTTTGTATATTAGAGTCATAATTTTTTGTGAATTTGATATTAAATAAATTATAAATGCTTGAAATATTAAGTCATCAATTCTTGAAAAAATATGTGAGATCGCACAGTTTAGATTGGGATCATATTTACTCTTTTGGGAGAATACTTTCTAAGTGTATTCAAAATGACTCTACGTATTTAATTAATTCAGAAATTTTCTATACCCAGGATTGGATAGTTGCTGTTTTTATTTCACTATTTTTATACCAAGAAGATTCAACTTTTGTTCTAAATAGTGAAAAAATTAGATTTTTCAAACATAATCAAATGGAAGATTTGAAAAATCTTGGATTTAAATATATTTTAGAAAATGATCAATTAGTTTTTTCAAGTCATCGTGTTCGATTAGTAACACTTAAAGACTTATTAAATGATTCAAATTCCTTGAGGTTGAATAACCATCGAGTTGTCTTTTCGGGAATTGAAGAAATAAAACAAGATTTAAAAAATAATTTGAGGATTTCATTATTGAAAAAGGATTGGTTTAATCAAGTTAAGCAATCAGAACATATTTATCAACATGTAATTAACACATACAACTTTTTCAAGAAAAAGTTTTTCTTAAGAAAAAGTTTAGGTAATTGTTATTTATATTTAGAAAAAGAAGAACTAAGTTTTTTTGTCAAATTTTTTAATGAAAATGCTTATTTTTCTGAACAATTTTTGAGAGTAAGTAATGCATTATCTCAAGGATGGGCATGCTGGGTAAAATTAGATAATACAAATTTTGAGTGGATTTTTTATTTAGAGCCTATAGATGAACTTTGTCAAATTAAAGAATTTTTAACTAGTAATAAATTTGTTTTTTTATCGGCTTTGAGAAAAGATAATTTTTTTCAAAAATATCTTAAAACCCATCGTTTAGATGTTGATTTGGTGGTCAATTTTAAAAGTAATTTTCGTGAAAAAAAAATATCATTGTATGTTCCTCCTAAACAGATGCTTCCTAATAATCCACTATTTAATAGTGAAATTCTAGATAAGTGTAAAAAACTAACAATTTTTAGAAAGGGTTTGACTTTAGTTTTATCTGATGATGTTTATTTAAAAAATTATCTTGCTACAGAATTAGCATCAGTATATGGGAAGAGGGTGTACCTAGAGACAATACAGTCTTTTGAAAATGATATTTTATGCGCAAGTTTTGACTGGTGGATTAAGAATTCTATTTTAGTAGAAACTCCAGAACAAATTATTATTCCTCTCCTACCAATTCCAAGTCTTTCAAAACCAATTAATTTAATTACTGTTTCTTATAATAAAAAACTTTCAAAAGATTGGTTTAGAGAATTCTTACTTCCTGAAGCAAAAGTAAAATTAGAAAGGTCTATTTCTCCTTTAAGAAAAAATTCTGGTAAGTTAATAATCCTTGATGGAAGAGCTAATAAAAGAAAGTGGGGGAGATTACTTCTGCAAAGTATTAAACCCTCGAAACACATTAACTATATGCTACCTTTCGATTAGGTTATGATTTAGTAAATATCTTTTAAACATGGGAGAAGCAAAAAGGCGTAAAACATTAGGTATGCCTCCAAAAAAAAATAATATTAAATCCAAAGAAGATAATTCTCCTAGATTATTTGAATGGCTTCCTTTCACAATTAATCAAAGAGATAGTTTTATGAAATTAAGTATTAAAGCTAGTTGGTTTGGAATTGGAGGGTTAGTTCTTTTATGGGTTGTCGTCAGATTTATTGGACCGGCTGCAGGGTGGTGGACTTTAGCTGATTCGTTATAAATTTAAGCTACTGTCTTTATATCATTAGCAACGTTTGTATTACTTTGATTGTTATTTAGTGCTTTTATTGAATTAGAGCTTACTTCACTACCTTCTGTTAGTTTGCTCTTAACAATAGACTCTACTTTATTCCTTACCTCTATGTTTTGATCTAGCCAAATAATTGTGTTATCTCTTCCTTGTCCAATATTTTCTCCTTCATAACTGTACCAAGCTCCTCTCCTAATTATGATGTTAGTCTCTTCTGCTAAATCTAATAAACATCCGGTTGTGCTAATGCCTGTGCCGAATAAAATATCAAATTCAGCGATTCTAAAGGGAGGTGCAACTTTGTTTTTTGCTACTTTGACTTTTGCTCTTATTCCGTATTCTTCTGTACCTCTTTTAAGAGTTTGAATTCTTCTAATATCAAGTCTTACTGATGCGTAAAACTTTAATGCATTTCCTCCTGTGGTTGTCTCTGGATTTCCATAAGTAACACCGATTTTTAAACGCAATTGATTTAGGAATATTACTGTACATCCAGATTTTCCAATATTCCCGGTGATTTTTCTCATTGCTTGACTCATTAGTCTTGCCTGACTCCCTATCACATGATCTCCCATTTCCCCCTCTATTTCTGCCCTTGGAGTAAGTGCTGCTACGGAGTCAACAACCACAAGATCTACGGCACTCGACCTAATAAGTTGATCAACTATTTCCAGGGCCATTTCACCTGTATCTGGCTGTGAGACTAATAAATTTTCAACATCAACCCCTAGAGAAGCTGCATAAACTGGATCTAAAGCATGCTCAGCATCTACAAATGCGGCTACGCCCCCATTTCTTTGAACTTCTGCTATTGCATGTAGCGTCAGTGTTGTTTTCCCAGAACTTTCAGGCCCGTATACTTCAACTACTCTTCCTTTTGGATAGCCTCCTCCTAATGCTAAATCTAATGTCAGGGCTCCAGTTGATATTGTTTCTACTTTCATTCTAGAAGCATCACCAAGTCTCATAATTGATCCTCTTCCAAAGTTCCTTTCTATTTGGCCTAGGACGAGACTTAATGCTTTGTCTTTTTCTTTAGATATCACTTCTTTTGATTCGTTTTTTCTTTCTTCAAAACCCATTTCTGTATTTATTGATGAATTTTCATAATTATTCTAAATTCAGAATTTATTTATTGAATCCAAATTTAATAATTAGAATTTATAGTACATGTGTACTTTAGCGTGTCATTTTGATATTGCAAGTAAATCTTCTAGATTTCTTAATTTTAATAATCTTATATCTTTTGTCAAACTACTCCTATCTGACTCTTTTAAATATCCCCAGTCAGCCAAAAAACATGGAATACTTTTTGTATCAGGGTTTTGTTTTATATCGATTAGGGTTTTTATCCTGTCTTCTATGAAACCTAAAATTTCATATTTTTTATCTAGTTCTTTAGCTATTTCAGTTTTTGTTCCTGATTCATAACCAAAAATAAATTCAGGAAAAATATTTAATTTTTCGAGAATTTTTGTAGCAAATATTTTACCTTTTGTTGTTATTATTCCTGTCTTTATTTTTTGTTGCTTTAACTTTTCCATAAATGCTATAACTTCATCAAATGGTTTATGTAAATTTACCCACATTTCAAAATCTTTATCTATTTGATATTTGCGAGACTCATCTAGGAATTTCTGTAAATCTTCGGCAAGCCAAGAATTATCGTCGAGTATCTTTTGACAATTTAGATGATATTTATTAATAAAATTCTTTTTATTATTTTTGTCTAGTGGATTTTCTATTTTGATTATTTCGTGAACGATGATAATCATTTCCCATCCATATTTTACAAAGGGTCTAATTTCTTTAAAAGTATTTGAAACCTTCTTATAAAGATTTTGTTTAATTTGTATATCTGGTGAATTTAGATATTTTTCGCATGCTAATAAAGAACTGTGCCAATATTCATTCATTCCATCAACAATAACGCCGTCAAAATCAAAGAGAAATAATTTTTGCCCGTCCACTCAACTAACCGTTAAAACTGGGCCGCTAGGATTCGAACCTAGGAATGTCGAGACCAAAACCCGATGCCTTACCACTTGGCGACGGCCCAATGAATTTTTATTTTAATACATGAAAAGATTTTTTTCTATTAAAAAATACAAAGTTATTTTAAAAACTCAGGATGATTTCAAAATTTAGAAAAATAAATTGAATTAATTTTTTTTCCATGGTTTTAGCAATTTCTTTGCTTCTTTGATTGCTAAAGCCATTATTTCAGGGTATTCATATAATTTTTTGTTATTTTTGTTAGCAAATTGAATAAATGGCTGCATTATTTTTCTTGCAGAACTTCCAAATGCAATTCCATCAGGGAAATTATTTCCGTTTAATAATTCATGAGTTTTTCCATTTGTTCCTCCAGCTAATTGAATTAAACCTGGAGGCATATGAGATCCTATCGTTTCAAATAATTTAACTGTATCTCTACCTGTTGTTGGAGCTAGATCACCAGACATTGGTCTGCCATCAAGTTGCCAAATAATGGGAAGATTAAGTTCACAGAGCACTTCATATCTTTCCCAAAGAGCTTTCAAAAGATCATTTGGGGATTGTGGGGATTGATTTAATCCACAACTTACAGATATTCTTTTTAATTTAGTTTCTGAATTTTTTAGAATGCGCACTACTTCTATAAAAGGAGCTATTCGATTTATTTCGGTATGAATTTCTACTGCATCAGGCTTGATTATTTGAAGTGATGATGGCAGATTATCTTTGGAAAAATTAAATTCGTATTCAGAAATTAAATTTAAGGGACAACTTTTTATACACCTTCCGCAGCCATAACATTTGCTCTCTGTTACACCGTAATTATCAATTGCAAAGGTAGGACAAATATTTTCACATGGTCTTGGACAATTAGGCGGGCATTTCAATGGGTCAAATTTTGCTTTGCGAAAATGTATATCTTTACCATCACAAATGCTTATCATTAAACCTGGGCAAGTGCCAAAAAATTCTTTCGACCATTGGATACCATTTCTTGCGGCTTGAGCTATCGACTGTTCAGCCGCAACATCAATGTAGTCGACTCCAGCAGCGGAATAAATAGCACACAAATCTTCAATAGCGTCAATATCTTCATTGCTAGCACCACAAATTAACTTAACCCATTTATCCAATGTCTTTTTATTCTTTTCAAAAACTTCAACTTTAGAATTCATTCAAAATGTAATCATTGAGTGGTCTCCATTCAAGTTTTCTGGAACCTCCCATTTCAATTACAATTTGAAGTTTATTATCTTTAGTACAAATTGTAATTAAGCTTTCAAGTTCATCTTGAGATAAGACTTGACCTTCTAGTAACCACAATAATTTATTTTTGTCATTTTCATTAAATAATTCAGATGCTTGGGGTATAACTTGTTGAACTTCTCCAAGAGCACCATTTCTTCCTACACTTTGATGACCTAGGTGAGGAGGTCTGATGCCGTGCAATTTCATTAAAAACACTTCAGGATCTCCTAATCCTCTAGCGGAGGTTATGTAAGTTTTATAACCTTTAGCTCTCATTCTTCTTAAAAGACGAGTTTCATATCCACCCTCAAGAGGGGCAAACATCGCTAAACATTTATTGTTTTTTAGATCATTATGAAACTTTTTTCCGGTAAGAAGTAATGGCATAAAGATTTCCTTTATTTATATATTATTTCATTTTATGGTACTTGATGATGTACAATTGAAACTCGGTGAATTTTTAAGCTCGAAAGCTAGCCGAGCCTCTGTAATTTTCACATTTTTTAGCGTTTCGTTAAAAAAATTAGGATGGGTTAACCCAAAGAGAAACTATCTATTTTTTAGATAAGTCTCATCCTTATAAAATTGTTTTTTGATTAGCTACCCCTTTAACTATTAAAAGGTTTAGAAAATTCAAAAATTAATTATCAGCTAGTCTACTCAAATCTTATGTTGATAGGAATTTTAGGAAAGAAATTGGGCATGTCCCAACTTTTTGATGATGATGGTAATGCCGTACCAGTCACTCTTATAGAGGCTGGTCCATGTCGTGTTACCCAATTAAAAACCCAGGCTTTGGATGGTTATACTGCCGTTCAAATAGGTTACGGTTTATCAAAAGATAAGCAGATGAGTAAGCCTGAGAAGGGACATTTACTGAAGTCAGGTGAAGAACTTTTAAAGCATTTGAAAGAATATAGAGTTGAAGAAACCTCCACTTATGAAGTTGGAAATCAAATAACGGTTAATAATTTTGAGGTTGGTCAAAAAGTTGATATCAGTGGCAAATCTATGGGTAGAGGGTTTGCTGGTTATCAGAAAAGACATGGTTTTAGCAGAGGGCCCATGAGTCATGGTTCAAAAAATCATAGAGCTCCAGGATCCACAGGTGCAGGTACTACTCCAGGTAGAATTTATCCTGGTAAAAGAATGGCAGGAAGATATGGAGGAAAAAAAATTACTACTAAGGGTTTATTAGTAGTCAAGATTGATGACCAAAAAAATTTACTTGTGGTAAAAGGTTCTGTACCAGGTAAGCCCGGCTCAATTGTCAACATTAAGCCTAATAATGTTGTAGGAAAAAAAGGAGGTGAAAAATCATGAAAACTCTCGACACTCTTAAGTGGGACGGTAAAAAAGCAGGTAAGGTCTCGATCGATTTAAAAGTAGCTAAGGAAACTTCTTCTGCCGACTTAATACATAGAGCAGTTCTTAGACAATTAGCAAATAAGAGACAAGGTACCGCATCTACCTTGACAAGAGCTGAAGTCAGAGGTGGTGGTAGAAAACCATACAAACAGAAGGGTACTGGAAGAGCTCGTCAAGGATCAATAAGAACTCCTTTAAGACCAGGCGGTGGAATAATTTTCGGACCTAAACCACGTTCTTACAACTTAGATATGAATCGCAAAGAAAGAAGGTTAGCTCTTAGAACAGCACTTATGTCAAGAGTTAATGATATTAAGGCTGTAGAGAATTTTGGGTCTACATTAAATCAGCCAAAAACAAGTGAAATCATTAATGGTCTTGCTCGTTTAGGAATAGAAAAGTCAGAAAAGGTTTTGGTAATTCTGGATAGTCCTTCGGATGTAATAAAAAAATCTATTAATAACATTGAAAAAGTAAAATTAATTGCTGCTGATCAATTAAATGTATTTGATATTCTTAACGCTAATAAGTTAGTTATAGGTCAATCAGCAATAAATAAAATTCAAGAGGTTTATGCATCATGAATAAATTATTTGATTCACGTTTAGCAGATGTAATAAGGAAGCCAGTTATTACAGAAAAAGCTACAAATGCACTAGATCTTAACCAATATACTTTTGAAGTCGATCATAGAGCTTCGAAACCTCAAATAAAATCTGCAATTGAGGCCTTATTTAGTGTTAAAGTTATAGGAATTAATACTATGAATCCTCCTAGGAGAACAAGAAGAGTCGGTAAATTTTCCGGTAAACGTTCTCAAGTTAAAAAGGCTATTGTACGTCTTGCTGAAGGAGACAAAATTCAACTATTTCCAGAATCTTAAGGAGTTTTAATCATGGCAATTCGTAAATTTAAACCTTATACACCTGGAACTAGACAAAGAGTAGTTACTGACTTTAGTGAGATAACCAGTTCAAAACCAGAAAGATCTCTAATAGTTTCAAAACATAGACTTAAAGGGAGAAATAATCGAGGGGTAATTACCTGCCGTCACCGTGGAGGTGGCCACAAAAGACAATATAGATTAGTTGACTTTAGAAGAGATAAAAGAAACATAAATGCTAAAGTTGCAGCTATTCACTACGATCCTCATAGAAACGCTAGGCTTGCACTTTTATTTTATGAAGATGGAGAGAAGAGATATATCATTGCGCCAGCAGGGATAAAAGTTGGTCAAAATGTTATTGCTGGTGAAAGTGTTCCAATTGAAGATGGAAATGCAATGCCTCTTTCATTTATGCCATTAGGATCAAGCGTGCATTGCGTTGAACTATATGCTGGCAAAGGTGCGCAAATGGTCAGATCAGCAGGCTCTAGTGCCCAAGTTATGGCTAAAGAGGGTGATTATGTTGCGTTAAAACTCCCATCTACTGAAGTTCGACTTGTAAGGAAGGAATGCTATGCAACTCTTGGAGAGGTTGGTAACTCCGAAATAAGAAATACTAGCCTTGGTAAAGCAGGAAGAAGAAGATGGCTTGGAAGGAGACCTCAAGTAAGAGGAAGTGTAATGAACCCTTGTGACCATCCACATGGAGGAGGAGAAGGAAAAGCACCAATTGGTAGAGCAGGTCCTGTCACTCCATGGGGGAAGCCTGCCCTCGGTTTAAAGACACGTAAAAAGAATAAACCAAGCAATAAATTAGTAGTTCGAAAGCGTCGTCGTGTTTCTAAGAGGAGTAGAGGAGGC
Organism: Prochlorococcus sp. AG-436-C05; assembly: GCA_003209795.1. Taxonomy (GTDB): domain Bacteria; phylum Cyanobacteriota; class Cyanobacteriia; order PCC-6307; family Cyanobiaceae; genus Prochlorococcus_A. The sequence continues at coordinate 36,778 of QCPB01000011.1, forward strand.
AGAGACTCTTGATTACTTCAATTATTACTTTAATTTCTATTTTATAAATCATGGGACGTTCACTAAAAAAAGGACCTTTTATCGCAGATAGCCTGCTCAAAAAGGTAGAAAAACAAAATACTGATAATGACAAGTCTGTTATCAAAACTTGGTCTAGATCCTCTACAATATTGCCTGTAATGATTGGCCATACAATTGCGGTACATAACGGTAAGGCGCATATCCCCGTTTTTATTACTGAACAAATGATTGGCCATAAATTAGGTGAATTTGCCCCCACACGTACTTATCGTGGTCATATAAGAGATAAGAAAGGAGCAAAATCATGACACAAACACCCGAAACAACAAAAACAGCAAAAACAGCAATTGCTCATGGGAACTATATTCGTGGTTCAGCTTCAAAAGTAAGAAGAGTTCTAGACCAAATTAGGGGAAGATCCTATAGGGATGCGTTAATTATGTTGGAATTCATGCCTTATAGATCTACTGATCCTATTACTAAAGTTTTAAGATCAGCAGTCGCTAATGCAGAACATAATTTTGGAATGGATCCATCAACCTTGGTTATTGCCTCTGCTTGGGCTAATAATGGCCCTGTAATGAAAAGGTATAGGCCTAGAGCTCAAGGAAGAGCTTTCTCTATTAAAAAACAGACTTGCCACATAAGTATTTCTGTGGAATCTGCTCCTACTCAAACTAATGCGGAGGTACAAAACTAATGGGACATAAAATACATCCTTCGGGACTTAGATTAGGGATAACAAAAGAGCACCGTTCCAAATGGTTTGCCACTTCTAAAACTTACCCAATTCTTCTTCAAGAGGATTTTAAAATTCGTACTTTTATACAAAAGAAATATGGTTCAGCTGGAATTAGCGATGTTTTAATAGCCAGAAAAGCGGATCAACTGGAACTGGAATTAAAAACAGCAAGACCAGGAGTAATCGTAGGAAGGCAGGGAAGTGGCATTGAAGAACTGAGATCAGGGATCCAAAAAACTATTGGAGATAGGACAAGACAAGTCAGAATAAATGTTGTCGAAGTAGAGCGAGTTGATGCAGATGCCTTTTTACTTGCTGAATACATTGCACAACAACTAGAAAAAAGAGTTGCTTTTAGAAGAACCATTAGGATGGCATTACAGAGAGCTCAAAGGGCTGGTGTTTTAGGTCTAAAAATACAAGTTGGAGGAAGATTAAATGGCGCTGAAATTGCCAGAACTGAATGGACAAGAGAAGGAAGGGTCCCATTACATACCTTAAGAGCTGAAATTGATTATGCTACTCGCGAAGCAAATACAACTTATGGAGT
>QCPB01000012.1 GCA_003209795.1 Prochlorococcus sp. AG-436-C05
TATCTTATCTTGAAAGTCTTTAAATTTTCTTAAATTATTTATTAATTCAATCATATATAAACATGAAGGTTTTTCAGGAATTTTTTTCTCTAATAATTTAAATAAAATAGGTTGCCAAAATTGATTTGACTTTAAATTCTTAAAAAGATTTAGCGAATTTATTTCATATCTATTCCATTCAGCAATCATTTCAGGTCTAAAAATAAGATAATCAATAAAATTATTCGTGATCTTTTTTGTCAGATTATATATATCTCCATCAATTGTCTTTTTATTATCCAAATATTTATTAATCCAATTGCTAAGTGGCCATGATTCTTTAAAGCTATTTAATTCTTCTAAGGAATCAATAATGCCCCATTTAATTGACTCAAAATTCCATAAGCCCAAATCAATATCAGGGAAAAAAAATGTCAATAATGACTCTGTATAACTTGATATTGTCTTTAATTCGTAAAGAGTACTTATTTGGTTTTTTATGGTTATTTGTTCCCTTAACCACTGACCCAAAAAGTAATTAGGAACAGCTATTTCTAATTGCTCAGTAATAAAAGGAGGACATATTTTTAATTCTTCTGCTAACAGATCACTAATTACTTCAATTTTGTTTGATTTATAAATATTGAGCAATTTACTTTTTAATTTTATTATTCAACTTTAAATGGATCAGTTATTTCTGAACTAGGGCATTCGAATTCCCCTACAGCAACAAATTCTAAACGAAGCTTTAAGAAAGTTATAAATTTTTTGTCGGTTGATAAAACTACTGCTGGAGAGGATGGGATCTTTACTGTTAGATCAGAAAATTGAGTAGTTTGTAAAAAAGATGGATTTTTTAAAAGCCAAAAATCTATTTCTTTATTATTTTCTTTATAGTTTCTTACTCTCTCTTTTAAGATTTCCTCAAGTGGTTCTTCTACCGTTAAAAATTTTTCACTTGCTGCGACGAAGAAATATGTTGTCATTTTAAAATTGAATTTAATTTAATGAAATAAGGGACTTCATTTCACGAACAGACTTTTCTAAACCTACCGCTAGAGCCCTTGCAACAATACTATGGCCAATGTTTAACTCATTAATATTGTTAATAGATGCAATCTTTTTTACATTCTGGTAATTTAGTCCATGGCCTGCATTAACAACTAATCCAATATCATTTGCTGTATAAGTAGATTCTATGATTTTTTGGAGCTCTTTATATTGATCCTCACCATTTAATTCGGCATATTTACCAGTATGTAATTCTATAAAATCAAAACCTATTTCTTTTGAATAAGTTATCTGTTCACTTACTGGATCAATAAATGCACTCACTTGTATATTTGAAGCTTTTAAAGATTTAACAAAGTTTTTGAGATTTTTCTCATTATTTTTGACATCTAAGCCTCCCTCTGTTGTTACTTCTTCTCTTTTTTCTGGGACAAGAGTTACATAATCAGGAAGAAGCTTTTTGGAGATCACTAACATTTCTTCTGTTGCAGCCATCTCTAAATTGAGTTTTGTTTTAATAGTTTCTTTAAGAATAAATACATCTCTATCTTGTATGTGTCTTCTATCTTCTCTTAAATGAACTGTTATTGAATCTGCTCCACCTAATTCTGCTAAAAAAGCAAATTGAACAGGATCTGGCTCAATTGTCTTCCTAGCCTCCCTGACATTCGCAATATGATCTATATTCACTCCTAAAGTAGCCATAATTTAAAAGGATCTTATTTGCTGGACAATATAGTAACCGCCCAATAATAGCTAATAAAAAATTACAAACCTATAAATTATTAATATATAGTTAATTGAAATTGAAGAAGAAATCTATTGATATTTGGTACGGTATTAATCCTGTTTTGGGTTATATAGCAATGTTTGTAACCCAAGATATTGTTATGAATGTGTTTTTTAATCAAAAGAAAATAATTAAAAATAGTTTTTCTATTCCAACAAACTCTTCAATTATTCTTGCTCCTACACATAGATCTAGATGGGATGGATTAGTCCTCACTATGGCTATGGGTAGAAGAGTAACTAAAAAGGATTGTAGATTTATGGTTACAAAATCTGAAATGAAAGGAGTTCAAGGTTGGTTTTTAAAGAGACTTGGTTGTTTTTCAATAAACCAACTATCTCCTTCTCTCTCTGCATTGCGATATGCAGTCAATCTAATAGCAAAAAGAAAGCAACTTGTAGTTTTCCCTGAAGGTAAGATTAATAAGCATGGAAAAAAATTAGCCCTCAAAGAAGGTCTTTACAGGTTAGCCAGATTGGCTACAAAAAAAACAAATTCCATAACTATAATTCCAATTGGAATTGCTTACAGCAACGTCTCTCCTAAATTTAGGGATAAATTTTGTTTATGCTTTGGAGAACCTTTATTTTTGAATGATAATCTAAATTTATCTATCAAAGAATTTAATGAAATTTTGCATAAAAGAATGATGAAGGCTGAAAAGGTAGCCTTAGGAAATGTCGGTAGATGATTCCATAATCAGTTAGTATTAAATTGAATAAATCACAAGAATATGAGATTCTTTAAATTCATTACAGTTCTTTTTGTAATTTTTGGAATTTTCCCATTAACTGGTTGCTCTAATTCGGGAAGCAAAGATTTAAGAAATGAAAAGGTTATTTCAAGAGATAATAAAAAGACCTTAATCGAAAGTGATGATACCAAAAACTATAAGGTTCTATCAACTAGTAATAAAAACCTTACAATTACTAATGTCAAAGCTTATTTAACAGAGGGGGATAACTTAATAGCAAATGGTAATTTCGAAAAAGCCAAAGAAAATTATGACAAGGCAAGGAATCTATCTAAACAACTTTCTGGGTTCTATAGAGATCTAAATGGTTCGTTTAGAGGTTTAGACGCAAGAATACCATTAGAAATGGATAAGAAAGGAAGAGAGTCTTTAAAACTCTGGGCGGAATCTAATTCAAGATTAGCTTCCCTTTATAGAAGGAAAAAACAACCTGAAGTAGCAGTACCATTACTTGTTGAAATAATTAGATTAATGTCTCCTAATAGCCCTCAAGGTAAAGAAGCATATGAAAATTTAATTCAACTTGGCTTTGTTAATACATCTTATAAAGGATTTTAGAATATTTATCATGATTACAAAAACAGATGTTATAAACTTAATTACTAAAAAAATTCCAGATTCGGAAGTTTTAGTTGACAATTTAAAAGGTAATGATCATTTACAAGTAACTGTAATCTCTTCTAAATTTAATGGATTATCATTAGTTAAACAACATCAGCTAGTTTATTCTGCTCTAAAAGAAGAATTAGCCTCAGAGGCTATCCATGCACTGGCATTAAAAACAGAAACACCTAATTAAATTATGCAAAACTCAACTAAAGATAAAATTAAAAGTTTAATTGATGCTAATCCTCTTATGGTTTTCATGAAAGGGACTAAATTAATGCCTCAATGTGGGTTCTCCAACAATGTTGTACAAATTCTTAATTCTTTGGGAGTCGAATTTAATACATTTGATGTCTTAAGCGATTACGAAATAAGAGAGGGAATTAAAGAATATTCAGATTGGCCAACAATACCTCAAGTTTATTTAAAAGGAGAATTTCTTGGGGGGTCAGACATTCTGATAGAAATGTACAATTCTGGGTCTTTAAAAGAAAAAATCGAAATTGAATTAGCTTCTTGAGAAAATCAAATAAGTATAAATACTGATATTAGTTAATAAAAATTAATATTTTAAATTATTTTTTTATCAAAAAATCCTTTGTTTTCACCTCCACCTGGATCTATAAAGCTAGATGGATCTAGTATCCATCGTTCTATTAATCTTTCTAATTTATCCAGATCTACTTGCTCTAAAGTACTGCAATTCCTTAAGGCTTGGAGATAACCGTCACTATATAATTTAAGATCTGATGGTGTATGAAAACGAGTAACCAAGTCTTGGCAATTATCACAAATTGATTGAAAATGACGAATTGCTTTTGGATTTTCAAATGATGTCATAATTCGATAAAATCAGATTTTTATTTAGCATTTGTTATACCTTATTAAGGATGATAAAAAATTGCCTGGCCCAACAGTAATTAAGAATGCAATCAACTGAGCAAATCTTAGCTTCAACCCCTGGCAGTTATCAATTGCCTGCTAGCTCTCAAACTCCTTCGAGAGTTCTTGTTGTTGAACCTCACCCCACACTAAGAACTGTCTTAGTGCAAAGACTTCGTCAAGATGGACATCTAGCCGCTGCGGTTGGATCAGCTGCAGAAGCAGTTGATTTATGCAGGGAACAGTCACCTGACTTACTAGTAAGTGCAGAGATCCTTGAACAAAATACAGCGATGAGATTAGCTCATCAACTTGGATGTGCCGTTATTGTTCTAACCGCAAGATCCGGTGTAGAACCATTAGTTAGTTTGTTAGACGAAGGTGCAGATGATGTCCTGAGAAAACCTTTTGGGCTAGAAGAGTTAGCAGCAAGATGTAGAACTCTCTTAAAAAGAGGGAGAATAGGGTTACAAGAAAAAGTTGAAGTTGGCCCATTAGAAGTTCATCTTCTTTTAAGACAAGTTACTCTAAGCGAGAAGCCCGTAGAATTAAGCCCAAGAGAGTTTGCATTACTTTGCGCCTTACTAATGCCTCCAGGCATGGTAAGAAGCCGACAAGAGCTTTTAAGGATGGCATGGCCTCCATTCAGCGGAGGTCCACGATCAGTAGATACCCAAGTGTTGACATTAAGAAGAAAGCTAGAACAGGCAGGTTTAGGTGATGGAGGAGGAATAACTACTGTAAGGCAACAAGGTTATAGATTCAGCATAGATAATATCTAAATTAAAAACGCAATCAGCTCACCAAGAATCATTAGCAAAGAAAGGAAAGTTAGTAACCGATATGTCCACAAAGGTGAAATATATGAAAAACCTTCAACATTAAGTCCCGTTTTTTCAGTAATTAATAATAAAAATTTTTCATAATTCTCCAACCTTTGAGGTAAAAGATAATTATCATCTTTATTATTAACAAAGTAATATACCTTACTGCCCTGGCTAGTTGGCAAAGCTTTGATGAACTTTATATCTGTCCAATAAATTTCCCAATTTTTTTTGCCAAAAGTTTTAGAAAGAAAGCTTGACTTATATATAATTTTTTGACTAGTAGTTTCTAAATAATCATTTGTGATATTAAAAATTAAAAATAATCCTAAGACAAAGAGTATTATTGAGAATATTTTTAATTTTTCATTTGAAATAAATGGTAGAGGAATTGTTAGTGCTAGATATAATGAAATTAATGAAGTTTTTACAATAAAAAGAGTATGAAACTTTTCTGTCATCTTATTTTATTTTGGGTTTATTAGTCCGGCAACTTAAAACTATTTATATTAAGTTTTGAACCTATTTTATGAGCGCAAGCATAACCACTAAAAGCAACTGCATTTAGACCTTGACCAGGGAAACATGAATCTCCAACGCAATAGAGGTTATTTATTTTTGTAGTATTAAATGGCATAGGAAGAAGCCCAAGTAACTTTTTATTAGGAATTGGTCCATAGCTACCTTGAAATCTTCCAAGAAATTTTCTATGAGTTTTAGGAGTACCAATTTCTTTATGATCAATATTTTGTTCAAGATTAGGAATTATCTTAGAAATCTTTTCAACAAGAAATAAAAAATAGTTTTCTTTCTTATGAAGATATTCTTCTCTTGATAGGTTTTCCCATTCATTTATAGATGAAGGAGTAAATGCATGGATAATGTGTTTATCTTCAGGAGCTAAAGATGGATCTAGCAAGGTAGGGATAGAAATAAAAACAACACCTTTTTCATTTTCTAATTCATCCCAATTCTCAACAATAATGTGATGACAATTAAAGTCTCTACTTATTATTTTTTTTTCTACCCCAAGATGAATTGAGACAAAGGAGGGAGAGGGTTTATAAGTTTTTGACCACTTATATTCACTTTTAGGTACATATTTCCTATTAATTAATCCTTTATTATTATCAAGGCCAAAAGTATCCCATCTAGTTGAATTTGAAACAACAATATTTGAATGAATTTCTTCTCCATTTGATAACTTTACTCCTATTGCCTTTTTATTCTTTAAAAGTATTTCAGTAACATTTGCTCTATAACGAATCTTACTTCCTAAGGCTTCAATTCCAGAAACTAACTTCTCTGCAATCTTTCCTACTCCACCTTTTGGATAATTTATACCTCCAGCATGTCTATCAGTAAAAACCATTCCTGCATTTATCATAGGAGTTTTAATAGCTGGCATTACTGACCAACAAAAACATTCGATATCAATAAATTTTAAAAGTTCAGAATCAGTAATAAACTTTCTTGCTACATCTCCTGCGTTTATAGGCAACCATCTAGCTAATCCTAGACAGGATAGTGGAGCTTTAAAGAAAACCTTAAAAAGATAGCTAGGGTCCTCTATTGACAATAGAGGCATAGAATCTAAACAATTAAAGACTTTTGCACAAGTTCCATAAAATTTCCTTATCCCTTCTTTTTCTTTAGGGAAACGATCTGATAATTTTCTAATAAATTGTTCATATTCCTTATCAACAGAAATACTGAAATTATTTGGCAAATGATATTCAAGTTGAACAGGATCAGGAATAGTTTCACATTTCTCATTTACATCTTTTAGAGCACGAGTTAATAAATTTGTATATCCTTTTTCTCCAAAACCAAAGATCATTGAAGCCCCAACATCAAAGGTATAACCTTTTCTCTTAAAAGAACCCCCACTCCCTCCAGGAATAATATATTTTTCCAGAACTAGAACTTTTGCTCCCTTAGCAGCTAATTGTGATGCTGTTACTAATCCTCCTATTCCAGAGCCAATAATAATTGCATCAAAATTTTCTTTATTAGATATCATTTTAAATCTTTAAATAATTCATTTTAATTAATCTAAACAGATAAATGAACTTTTTTAAAAGATTTATCCAATAACTTTTTAAACTCATGTAATACCTCAAGAGATCTCTCTTGATAAGCTTTATATCTTAATTTTTTCTCTTTTATTTTATTATTTAATTCTGGTACCAAGCCAAATGAAGCAGGCATTGGTTGAAACTTATTTTTCTTCTGATTTGCCATCATTTCATTTTTAGTACTAATAAAGTTCATTAAAGAACCAATAATTGATTCGTTAGGAAAAGTTACTGGACTTTTATTTTTTGCTAATAAGGAAGCGTTTATTCCTGCCAACAAACCTCCTGCAGCGGCGGCGGCATAGCCCTCTGTACCAGTTATTTGACCAGCTGCTAGAAGAGTTTCTCTTTTCAAAAATTGAAGTGTTGGCAAAAGTAATTTAGGGGATTCTAAAAAAGTATTTCTATGCATTACTCCAAAACGTACAAACTCAGCTTTTTCTAAGCCCGGAATCATTCTAAATATTCTTTTTTGCTCTGACCATTTAAGATTGGTTTGAAAACCAACCATATTTAGTAATTTCCCTTCAAGATCTTCTTTTCTTAATTGAACAATTGCATGAGGCCTTTTTTTTAATCTATTTTCTCTATCAAATAAATCTCCCCATTCTGGATTCCACAAACCAATAGATTTCAAAGGACCATATCTCATTGTATCGACACCTCTTCTAGCTATCTCTTCGATTGGTAAACAAGCTTCAAAAAAATTTGCAGATTCTTTTTCGAAATCTTTTAAACTAGCCTGCTCTCCCTCAATCAATTGGTTCCTAAAATTTAAGTAATGTTTTTTATCCATAGGGCAATTAAAGTATGCCGGATCACCTTTATCGTATCTACTTGCCTTAAAAGCGATATCAAAATTTATTGAGTCACCATAAATAATTGGACTTGCCGCATCAAAAAAATGGCACGAATCAATACCTGTAAATTTTCTTATTTGAATAGCAAGTTCATTTGAAGTTAGGGGACCAGTGGCAATTATGCTAATGGTTTCTTTTTTTGGAAGATCTAATTGTTCAATTCTCTGTATTTCAATTAGAGGATGAGCTGATAAAGTCTCTGTCAAGAAATTACTGAATTTAGATCTATCAACAGCCAAAGCACCCCCAGCAGGAACTGAAAATTGATCAGCAGTTTTAATAATCAAAGAATTAAAAGTTCTTAACTCTTCTTGCAACAGTCCTGCTGCTCTATCTGGACTTAAAGCTCCAAAACTATTACTGCACACTAATTCTCCAAATTCCCCAGTGTGATGTGCTGGAGTTGACAAGGAGGGGCGCATTTCAATTAATTTTACAGATATCCCAGCATTAGCTATTTGCCATGCAGCTTCGCTACCTGCAAGGCCAGCTCCAATTACAATGACCTCTTTATCAAACAATTAAAGAATTAATTTATGAATTAATTTTTTTATTTAATTTATTTATATTTAGCCCAATGAACAGCGCCCAAATAAGTGCAGCGAATATTGGTATTAAAACAATAGAAAGCCTTAACATTTTTTAAATAGTGTTATTTACTAAATATATTACCTTTTAACTGCAAATAAAGAGAGAATTTTTAATTTTTTATTTCATAAGTTAAGAATTGTATTTCAATTGTTCAAGTTAGGATAATAAGTTGTTTTTTTTACCTTAAAAAGGGATAATTTTTAATGTACTCAATTTTACGAAATGGGTCGCTAGCTCAGCGGTAGAGCATCCGGCTTTTAACCGGCTGGTCCTGAGTTCGAATCTCAGGCGACCCACATTTAAATAAATTGAGTTAATTATTTGAATTAATTAATTATAAGAATAAACTAAACTTATATTCTATTAAAAACCATATTTAATAATGCAGCTATACGTTATTGACTGGTCATTCCAGAATTCAGAAGATCAATTATTTGCTACAAATGAATTTTGTGAATATTTAAAACAAAACAAATTTAATAATTTTGAACAAGGGGTCGAACTAATATGTATAGCTCATACACCTCAAAATGGATCAGGAACTATTATTTGTAAAGCTAAAAATACTAGATCGATTTTTACTCCTCTTAAAATGTGGAGAGAAAATTATAGCATTGACTTTAACATCAAACCTGCCCTATCAAATGAAGAATTAGTTGAATTACATTCATCGAAAGATTACTGGGAGAATAATTAGGTAAGGCACATATATGTATCATTACTGAGCAAAAACTGGCTGTTTGTTAAGAAAAGAGTCAACCATATTCAATAAAACAAATATTACTTCACAAAGCTTCATATAATCTGTTACAATCATTTACATAAATTATTTTCTTATTATGACTCCTGAAGCAGAACGTTTTAATGGTTGGGCAGCAATGTTAGGTTTCATTGCAGCTGTAGGCGCATACGTAACTACTGGGCAAATTATTCCTGGTTGGTTTTAAGTCTTAATGACTGAAGTTACTGAAAGCGGTGGTCGTCAAAATATATATAATATTGAGCCCTGCATTCAAATTGATAACAATTACAAGGGTTATCCTCAAGAGGCGGAAAAGGTAAATAGTCGTTTTGCTATGATTGGTTTTTTAGCTTTTTTAGGAGCTTAAATAACAACTGGTCAAATAATTCCAGGAATTAACTAATAGACAATAACTATTAGTTAATAGCAGAAATAACAAAGGTTAATTTAAAAGCTTAGATTTCCTTAACTTATATTCAACTATTTATTTTTGTTTGTTTTTACTTTGTACTTTATAAGTACATTAATTAAAAATATAATAAATACCTCTAATTAATTTTTAGAGGTATTTTTTTCTTTTTCAATGTTGTCTAGGCAAGAAGAACATAATAAATGTCCTTTCTTAATCCAAAAAGATTTAGTTGACCTTTCAATATCCTTTCTACAAACTAAGCACTTAAATAATGGTGTCATTCTTCTGTATAACTATTTTTAATATAATTAAATTACTAAAAAAAGTATAAGGTAAAATACAAATAAATTTGAGATTAAACCTTTCAATAAAAAACCTCCCAAAAGGGAGGTTTTTTATTGTGTGTAAGATTTTCTAAATTATTTAATAACTTATTAGAAGCTAAATGATGTCTTAACAATTACACCTGTGTCATCATCTCCTGATTCTTCTTTTAAGTAAATCACAGGAGTGACGGTCATTGAATCATTTATTGGATATGAATAGAATGCCTCATACATTATGTATTCAGTTGCATTGTCATCAATATGCTCCGTTGTACCGAATGCAGCACCAAGTGTTCCATCACCAACCTCATCCCACTGGAATCCTACAAAGTAGTGTCTTGAATCAGTATTACTATCGTCAGGGTTACCTACTTCAAAACCAACACTGATTGAAGGGATAGCCCCTACATCTTCAGGTGTCCAGTATCCATTAAGACCCCAGTAAGCCGTGTCTGTAGATGAAGTGTTGTAATTTGCATAAGTTACAGAAGCTCCATACTGGTCAGCTTGGTAAGCTGCTTGTAAACCGAAAGTATCACTACCTTCTTTAGTTAGCAGACCACTAGAGGTATCTCCATTACCTTCGTAACCGAAACCAAGTGTGAATCCGTCACCATTATCATAACTAGCAGAAAGTGCAGTAGCTTGACCATTATCCATAGCTGAATTTGCATTACCGCAGTCATCTAATGTGTCAGTGATTCCACCGTATACACAAGCAGTATTGTAAAGAGAACTTCCTGCAACATCATTACCAACCATAACGGTTAGCGAATCACCTAGAGGGAAAGTATAAGAAATACCATCAACAGCTAAAACATCATCAGTACCTGCATCGTTAAGGTCTAATTCAGTTAAGCCACCTCCACCGTTACCAGCGTCTATTGAAACATCAAAAGAATCATCACCTGTGAAACTAGTGTTTAAATCGATTTGGAAACCGTAAACACCTTGAACAGCGTCTTCAGATGTATCGCCATCTACTGAACCGATAGCAAAATCAGCTGAGAATGTTGCAGTTGTTGTTTCTGAGAAATCATCCCCATAATCAACTAATCCTTCACCACCAGCAATTAAATTGGTTTCAGTTGATTCTTCAAGTTTAAATGAGTTAGCAAATTCTATACTATCTACATCAGAGTAGTTAGTAATATCATTGAGATTAATCTCAGTAGCATTTGCAGAAATAGGCGATAATAAACCTAATGCTGCTGGAGCTACCAACAAACGTTGGAAAAGCTTCATGAAAAATTGTCCTCACACAAAAAAGGTATCTTAAATATATAGTAAAAATTTGATTTGAACAAGTTACAGTAGACAAAATATTAGCTGTCTAAAACAAAAAACCTCCCATAAGGGAGGTTTTTAAAGTGTGTAAGATTTTCTAAATTATTTAATAACTTAGAAGCTAAATGATGTCTTAACCATTACACCTGTTTGATCATCTCCTGATGTTTCCTTTACGTAAATTACAGGAGTGACAGTCATTCCATCATTTATAGGATATGAATAGAATGCCTCATACATTAAGTATTCAGTTGCATTGTCAGCAGTATGCTCTGTTGTACCGACTGCAGCACCAAGTGTTCCATCGCCAACTTCATCCCATTGGAATCCTAAGAACCAATGTGTTGTATCAGTAGTACTATCGCTAGGGTTACCTACTTCATAACCAACACTGATTGAAGGGATAGCACCTACATCTTCAGGTGTCCAGTATGCATTAAGACCCCAGTAAACATCGTCTACAGTTGAATCCTCTTCTTCAGTTGCATAAGTTAGAGAAGCGCCATACTGACCATCTTCGTCTTCATAACTTACTTGTAAACCGTAATAATCAAGACCTTCTTTAGTCATTAGACCACTAGAGGTATCTCCATTACCTTGATAACCGAAAGCAGCTGTAAATCCGTCACCAAAGTCATAACTAGCAGAAAAAGCAGTAGCTTGACCACTATCCATAGCTGACTTTGCATTACCGCAGTCATCTAATGTGTTAGTGATTCCACCGTATACACAAGCAGTATTGTAAAGACCACTTCCTTCAACGTCGTTACCAACCATAAGGGTTAGGTTGTCGCCAACAGGGAAAGTATAAGAAATACCATCAACGACTAAAACATCGTCATTTGTAGTAGCATCAGTATCTGCATCGTTAAGGTCTAATTCAGTTAAGCCACCTCCACCGTTACCAGCGTCTATTGAAACATCAAAAGAATCATCACCTGTGAAACTAGTGTTTAAATCGATTTGGAAACCGTAAACACCTTGAACAGCGTCTTCAGATGTATCGCCATCTACTGCACCGATAGCAAAGTCAGCTGAGAATGTTGCAGTTGTTGTTTCTGAAAAAGAACCAGCTTCAAAATTGTTAATTCTGGCTTCTAAACCATCTACACGGCTGTTAGTAACAGCAAGTTCTGTAGAATTAAATTCGCTAATGTTCTGAACTTCTTCTGATGAAGAATAGCCAGATACTTCAGCAAGGTTAAGCTCATTAGCTGATACTGACATTGGCGCAAGAAGGCCTAATGTCGCAGGAGCTACAAGCAAGCTCTTAAAAAGCTTCATAAATTTCCTCACACGAAATTTAAAGGACACTTTATATTAAGGTACTTCTATATACGAAATCAAGTATCAATTGCTACTGTTTAAATTGTTATGTGCCAGTTTATTAATCTATCCAATAGAAATAAATTTCTTAAAAATGGTTAATTAAGGGGTAAAAATCAATAAAATTTATTAGTAATTTATGATTTTAAAATTATTTAATAAACTTAATTTGTTTTTTTAGAAATTTTGAAGGGCACCTCAATAGTCTTATATTTCTTTCTCTTATTACTTCCTAACGAGTCCACGTACCATCCCGAAGCTAACCTTGTATCAATTTCTTCGTAACTTTCATTACGATTTAGTTTCTTCAGAGATTTCTTTTTATAATCCATTTTTATTGCTTGGAATAAAAACCTTTTTATGAATATAGCATTAAAAAAAAATCACCTCAATAATATATATATGAAGCTTAAATTTATAGAAATTAATCTTAAATTCGAAATTTAGATTTGGAATATTCTTAAATTCTTTAGAAAAAAGAAAAAAAAACAAGTTTTATCCTCAACAAAAAAAATTATTAGTTATATTCTTCTGAAATTAATTAACCTGAGGAGCACAAGGTAAAATGACTCAATTGAATTTAATAGTGAATTCCTTACCAAGGGATTTACTAGAATTTACATTCTTTTTAATAGTAGGTTTTACTGCAGGATCAATAGGATTAATCTAATTAAACCTATTTTACCGTTTTAAATTTGATAAAAAAGCTTAAAAATTCTATATTTAATATTTAAGAAACTATTTAATAAGGAATAAGTATTGTAGGGAGGTTATTTCAAACTCTCAAATTAATGTAGAGATTTTTTTGATTTAGTCTTTTATTAATGTCTTTGATGAACTAAGATCTTATGAGCGGGGCGTGGCGCAGCTTGGTAGCGCGGGTGCTTTGGGAGCACTAGGTCGCAGGTTCGAATCCTGTCGCCCCGACTCTTCAAAACCAAGTCATATAGAGAGTTTTCCCAAGCTCTCTTTTTTATTGTCTACAATCTCAAATGAGAAAAGGGATCTGTAGGGGGATCTAGAATGTTTAAACATTCCAAAAAGGTGCTTAAATTTACTCCTTATATATAGATTAATTATTCCTGATATTACTTACTATTATTTACTTGAAAAAAAGTTATTAAACCAAAAAAGACCCACGTTACGCTTCGCGTTTCTCCTTTTCAACTTCATGGGAACCCTTTTCCACTCTCTATACCACTGGCGATCATCAAGCCATCTAATTAGAGGCCAATTAATGAGTATGGATACAATCAGAACTGCATAAGCAGAAAATCTTCCTGAATTAATAACGAATAGAAGAGTCGGAGGTACAGACATAATTACGGCTGTAAGACAAGCTCTTCTAGGGGACATCTTTGTTCTCATATATAGATCTTATCAATTTTCAGTACTTATTCCTTCTCTCATTAAGTCTCTAATAATCTGTAGATTTTCTTTTTTCTTACGTGTAGCTAATTTCATATTGATTAATTAATTTTTTAAAATCATCAACTCTTTTTTGTCCGTTATTTAATGGTCTTGCGGAGTCAAGTAAAGCAGCACAACATAATAACAGTCTCTGTAGATACACAAAAATTCCATCACAAAGTATTAGGATACTTTTACTAAAGTTAAGGTATTCAATATGTCACTAAAAAATCAACCTAATGGAATTTATCCATGGGATCATCAAATAGGAGATGAAAATTTCCAATTGGAGCCTTGGATTCTAGAGAAAGGGAAAGAATATGTGTCTATTGAGAAAAATATAGATAACAAAGGTTTTTTTTATTTACAAAAGAATGCGGAGAAACGTCTTTCTCTCAACGCTATACAAATAAAATCGACGTATAACCATTTGATGAATTTTGGATATAAGTTGCGAATTAGCTAGTTCTAATTTTCTAAAACTAAATTTAGCGATATTTAACTTTGGTTTTACAAAATTAAATAAGAATATGAAATGATTTATAGGTGTTGAATCAAAAACTAATTATTTGTTTTAAATAATAAAAATATATTATTAAGTTATTATTTTACAAAAAATGGAAATAACTTTAAAAGGAGATACCTTATTAGGTTTAGATTCCTACGATGATTTAGGTTTTAATTCTGAAGAGGAGCTTGAATTGGAAATTTCAAAACTTATTAAAATTAGACCTGAATTTGAAAATAATCTAAATTAAATTTCATAATCGAGTGTAATTTAATAAAAAGTTAAAAGGAAAATTAATAGCTATTAATAAATAAAGGATACTAATGAACCTAAAAATCAATATAAATTTTTTAGAAAAATATTTAGCTAATTTTGTAAATGATATTGAATATAAAAGGATTACAAAAAAATTGAAAGAATATGATTTAATGGCGGACGTTGATGATCAAAGATTTCATCATTTTTGTTCTTAAATTTAAGTGTATGGTCAACATTGAAAACCATCATTTTTACGACCCAAGTAACCTTAGGCACTAGGTTGACCAGGGGGATCTCTAGGGGGATCTCTTTGATATAAACATACTAAAAGATGTTTAAACAATATGCCATAGTCAGTCTCAAACCCATTGATATAGCTAAACTAACCCTAGTCCTCAACTGAAGTCTTAAGAATTTCTCAAAACAACGCACCAGTGCTTTGGGAGCACTAGGTCGCAGGTTCGAATCCTGTCGCCCCGACTCTTAGAATCCAAGTTATAGACTGGTTTCCCAGCCTGTCTTTTTTATTTCTCAGAAGTCTCAATAATTCAAAAAGCGATTAAATAGCGATTGTTTGTATAGGTTTGATATACCTAGTAGCCTTAATCGCTAAAGATAAAAGAAATTTATTGATCTCCTCGATAACAATTTTCTTTAAGGTGCAAAAAAGTTCATTTTTTTTGTATCGAATTCATACTTGGACATCTTTGACGCGTAGATTTAATTATATTTTCCAAATTACACTTACATTGTTTATAAACGCTCAAAGCTTCAAGATCAATACCTTGTTTAACAGCATAATTCATCGAGAAGGCATAACAGCGATCCATAAAGAAACTACCTGTTTCAGTTTTTGTTCCATAAGAATCCCTCCATGGATGGTTAGCTAAAGTTGGCAATGAAAAAGTTGTTAATAATGCTAAAGCTAATTTCCACATAAGCACAAACCTTACTATTAATTTAAAAAATAATTTTTCTTTAACTTTACTTAACCATAGGTGAATATTATTTATTAAATAGAAATTGTGGGGATGTTTAAATACAGGGAATTCATTGCTCAAATCAAATATAAAGAAGTAATATCTTCACCTGTATATTTTATTCCTGTTTTGCTTTTATCCATAATGATTATTATTGAAGGTTTTCACATCTTTAATCACAAACAAAATTGCAAAACTAAAGCTGAGTGGATGGAACAATCAGGAATGACTTATGACAGGGAATCAGAAGTTAATTAATAAAATCTAAAATATAATTTATTCGCAGCAACGTTTTTTATTTGAAGAATAATCTGTCAAAGAAGTTATCCATTCCTTGATCAAAAAGAGAGCTTCTTTATTTAGGCTGTAATACACCCATCTACCTTCTTGTCTGTCTGAGATAAGACTAGCTTCCTTCAAAATTTTTATGTGATATGAAATTCTTGATTGAGATAACTTTGTTAATTTCATAATATCGCAAACACAAACTTCTCCATCCATCATTAGGTCAATTATTTCTAGCCTAAAAGGATCAGAAAATGAAACCATCAACTTAGATATATTTTCTTTTTTTACTTTGCTAATATCTTTTAACAATTTTAAAGTAATTAAATTTTCCTAAATATAGCTTAAATAAAAAAGATTTCATTAATAAAAACATCTTGATACATCAAAATATTTTGATGTATAATTTCAATAGAAAATTTCAAAGTTATGAAAATTGGAATTAATGGTTTTGGAAGAATTGGCAGATTAGTTTTCAGAGCATTATGGGATAGATCTGATATAGAAATAACTCATATAAATGAGATAGCAGGAGATTCGAATGCTGCTGCACATCTACTCGAATTTGATTCAGTCCATGGTAGATGGTTGAAAGATATAAAGGTTAAAGGAAAAGAAATAATAATTGATGGAAAGAAATTAGCTTACACCTCTTTTAAAAATTACCTTGATGTTCCTTGGGAAAAATCTTCTGTAGATATTATTTTGGAATGTACAGGAAACAATAAAAAGCCAGACAAACTAAATCCCTACTTTGATTCTCTAGGGATGAAAAGAGTAATAGTAGCTTGTCCAGTAAAGGGAATTGTTGCAGAAGCTGAATCACTTAATGTTGTTTATGGCATAAATCAAAGTCTTTATGACCCTTCCAAACATAAATTAGTAACTGCAGCATCCTGCACTACAAATTGTTTAGCTCCGATAGTAAAGGTAATTAATGAAAATTTTTCAATTAAACACGGTGCTATTACAACTATTCACGATGTCACGAACACTCAAGTTCCTGTAGATTTTTATAAAAGTGATTTAAGGAGAGCAAGGGGATGTATGCAAAGTTTAATACCGACTACCACTGGATCTGCTAAAGCTATCGCTGAGATCTTTCCAGAATTAAAAGGAAAATTAAATGGACATGCAGTGAGAGTTCCTCTACTTAATGGTTCTTTAACTGATGCAGTTTTTGAATTAAATAAAGAAGTGACAACTGAACAAGTAAATTTGGCACTTAAGGAAGCTTCAGAAACTTATTTAAAAGGAATTCTTGGCTACGAGGAAAGACCTTTAGTTTCTGCAGATTATGTAAATGACTCTAGAAGTTCAATAGTTGATAGTTTATCGACGATGGTTGTTAATTCAAATTTATTAAAGATATACGCTTGGTATGACAACGAGTGGGGTTACAGCTGCAGACTTGCAGATCTAACTGAATATGTAATCAACAAAGAGATTTAATTTATGTCTTTATGAAGTTATCTAATATTCAACAATATAGTGTTGTAACAGCAAACTATTGGGCGTTCACGCTTACTGACGGCGCATTAAGATTATTAGTTGTTGGTCACTTTCATGAGCTAGGTTACACAACTCTACAAATTGCTTTACTTTTCCTTTTTTATGAGTTTTTTGGAATAATTACTAATCTTTATGGTGGTTGGATAGGAGCAAGATATGGTTTAAGGCTTACTTTATGGATTGGGACTATCCTGCAAATCATCGCTCTTTTTATGCTTATTCCAGTTAAGGAAGATTGGCCAGTAATTTTTAGTGTGGCATACGTTATGGTTGCTCAAGCAGTTAGCGGGATAGCAAAAGATTTAAACAAAATGAGTGCTAAAAGTGCTGTTAAGACAGTAGTTCCAGAGACAAATGATGGCAATGATACTGGCCAAAAACAACTTTTTAAATGGGTTGCTATTTTAACTGGATCTAAAAATGCTCTTAAGGGAGTTGGCTTTTTCTTGGGTGGACTTTTATATAAGTTATTTGGATTCAATAATGCTGTAGGAATTATGGGTTTTGGACTCTGCTTAGCCTTTTTATTGACATTAATTTTGCCTGGAGAAATTGGCAAGATGAAAACCAAACCAGCTTTTAATGATCTTTTTTCAAAATCAAATGCAATAAATATTCTTTCAGCAGCAAGATTCTTTCTTTTTGGAGCAAGAGATGTTTGGTTTGTTGTAGCTCTCCCAGTATTCCTAGATATGGCATTTGGTTGGGACTACATGGAAATAGGATTATTTCTTGGGGCCTGGGTAATAGGTTATGGAATTGTTCAGGCTTCGGCTCCAGCAATTAGAAAGATGTGGGGCCAGAAAGAAAGTCCAGATCGTAAAGCTATCCAATTTTGGAGTGCCGTATTAATGGTCATACCATCTTTGATAGGAGTCGCATTATGGAGAGAAAGTTCTCCATCGATAGCAATAATTTTAGGACTTACTATTTTTGGATTTGTTTTTGCAATGAATTCCTCTACACATTCTTATATGATTTTGGCCTACTCTGATAATGAAAAAGTCAGCTTAAATGTTGGCTTCTATTACATGGCAAATGCTGCTGGAAGACTAGTTGGAACATTACTATCTGGCTTACTATTTATGATTGGGAGAAATCCAAGTATTGGTCTTCAATATTGTCTTTATTTTTCATCACTTCTAATATTATTATCTTGGATTTCGAGTCTTAAATTACCATCAATCAAACAAAGCTTATCATCACCATAAAAGCTAATTTTTAGAAATTAGAATATTTAGATGGCAAAAATATCCTTAATTGAACTTGCAAAAATTTTTCTAAAAATTGGTATTTTCAGCTTTGGAGGACCATATGCTCATATTTCTTTATTCGAAGATGAACTTATAAATAATAAAAAATTGATCTCAACCCAATCTTTTGAAAAAGGTATTGGTTTATGTCAATTGCTTCCAGGGCCAATATCCACTCAATTAGCAATATATATAGGTCTTAAAATTAATGGTTATCTTGGTGGATTGATATCCGGTACATGTTTCATTATCCCAGGATTCATTTCGGTATTAGTTCTTAGCTTTTTTTGGCAAATTTATTCTGGATCAAAATTTCTAAGTGATTTAATTTATTTTAATCCTCCTATTATTGCAGGAATAATTTTTTCATTTTCATTAGTTCTATTAAAAAAAAGATTAAAGTTAGATCGAGTATTATTCTCTAGCTCAATCTTATTTCTACTTATATTTGCCAAATATAATAGTATTCAATTTCCTCTAATAACAATTCTTACTATTGCAGGTTTGATAAATATTTTCTTACAGAAATGGAAAAATATTTTTTATAGTTTTGTTCCTTTATCTATATTTTCAACAACCTCATTTTTAACTAGCTCAATCTTTTTGGATATTGCCAAGTTTTATAATTTTTTTAAGGACTCTACAAACTCAAAGTTTTTAATAGATTATCTTAATCTATTTTTTTTCTTTTTCAAATCAGGACTTTTTATTTTTGGAGGTGGATTAGTAATCATTCCCCTAATGAGTGATTATGTTGTCTCACAAGGATGGTTAACAAATAATGAATTTATAGATGGGATAATGATTGGCCAAATAACACCTGGTCCTGTCTTATTAACTACAAGTTTTATTGGATACAAAGCTGGGTTTTCGATCGGAGGAATAAATGGAGCTTTAAAGTATTCATTTATATCAACTTTTGCAATTTTTTTACCAAGTTTTTTATTGATTTTTGTTTTTGGAAAAGGCTTCATAAAAAACAGAATTAAATCGATTAATTACTTTATCGAAGGAGTAATCAATACAATTCCAGGAGCAGTTATTTTCTCTGGCTTTAATTTAATTGAAGATAGTTATTCATCAAAATTCTTTTTAATTAGCTCTATTTTTATAGTTTTAATCTCCACACTATTATCTTTTTTTAAAATAGTTCCAACCTACATACTTATTCTTTTTTCTTTAATATTAGGTTTATCAAAATATTTGTTCGCATAAAAAAAGGAGGAAATAAATTCCCCCATTTAAATGTTTGTCTTACGATTTATTTACCGATTCTATTTACAGCAGCCCTTGACTTCTCAAGAATATCTCCTTTCAAAGGAACAAATCCTAGTGATGGAGCTTTATCTTGATACTCATCGCTTAAAAGTGTACTTAAAGCTTCTTGGATAGCTTTAGTATTTTTACCATTGCCTTCTTCATAAGCAAGAATCCAAGTTAAGGATGCTATCGGATAAGCTCCTTTCGCTCTTGGATTAGGATTCTTACCAGCAAGATTTTCATCTAGAGTAATACCATTAAGAGCTTTTGCTCCTGCCTCAACTGTAGGCTTTACATACTCTCCAGAACGATTCTGAAGTGCAGCAGCTTTAACATTTCCTTTTATATACGATTGATTAACATAACCAATTGCACCAGGAGTATTTTGGATAACACCAGCAACACCAGAATTACCTTTAGCACCAACACCTGCAGGCCATTTAACTGATTTTCCTGTCCCTAAAGTCCAGTTTCTTGAAAAAGCTTCCATAGAGTTTGTAAAGGCTTTAGTTGTACCTGATCCATCAGAACGATGTGTCCAAGTTAACTTACCTGATTTACAGCCTAATTCTTTCCAATCTTTAATCATTCCCATAGCAACTTTTACTGCTTTCTCTTGGGAAAGTTTCAAATCACAGTCGTAGTTATATCCAAAAGCAATAGTACCTCCAACCATAGGTATCTGAACTAATCCTCTAGTAACTTTTGCTATATCCTTATCTTTCATGGGATCATCAGAAGCACCAAAGTTAACTGTTTCGTCAATGAATGCCTTACGTCCTGATCCAGAACCAACAGCTTGATAATTTACTTTTGGACCACCTTCATTTGATAAATCCTTGAACCATCTAGTATAAATTTTGGCAGGGAAAGATGCTCCAGCTCCACTTAACCTCACTGAAGAAGTTGAGGTTCCGCAAGAAGCGATCAAAGTCATTGTAGAAGCTAATAAAAGAGCTTTTTTAGGAAAGCGCATAATTGTCTTTTTAGAAATAGGAAGACTCCATCTTTTATAGCACTTAATTTGAACCCAAATACTTTTTAATTTAAAGTTTATCTTTTAATTAATTAGTTCTTAACCCTCTCTTAAACTAAATCTTGATTAAAGCTTTTATCGTTTGGTTTTGAAAATATATAAAAATAAATATGTGTTTATTTTTTAACTTTTATAAAAAAAATTCTCGAAATATATATACATTTTTTATTTAATTTAAGGGAAGTTTAAGTTCTCTTTAAATTTTCTATTTCCTTATGATCCTTATTCATTTCTTAACCTACAACCGTTGAAATGAATATTGGATATTAATCCATTATTTAACGTGTTGAGGAACATGAAACTATTTAAAAAGCTATTTATAGCACCTGCTGCATTAGGACTTCTTGCTCCTATGTCTGCAACAGCTAATGAGCTTAACATTGCTGATGTATCTGGTTACTCTTCATCAGAAGAAGTTAAGAACATTAGCGAATTTGATGCTAAAAAAGAACTTGCTATTACTAATAGCCGTGTAGATGGCATAGAAGCAAAAGTCAACAACTTCGAAGCTGGTGGTTTTACAGAAACAACTTCTATGAAAGGAGTAGCTGAATTCTTGATCGGTGCAGCTAGTAATGGTGGTTCTGATGCTGAAGAAGCTGTCATGTTAAACTATCACTGGTCAGTTGACTTGGATACTAGTTTTACTGGTGATGATAAATTAAACGTCGAAATTTCATCTGGTAACCAAAATGGTACCAAAACAGTTAATGAAGTTCTCGATTTCGGAGAGCCCGCATCAGATCAATTAAGAATCGAAGATATTAACTACACTTTCCCTGTAGGAGAATGGACAGTTACTGTTGGTGATTCATTGGATGCTTCCAAACAATTCCCAAATGCCTGTGCTGTTGAGGCAGTGGTAGATGGAATAGACAAATGTGGGGTTGAAAAATCTCTTGCATTAGGTGGAGATGTCTCAGTTAGTGCTGGTACAGAATTAGGAAATGGATGGTCCTTAGGATTAGGTCTTTCTGCTTTAGGTGCTAATGGTTCAGACGGTATCTTTACTAAAGAAGGTACTGATTATTATGGTATTGCTCTCGGCTACGCAGCAGATAATTTCGAAGTATCTGCGGCTTTCGGAGATGTCGATTCTGGTTCATACTATGGCTTTGCAGCTTCTTATAGTTCAGATGACTTTCCAACTATTAGTGGAGGTATTGAATTCGGAAACCCAGATTCAAGTGATGACACCACTCAATACGTAGTGGGTGCTTCTTCTGATCTTGGCGAAGGTACTATCGCAGCAACACTAGGAACAAAAAAACATTACAAAAGTTCTGAAACAGAACAACTTGCTTACGACATTAGTTACTCTTATCCAATAAACGATTCAATGTCTATTAAGCCATTTGCTTATGTTGTTGAGCAAACTGGTGATAATGATTCTGGAATTGGTGTAATAACAAAATTCAAGTTCTAGTCTTATCTAAGTTCTTAAAATCCTACGCATATCTAAAGCCTGCAAAATTGTAGGTTTTTTTATTGCAACAAAAAAAAGGTTGTGAATGTATTAAAAACAATCAAATAATTTTTATATAAATCTCAAGATTCTACCGTCAATGGGAAGATAACTTCTATAATTGCTCCACCATCCTTATGATTAAAAGCCTTTATAAAACCTTTATTGTTATTGATTATTTTTTTTGTTATTGAAAGACCTAAACCACTACCACTTTTCTTGAATTTAGTCCTTGATGGATCACCTCTATAAAAACGAGAAAAAATATCATTAAATTCATTTTCTTCTAATCCAATACCTTTATCTCTAACTCTCATAACAACCGAGCTATCTCTTTTAAAAATTTCAATTTGAATTTCTTCATTAGCTGGGGAATAACGAATAGCATTATCCAAAATATTTATAAAAGCTCTTTTTAAATTTTCAATATCCGCAGATATAAAATATTTTGTTGGTATCAGTAGATTTATTTTTATATCTTTTTTTTCTGCAAGTGGTTTTAAGGTTTGCCAAGATTCCATCACTAAATCTGAAATAGATATTTTTTTATTTTTATTAAAAGCCTCGCTACTTTCTAGCTTAGAAAGTTCTAAAGTTTCTTCGACCATTTTTCTTAATCTTTTAGATTCTTTCTTAAGTCTTTTAACGAGATATCTATCTTTCTTTGATACTACTGATTCCAGTCTTTCGCCTATCAAAATAAGAGATGTAAGAGGTGTTTTCAGTTCATGAGACACATCATTGATTAATTGATTCTGTCTTTTTTTTATGGATTCAATTGATAATTTACTCTCCAACAATATTAAATAATTTTTTTTCCTTGCTCTAACAATATTTACAGAAATGGGTTCCCCCGAAATAGTGCAATCTAGGCTGATTGGGAAATCTTTTTTTCTTGAATATAAAATCTTATTTCTTAGTACTTCGAGCTCATTAATATCATTAATTGCTTTTCCAATAACATCTTTATATTTAATAAACTTAATGAGAGATAAACCTTTCTGATTGATAAATTTTATTGTTAGATCAGATGACAAAATCATCCATCCTTGAGATGAATAATCTAACCAAGATAAAAGTTGCTGTGGTTTAACTTTATCAAATGGAAAATCAAAAATTTGTTGGTTCTTATTTTTAGTTAATTCAATATTTTTATTATTTTTTGAAAGTCCTTTAACCTTGGTTTTCCATTTCTCATAAAAGAAAGTTAATACCTCTTGTAGCGTTTTCATTTTCATCCAAACTTATATCCAAAGCCTCTAACAGTTTTAAGAAACTTTGGAGCTGAGGGATCTTCTTCTAATTTCTCTCTGAGCCACCTAACATGAACATCTACAGTTTTAGTTTCACCGATAAAGTCAATTTCCCATATTTTTTCAAGTATTAAATCTCTTGACCATACCCTTTTAGGATTTTTCATAAATAATTCTAATAATTTAAATTCTTTTGGAGATAATGTTATTTCTCTATCGAAAGAAGTTACCCTACATTCTTCCAAAAACATTTTTATATGGTTAAACTCTATGACGGTTTTTGAGTTTTCTATATTTTTTTTATTACGTTTAGATCTTCTTATTAAGGCTCTTGATCTAGCAATTAATTCATTTAAACCAAAAGGTTTTGTTAAATAATCATCTGCACCAACCTCTAAACCAAGAACCCTGTCTGATTCATTATCTTTAGCACTCAAAATTAGTATGGGTGTATAGTTTTCTTCATTTCTTATTTTTCTGCATAACTCTAATCCATTTAACCCTGGCAACATTAAATCGAGAATTATTAGGTCAACATCATTTTTAGAATCATTAGTAATAAAATCTAATGCAGTTAAACCATCTTTGAAACTTAATACTCTAAAACCTTCGCTATTCAATGTCTCACTTACTGTCAACCTAATACTCTTGTCATCCTCTACAAGAAGAATTTTTGAGTCTTGCAAACTTTTATGATCTTTAATAGCCATTTGAAAACCCAACAAATTAATTTTATATAATCAAATTTATTTGATGTAATTATTTCACATTTACTTTACATTCAATGCTTATTTTTTTATTCGATCTTATTAGCTTTTTAATTTTTCCTTAAACCTGTTTATTTAATATAAAAATGCTTCTTTAATTTTCCTCACACAAACATATTAAAGAAGCAAACTTATTTACTTTTAAGGAAGATCATGTAATTTAATATCCCATCTAAGCGTAAAAATAATCGTCATCTTCATATATAGTTGTCAACAAATATCATTTGCATGACTTATTCAAAATAAATTAGTTTTTTATTAACTTCTTATCAGTATTATTTAATTTGTCGACTATAGGATCAAATGCATTCTCTAAATCTTTTGTATTAAATCTTGAATAACTTTTTAAATGAGTTTCAAGATCATGTCCCATTGCATCTGCTATTTGTTTTGGTGATCTATAAGTTCCATTTTTATTGATCCTATTATGAGCAACATAGGCGTATCTATGCCGGAAAGAATAAGGTGTGCATTCTTGCCCCTCAACTTCAGCTTCCTTGCAAATTGACAACCAAATATTCTTAGGACTTCTATCTCTTAACTGTTTCCCTAACCTATCTGCGCCTTGTCCTTTCGATATTTGAGGAAGAAGTTCTCCAGCAGCAAACCTTTGCTGCAAAGTAAGGCACCATTCAAAAGGATTTCCATCTATATCCAAAACAAATAAAGGAAATAATCTTCTTCCATTTATCTTTGAATTCGATTTTTTATAAGTAGTCCAAAGTTCTGTTTTATTATTTTTTAGAACTAAATATCTAAGTTCTTCAGGCCTTAATCCATAAACTGCACAAAGCTGAGTTGCGAATTGCCATTTTGCTGCATGCTCATTATCTGCAAATGAATCAACCAATCTTCCAATTTGGGAATCTGTTAATGGATAACCCACTCTCTTTTCTGTAGTTACTTCTTCTTCAGCTTTATTAAAAACTGGAGGTCTCCAATAGGATGGAAAGTCTTCTCTTTCTACGCACCAATTTAAGAATCTATTAAAAGCTAATCTCATATGTCTTCGCATGGTTGTGCCTTTAGCCCAACCTCTTTTTTCTAAATTTTTACCATGTTGATATTCATTACTGACTTTATTCCATAATCTTTTACCATTTTGAGGTCTTGCCTTTGATCTCTTTACGTAAAAGAAAATTGCTTTAATTACAGGAAGATGCTTCCTTTTCCAGGTATTTTCTTGAATAGTGTGTCTATTAGAATTTCTATAATTTTCGAGAGCCATATCCCATTCCAGCTCAAATTTAGTAGATGATTTCTGTGAAATGTCAAAAGCAGCCTTTAAAGAAATATTGGATTTATAGTTTTCATAAGTATCAGCAGCAGTTTCTATCAGCTTCAAAGCCTCAACCCATTGATCTTCCTGCCATTTGTAAGGAAGGTTTATTGATAAAAAACCTGATGCTTTTTTTCCATATAAAACACGAATATTTCCTCTATCAGGTTGAACAGTCCAACCAGTTCCAACAGAGACTTTAATTGCTCTTCTAAATACTTTTATCCAAGAGTTAGTTTCTGCCACAAAGCGTCCGAGTGCTCCTCTTTTATTCTACGCAAATCCGTAGAAATATAACCCTACTCAGACAAAAGTATGCAGTCTCGTGCAGTCTCGTGCAGTTTATGATTGAAGTTATAGCTGAGATAACAGAGTCTCACTTAATGCGTGTTAGTGCTTTGGGAGCACTAGGTCGCAGGTTCGAATACTGTCGCCCCGATTGATCTCTCGCAATTCTCAAAAACGTTTCGGGCGAGGAATGGGCGAGGATTTGTATAACTTTGAATAACTTTGGAGGGTATCTCAACAGTTTTTAAGATGAATATGCATTAATTAAATAATTTTATATTCTTAGATTTCCCACATTATTTAATGTTTGATTTAAAATTAGAAAAATGAATCTAAATCATTAATATTTAATTTTTGGAACTTGAAACTCTTACACAAAAATTTCAATCCTACAGTGGATTAGTTTTAGTTTTTTTTATTGCAGTACACCTTGCAGGAGTTATTTTTGCAGGAATT
Source organism: Prochlorococcus sp. AG-436-C05 (assembly GCA_003209795.1). Taxonomy (GTDB): domain Bacteria; phylum Cyanobacteriota; class Cyanobacteriia; order PCC-6307; family Cyanobiaceae; genus Prochlorococcus_A. The sequence goes on from QCPB01000012.1 coordinate 26,479, forward strand.
AATCCTGATGCTTTTGAAATATACGCGTCAAATTTACATTCAAGTTTATTTTTACCTTATTCTGAAATAGTACTTGCCACAACATTCATAATTCATATTTTTCTAACCTTAAAAAAGGTTTTAAAAAATAGATCAAGTGGTAATAAAGCAATATTAAAGACTAGGAGAAATGATTACCTAGGAGTACTTGCATCCAAAGTTCAACCTTTTACAGGCGTAATCTTAGCTTCCTTTTTAATAATTCATCTCTTGCAATTGAGATTCCCTAGACCAGACGATAACTTGGAGTTAATTTCTCTAAAAAATAAATTGGGAGGTGTTCATATTTTAGTTCTTTATTCTTTAGCATCCATCTCACTTTTTTTTCATATGGTACAAGGTATTGAATCAGCTCATAGAAGTTTAGGCATCTTAAGTCAAAGTAATTCGTTAAACATAAGATATATAAGTAGATTTATATCTATATTTTTTGGATTTTCTTATTTAATAATGACTTTTTACTTAAGATTTAAGTAATAAAATGAATAACTTCATTAATCCAAATTTACCAACCGGAGAAGTAGAAGGAGCGTGGCAAAAAACAGTTAAAAACCTATCAAATCTTACTACTGAAAAGAAAAATAAATTTGAAATTATTATTGTAGGATGCGGCTTATCAGGCAGTTCTGCTGCAGCTACTCTCGCTGAGGAAGGATTTAAGATTAAACTTCTCACTTATCATGATAGTCCCAGAAGAGCACACTCAGTATCCGCCCAAGGAGGTATTAATGCGGCAAGATCATTATCAGATGAAAAATATAAAGTTGTTATAGATCAATTATTTAAAGACACTTTACTTGGAGGTGATTTTAGAGCAAGAGAAGCAAGTTGCCAGCGTCTTTCTGAATTAAGTAGTTCCATAATTGATCAGTGTGTCTCACAAGGGGTTCCTTTTGCTCGTGAATATGATGGAACTCTTGCTACTCGTAGATTTGGAGGTGCTGTAGTTAGTAGAACTTTTTACGCCCGAGGTCAAACAGGGCAACAGTTACTATATGGAGCTTACCAAGCCTTATCGCGACAGGTGAATCTTGGAAATATTGAACTTATCACAAAAAGAGATGTACTTGATTTGGTAATTGTTAATGATATTGCAAGAGGAGTAATTGCAAGAAATTTAATTAATGGAAATTTAGAGACTTATAAAGCACATTGTGTTGTTTTAGCAACTGGTGGATATAGCAACGTCTATTACCTATCAACAAATTCATTAAAATCAAATGCCACTGCAATTTGGAGGGCCCACAAAAGGGGGGCGAATTTTGCAAATCCCTCTTTCACACAAATACACCCAACATGTATCCCTCCTGGAGGTATTTATCAAAGCAAATTAACTTTAATGAGCGAAAGTTTAAGGAATGATGGAAGAATTTGGTTACCAAAAAAAATTGATTCCAAAGATGATCCTGAAAATATTCCAGAACATGAAAGAGACTATTTTCTTGAAAGACAATATCCTAAATATGGGAATTTAGTTCCCAGAGATGTCGCCTCTAGAAGAGCAAGAGAGATCTGTGAAAAAGGTTTTGGCATTGGCTTTGGTGGTAAAGGAGTATATCTTGACTTACAAGACTCAATAAAAAAAGATGGATTAAAGGTAATAAAGGCTAAATATGGGAATTTATTAGAGATGTATGAACGAATTGTTGGTGAAGATCCAACAAAAGTACCTATGAAGATTTATCCAGCCCCTCATTACACAATGGGTGGATTATGGGTGGATTACAATTTAATGAGCAATATAGATGGCCTTTTCGTTTTAGGAGAGGCTAACTATTCTGTTCATGGCGCTAATCGGCTAGGTGCAAATGCTTTATTGCAATGCTTGTGTGATGGATACTTTATATCACCAAAAACTATCACCTCTTGGTTAGCAAATAATAAGGGGATAGATAACAGAAGTATTGATGAGGCTTCTAAAGAGGCTTTAAATTACGTCGATAAGAAAATAAAAGCTTTACTAAAAATAAAAGGTGAAAAACCCGTTGACTATTTCCATAGAGCGCTAGGGGAAATAATGATCTCGAAATGCGGTATTAGTAGAAATAGAAATGACCTAAAAACTGCCCTTGAAGAAGTAGAAATTTTAAGTAATAATTTTTATTCCAATTTAAAAATACCTGAAACAAATTCAGGTTTAAATGTAGAGCTTGAGAAAGCTTTAAGGCTAGAAGACTTTATTGAACTCTCAATACTTATGATTAAAGATGCTATTGAAAGGGAGGAATCATGTGGAGCCCATTTCAGAGAAGAATATCAAACTAAGGAAGGAGAAGCCAAGAGAAATGATAACCTTTTCTCCCATATAGCAGTTTGGAAATTTAATTCTGGCAATAATTCTCATATAAGATTTTCTGAAGACCTAAACTTCAAGAAGATTAACTTAAATACTAGAAACTATAAATGAAAGATTTTATTTCTATTAAATTTAAAGTTTGGAGGCAAGTTAGTAATGAATCTAATGGGTCATATGAAGAATTTAGTTTAGAAAAAGTATCTGTAAAAATATCTTTACTCGAAGCCTTAGATCAATTGAATGAAGAATTAACAACTAAAAATATTAGGCCCATTACCTTTGACCATGACTGTAGGGAGGGAATATGTGGAAGTTGTGGTTTTTTAGTAAATGGTCAACCTCATGGGCCAAAAAGAGGTACAACTACTTGTCAGCTTTATATGAGAAATTTTAAAGATAATGCTTTGATAATCCTTGAACCATGGCGAGCAAAATCATTCCCAATTATCCAAGACTTGTCAGTAGATAGAAATGCATTGGATAAATTAATTATTTCGGGTGGCTATTTCTCTACTCAGACTGGTAAAACACCCGATGCCAATTTAATTCCAATAAGTCCTAAAAAAGCATTTTCGTCTTTTGAAACAGCTACGTGTATAGGGTGTGGGGCGTGTGTTGCAGGATGTAAAAATGCATCATCAAGTCTTTTTGTGGCTGCGAAACTAGCTCATTTAGGACAACTCCCTCAAGGGATTAATGGTAAAAAAGAAAGGTCAATAAAAATGCGAAAACAAATGACTATTGAAGGTTTTGGTCAATGTAGTAATAATCTTGAATGCGAGGCTGTTTGCCCCAAAGAAATATCCGCCGATTGGATTAGCTGGATGAATAAAAGTTGAGAAAGTTCTTTGAATTAAATTTATAAAACCTTTTTTAATTGCGGGCGACAAACGGTAGAGGAATTGTATATTTATGGATAAATTTGTATACATTTGACCTATCTCTGAGACTAACAACTTCTCTAAAATTACAACTAACTTGCCATAGCCTGACTTATTTATTTAGGTTACTGACTCAAATTTTAGGGCGGGTACTTTGGGAGCACTAGGTCGCAGGTTCGAATCTTGTCGCCCCGACTCCATAAAAACCAAGTCATACTAGAGTGTTTCCCAGACTCTCTTTTTTATTGCCTACTATTAAGAAATATAAGACTTAGCGATTATATAGCGATTATTTGCTATACCTTGCATAACTTTGATGCCTTAATCGCTAATTAAATCTTGGTTTTGAATCTATAGCTAAATAATTGATTGAAGTTGTTAACTCCCTTAACTGGCTTTATGGCGTAAATGAAATAACTATGAGATATTGAAGAGATTAATATTTCTAATTTCCTACTTAATTAATTTTTAAATATCCTTACTTTAAATCAATTATGAGTAATAACGAAACTGATTTTAAAAAGATAGCAGTTCTTTTCTCAAGAGTTATCTATTTTATCTCGAATATGTTCTTGATTAATTGTTTATTTGCAGTAGAAGAAGGTTCTTTACTTTTCCCTGTAGATGATTTTGGAGTCCCTGATGCTCTCTTTTGTTCTTTTATATGTATTTTGGCTTCATTTTTCTCAATAAGATTTGCCCTTAATAACAATAACAATAATACAAATGAAGTAATCATTCTTATCTCATCTGTTGTCTTAGGGGCAATATTCTGTTTGCCAATTTAAAAAATCCTCTAAATATATAGCATTAATCTGATTCTCAACAACTTTCAAAATTAATAAAGCCCTAGGGCGCAGGTTCGAATCCTGTCGCCCCGACTCCATAAAAACCAAGGCATACTAGAGTGTTTCCCAGACTCTCTTTTTTATTGCCTACTATAAGAAATATAAGACTTAGCGATTATATAGCGATTATTTGCTATAACCTTGCAATACTTTGCTGCCTCATGTCGCTCACTATATAGGCAATGGTTATATCTTAGCGATTATATGTTCTTCTAAGCCATGGAGGGATATCAATAAATATCCGATCTTTTTCTTTTATTCCGCTTATTACCTCTGTTCTACTACCTTCCGATTTACCAAGTTCTACCTTTTGGAATACAGGTTCATAATTTTCACCAACAACCAAAACTCCCTTCTGCCCATTTTCGGTTACTATGCAAACTGTTGGAACTACAGCTACCTTTAAACCTTGAGAAGAAATAGTTGATTCTACAAGAACTGTGTAACCTTCTATTTTTTTTAGTTCTTGCATCTCTCCTCTCAATTCAATAATTTCTTTAGTTACTGGAATAATGCCGCATCCCGAATTAAGTAATGAACAGGCAAACAAAAGTGTAAGAGATGATAGTTGTTTCATTTAAAACAAGGTCTCCATAGCTTTTTCTTTATCTTCTGGAGTTTTCATATTATTTATCATCAAATATAAAAAATATCTTACTTAAAGAAAGTAAAATAAAGTTTTATAATTAGTTCTCTAACTTTCCAAAGAAGGAAGCCAAAACCAAAGACTAAAAAGGCTGGTAAAAATTCTAGGGCAAGCAAAACGATTCCACCCTTGCCACCTCCCTTTGCAGATAATCTTGCAATTTCAGATGAATCTAATCCTAAATTTATATCAAAACCTATTAGCCATAATTGAATACCTTTAAATATCATTAAAAAAGAGCCTAAAACACCTAAAAAAAATATAAAACCAAAAATTTTTTCTTTAGAAGAATTAGGAGATACTTGTCTATATGGATTCGCACATGACCTTATGATCGTAAAGCTAATGCAGGAAATAAGGAAGTATGTAAAAATAGACAAGAGAAATATAAATCATATATGAATAATTTTAGATCGACTGTCAATCAAAAACTACTTGCTATGAAACTTGAGACGATAAGACAAATAGTAGCTATCCAACTAGATGCTTTCTGTTCCAAGCTAAATGCGATAACAGGTCCAAAAAAGAAACCAGCAATTGCTCCAAGAATAATTCCTACAATGCATTCTGAGTAACTTTCGCTTATACCTAATACACTTGAAAAAATTGGTGCAAATATAGCATCGGCAACAGCCCAAATCCCGCTAAAAATTATAAAAAAAAGTATTGATTCCATTACCCTAAAAATAGTTTAATTTTAAATCGACTGTCAATCGTAATTAATATGGCGTTGAAAGGAGTAAGCGTTTCACAGAAAAAGGAGCTAATTGGCCCTTATTGTAGATCGACTGTCAATCAGAACCACTATAAATTGATTAGACCTAGTTACTACGGAGCACTAGGTTGTAGCTTAGCGATTATTTAGCGATTATTTGCATACCTATGCTTTGCATTGCTGCATCTTTTAGAAATATTGAGACTCAACTAAATCCTAGTATTCCCAACTCATAAGCTATAGCCTCACTTCGTTCTCATGGGTACTGTCGCAAATTGCGTACTGGGTGCTTTGGGAGCACTAGGTCGCAGGTTCGAATCCTGTCGCCCCGACCATTTAAAAACCAAGTCATACTAGAGAGTTTCCCAGACTCTCTTTTTTATTGCCAACACTTAGAAAGATGAGACTGAGCGAGCTTTGAGCGAGGATTTGCATAGCCTTGCATAACCTTGCTGTCTGATGTCGCTCATAATGACTACCATCTTGGCTTAATTAATTACATAAAAAAGAGATTGACTCCATTCCTAAAATCAATCTCTTTAACTTATTCAATTGCTAGTAATTTTTTCTAATAGGTTGGCTGCTTATACCAATCTTGTTAATTTCTCTGGTGGACTATCAATCATTTCTGATCCCTCCATTCGGTTAATAAAATAATAGTCAATCTAATTTATGTTGCATATCAGTAGTTATGCTGATTTTTTATGGACTTTACTAATAGCTATTCTTTAAAAAAATACTTCTGAAATTTATTGAGTAATAGATTATAAATTATCATCAATACTATTACTCCACCTATGCCATAAGCTGCATGAGATGGGTCTTGATGATTCTGCCAAAGCTCCTGTAAAATTTCGATAAAAAATTAGTTCTTATATATAGATTAATTATTATCTAATTCTAATTAAATATATAGAGTAATTATTCTCTAATTAAATATCTATTATTCCAGAGTTATCTCCTTCTAATCGTTCAATATGCTCCACTATTTTTTGTCTTAGGCTTGACCTCTATGGTGCTTATCCTTTGCAAGGTGTTTAATTCTAAATCCATAAATAAGACAAAATTTAGTGCTCTAAAAATAGTATTTTCACTAGGACTGTATAAATTTACAGTTCCGAAATGTTTATAACTTGTGTCTATAGACACTTTGCTAGCCAGACATTTAGAGTTTTGTTTATCACAACTTATACGATTATTAACATCAAAAACAAACCCACCAATGATGTTCCCATTTTTATCTAGGAAATTAAATTGCATAGGATATATTGTTTTTTCTATTTTCAATACATGATATGGGTCATGTAAATCCTTAAAAAGTGCTTGACGTTTTTTTGCTTCAGCAAGACAAAATTCATTGGCAGTAGTTCCGTAAGGAGAATAACTATCAGAGTCCTTACATTTAGTTCTAAACTGACGTAAATTATTTTGGTTAATATCAGAAATGTAGAATGTGGTAAAAGCATTTTTAAACTCTTTATTTTGCAAAGAAAGAATAAAATCACTGCTTAATTCCGCATTTCTACCGTATGGATAAATGTTTTTTTTCAATTCATAGATATCCTTGAAAAGGTGCTTTGATTCTTTTCTTGAACTAACATTTTCGAGAATATTATTTATATTTTTAAGATAGTCATCATTTAGGGAAAATTTTACACTTATTACTATTGTTCTATTCCTATCAAATGGAGTAGTTTTTTTCATGTATCCGGACCGCATTTTTGGTCTGTCTCTATCCATCTGTTGAAAATAACCCTCTTTACAAATTGGATGTTTTTCAGAGGTGATTTTTTCTTTTTTAATTGATTTTTTAAAGGTTTTATTACCTCGTTGTATTAATAACTCAACTTTATTATTCTCTTCGTCTGTTATTGCATCGATTACTTCTTTTAAGTTTAAAAAGTCACTACTTAATTTATTATTCACAGAGAGTATGTAATCTCCTTCTCTTAAACCTTTTCTGAATGCTGGAGAATTCTCATAAATTTTTTTTAAAAGAACTTTATCTTTGTTTTTATTAAATTCAAGCCTAGCCCCAATACCGTAAATTACCCTATTTTTTTCATTTTTATCGCAAAAAGATTGGTAAATAAATGGTTTACCAACATTAACTTCCAATACTTCACCCTTAAATAATGGAGATAAAACTTTTTCATAAAGTAAATCAAACTTACTTTCATTATTTTTTATATCTGTTGCAATATTAAAAAATATTCCCCTAGAAATTTCATTAGAACCATATGCAATTTTTTTTACATAAGAATTTAATTCTCCTAATCTAATTTCAAATATTCCTTCAACTTCATATAGAAGTCCATTTTGTTTTGTATTCTTAAGGTCGTAAGACTTGATAAATCCCTGAGAATATTGAGTTGTTTTATTTGAAAATAATTTTAATTCCTCAACGACTCCCTCTCTAATAGACTTTTGATTCTTTATTATTAATTCGCTTGATAAATAAGTTCCAATTACTTGATTGAGCGCATTTAGTTTTGCATTATAAATTGCATTATCTAAAGTTGATCCTTTCCCATTTGAATATATTTTTTTAGTTTCTGAATCACTTCTTAAATTTGAAGATTTATTTTGGAGTTCTTCTTTATAAAGAGTCTGCAATACACTTAACTTGACTTCTACTTTAGCAACTATGTAATAAATCAAACCTTCTTTTTTTGTCTCAATTATTTCGAAAGAATTAATAGAGCCAGGTGCGTAAGAATAATTGTTCTTAATAAAAGATTTATTTATATTTATCTTTTCTTTATCCAAAGTACTATTTTTTGAAAAAATCTTTTCAGAATCTAAAAAAGATCCAGCCACTTGATTTAATGCATTATTAGCAGCATTGTGTGATGCATCATCAATAGTTTCACCAACACCAACAACAATTACTTCTTTAATTTTTTCTTCTTTGCTAGCCAATAAATTTCCAACTAAATTTTGATTACCTTTGTTTATAGTCTCTGAAAAATTTCTTCTCTCATATGAATAAGAAGGGATATAACTTAATAAAAAAAATAAAATAAAAAATACCCTTGAAATATATTTCACTTAAGTCAATTTATTTAATTTATAACTTTATAGGATGTTTCAATAATTTGTCTAATAAATTTCTTATTAGTTTAAATTAAAATTAAAACTTTCTTCTGAGCGAGCTTTGAGCGAGATTTTGCATATTTATGCAATACCTTGCTATATATTCCAACTTTTTGAGACTCAGATATTTCCCTTTAGTAGCAACTAATAAGCTATAGCCTCACTTCGTTCTCATGGGGGCTGTCGCATTTTGCGTAGCGGGTGCTTTGGGAGCACTAGGTCGCAGGTTCGAATACTGTCGCCCCGACCATTTAAAAACAAGTCATAGTAGCGAGTCTCCCAACTCGTTTTTTATTGCTTACTGTCTCATATTGTGAAAGGGTAGCTAGAAGGGTAGCTCAATAGATATAGTTTGATCTAAGATGTGCCTAGTTTTCTTCTTATCTATTACGGAATATGTTATCTCTAAATTTAATATTCATTATTATATAAATAAACTAGTGATTCAAATAATAAAAAATTAATAGAATTTCACACAAAAAAAAAGACTCTAATGAGTCTTTTAATTCAAATCTATAAAAAAATTTATTGATCAGTGTCAAGTTTACTAAAGTTTGGTCCAAGAATAATCCCTATAAGGGCAAAAAGACCCATAAAAGCACCTCCTACGGCAGCTGCAGAAGGATTGAAACCACCTATAGTGATTGTAGTTAATAAATCCATTGATTAAAAAACAAATATCATGCAATCATACAGAATTTTAGAGGAAAATATACATAATATATATAAAAAAGAAATAATCTAAATATCTCTTCATTGGTCGATCTACCTGGCAATAGATCGCTCAGGGGTTCTCTAGGGGGATCTAGGAAGTACCTACAAGTACAAATAGATGGGTTATTTATCCTATGAGGATCTAGAAATAGTGTTTAAATTTACTACTTAATTATAAAAACTATCGAAAATATTAGTGCTAACCCACCTGCACCAACTAACACACCTAAACCAAGAACTGCAGGTTTTTGATTCTGCCAAAGCTGCTTAAAAAATTCCATAAAAATTACTCCTTATATATTGAGTAACCATAAACCATATATAAAAGCTATCGACAATGATAGTACTAACCCACCTACACCAATAACTGTATTTGGTTGATTATTCCAAAGTGCTTTAAAATCTGCCATAAAAAATTACCCTTGTATATATAAAGTGTAATTATTATCTAATTAAATATATAGAGTAATTATTCTCTAATTTATTGATTTATAGAATATTTTAAAAAGTATCGCTAGTTGCAGTCAGCTATCAGTAAAACAGCTAAAACTTAATTAAGAACTTGGAAGGTCAAATGCAAAATGATCAAAGGGTTTTAAGAATAATAGCTGTAGCACTAAACGTACTGATGGTGCTGATAATAATATATCTAGGCGTCTATCCAATAAAGTAAATAATTCCACCAACAAATGTACTTAATACAAGTATGTGTTAGATCGACTTTCAATCAATACCATTATGCGACTAAATTTAATTAAATTAGCTTTTTATGCCTTTATATCGCATTATTTAAATGTATATATTTGCAACTTCTATGATTAACTTCCCTTTATTTGTAGAAGGTTTATCACTTCCCTTATTAGCTTTAGGTGTATTTGTTATTTATAAGAGATCAAAACGAAAGAAGAGAACATTTCAAGCACCACCTTCGCATCAGCTACCTAGCTAATGGCTAAATCTTATTGGTTAATTAATTCAAACAGGTCAGAGGTTAGAAGGTTTATAAAAAACGATAAGAGTATTGATTTACCTGTCGAGTATATGTTTATTGACTCTGGAGAAATAGTCGGCATATTAGGGAAAGAACCACCTGAAATGACAACAACAATTTCTGTAGATATATATTTAGCAAGAGAAATATATGAAAGATTACTTTCTCAGGGATGGATAAAAATTGATCCTGCTTGGTAATTAGTTCCCAAACGAGATTCTGCATAACCTTGCATAGCTTTGCTGTCCGCATCGGCCGCTATATTTACCATCTTGGCTCAGTAACTTGCCACCCCGCAGTAATTAATTGTTGGTACTCTTTGCGTGCAACATCTATTTTAATTTCTTTTCTTGTTTTCATAAGTGGTGGTTTATCTCCATTTGCACCAACAACAATTCCACTATCAACAAACATATACTCAAAAAACTTATCCTTATTATTCTTATTCTTTGTAAAACGTCTTACCTCAGTCCAGTTGGGGCATATTAACCATGCCTCCTCAGTAACTTTCCTAGAGTCTCTATCCATATTAAATAAGCAATAAACAGACCATAGCCCCAATACTAAAAATTAAACTCCAACCCTGAGATTTAATTTTCAATTTTAGAAATACTACTTATATATTGAGTAACCATATATAAAAACTATCGACAATATTAGTACTAAGCCACCTAAACCAAGAACTGCCTGTGAGTGATTCTGCCAAAGCTCCTTAAAATCTTCCATTAAAAAAAAAAGGTTTTATCCCTCTATGTTAGATCGACTGTCAATCAGAACCACTATAAATTAATGAGACCTAATGCCTATGGAGTACTAGGTCGCAGGTTCGAATCCTGTCGCCCCGATAGTCATAGCAATAAAGATTAAAGCTTCTATTCAATTTAGAAGAAAGAATA
>QCPB01000013.1 GCA_003209795.1 Prochlorococcus sp. AG-436-C05
ATTACCAACACTCCTTTTTTTTTTAAATTTGAGATAAGACTTTTACTTAAATGTAAACCTGCTGTTGGGGCAGCAACTGCTCCTGGATTACTTGCATACTCAGTTTGATAACTATTCTCATGAAAAGACTCTTTTTCTGTACTTTTTATATATGGAGGAAGTGGAATCTCTCCATATATTTCAAGGAGTTTATTCATTGAATTCAGATCATTTATATTTGCTGGGAACTCAATAAATCTACCTCCAGTTTCTTCATCAACGCCAGAAATATTCAATTTAATATTTTGTGCCAAGGGGGCTGTTAAACTTAATTTTCTATTTATTTTTAATTTCTTAGCAGGCTTTGCCAAACATAGCCACGTAGATTCATGAGATTTCTCCAAAACTAATAATTCGACTATTCTTCCATTTTCTAATTCAACCTTTAACCTTGCCTTCATTACCTTTGTATCATTAACAACAACCAGATCTCCCTCTCTGAATTCATCTACAAGATTCTTGGTGAATTTATTAGTTGAGAAGTCTTCTTCTAACGCACTATCTCTTACTATCATCAATCTAGATTCGTGCCTAATCTTAGAAGGTTTACTAGCAATTAATGATGTATCAAGAAAGTAATCATATGCTTCAAGCTTATGATCTATTTCTTGATTATTAATTTTCAAATGCAATTAAATCTAGGATACAAGTATCTCTGGCTCATTTTCAATTAAATAAGATAAGTCTTTTAAGAATGAAGCTCCATCAGCTCCATAAATTACTCTATGATCAGCGGTTAGATTCACTTGCATTATTTTTTTAACCGATATAGAACCATCACTATTAGCAACAACTGTTGGCTTCGAAGATGCTATAGCTAAAATAGCTCCGGTACCAGGAGGAAGTATTGCATCAAATCTATCAACTCCAAACATTCCTAAATTAGACAACGTAAAGGTTCCAGTTGAGTATTCATCAGGTTCTAATTGTTTTGCTCTTGATCTTTTTACAAGATCTTTCCAAGCTCTAGATAATTCAAATAAATCAGTATTGCAAGGTTCTTTTAATACTGGAGTTATTAACCCACCATCTTCCATAGCTACAGCTACAGCAATATTGATATTTTCTGGATAAGAGATTCCATTTTCTGAGAAACTTGAATTAACTTGAGGATGTTTCTTAAGTGTCTTTGCAACTGCCTTTACTAGTAAGGCAGTCATAGTAACCCCATTCTGTTTTACCTTTTTGTAGAAATTATCCAACTTATCAGTGTTAATAGAGTATCCAACCCTAAAACATGGAACATCTAAACTAGACTCCATATTTTTATTTACCGCTTTTTGAAGAGTGTTAAATTGAACAGTTTCGCCTGGATTACCAAAACTCTTCCCAGATGTTTCTGATTTACTTTCAACTCGAAAATTTGCACTAGAAAGGCTGGCAGGGGAACTACCTTCTCCTATCCATGGGATAGAGACAGGTTGTCCATTAGCTTTTAAAACATCATCAGCCTGAATCCTACCGTGGGGTCCAGACCCATGAATTTTTGCTAAGTCAACACCGATTTGAGTAGCCAGTTTCTTTGCTCTTGGAGATGCTATTACCCTAGAAGAATTATTATTTGTAGAGGCATTAACTGTATCCCTATTAAATGTGGAAGGAGCCTTTTCACTTTTAACGATCACTTTTAGCTCTTCTTTTTTATTAGTTTTATTGTTGATTTTAGGGTTTTCTTCAGTCTTTTTACTCGCTAAGTCAACTTGCCCTGAATTAGAAACTTCAGGCTGATTGGAAGTGTTTTGTTCTTGAACTGAAGCTATCTCATCCTCATTTTCGACAATAAGCCCGATAGTTTCGCCTACTGGTGCAGTACTACCAGCAGGCATTAACACTGCTGCAAGATATCCATCTTGGAAAGATTCAACATCCATATCTGCCTTATCCGATTCCACTACCAAGACAGATTCTCCTCTTTCAACCTTATCTCCAGGATTTTTCAACCATTCCACAATCTTGCCTTCTGTCATAGTAGAACTTAACGCAGGCATGAATATTTCGTGAGACATAAGAAAATTGCTATTACATTGGTTTTTAGGGATTATCTACCAAACTGTCTACAGTCTTAATGGTTAGGGACCCTTTAAACTCTTGAACTTATTATACGAAATCATGTTCATGCTGGGAACTCTTCAAACTAAAGAAAGTAATATTCTTGATCGGCAGCAATTAAGACCTTTTATAAAAATTTTGTTTGTAAAAAGGATAATTTTATTTAGTTATTATCTATAGATTGAATAATTCCATCTTTAACTATTATTGAGACTTGCATCTTTTGAATAAGATTATCCCCAACACTAACATCACAGAAACTATCCACTTGCCCTTGATCAACAATTTCATCCATTTTTAAATCACGAACTTGACTCTGTTGTTGAAGTAGATTTCTTTTTTGTTCTTCAATCTCATTCCTTTTTGCTGCAACTTGTTGCTGCACTTGACTAACCTGTTCTTGAACTCGAGGATCTAAAGGATTTACTGATTGGGATCTAATATTATTAACTATTTGCTGACCCTCTTGTTCTAATTGTGATAATTGTTGGTCAATGTTAGAAATTGCTTTACTTAATTCCTTTTCAGCATCTTCTTTCCAAGTTGGGGTAACTATAGCTTTTATAGCTATTGAACGTTTAATAGATATTGAGTTTTTTGTTTCCATAAAAAATTAAATTACATTTTTAATATAGAGAATTCAAATGAGATTTTCCTTTTTAATTTGTTTTTCATACATACTGTCTATTTGTGATGAATATAGCTTTTCTATTTCTTTTCTTTTCTGCTTAAGAGTTTGAGTTAATAAACCATTTTCTAAATTGAAAGCATCAACAAAATAACAATCTAAAATTTGTTCCTCAGATCTTGAACCTAATCTACTTTTAAGCAAATTGTTGATTTGCGATTTAAAAAATGAACGAGCATTTTTATTTAAATTTAATTTTGTGAGATCTTTCTCTAAAAATTTATTTTCTACCAATTCAATATTGGGAACAACAATAGCAGTCAAACATTTTTTATCTTGGCCGACCAATTGAATCTGATTAATAAATTCAGAACTAAGAATTTCAGTTTCTAAAGGATTAGGTTCTATATTTTCACCACTAGAAAGAACTATTGTATCTTTGGCTCTTCCTGTTATAAAAAGAGATCCATTCGGTATTAGAAAACCTAAATCTCCAGTATCAAACCAACCATCATTTGATAAAACATCTTTTGTAGCCAAATCATTATTTAAATAACCTTTCATAACTTGAGGTCCTTTAACAAGGATTTTACCTATCTCTCTAAACTTCAAAATCTTTTTTTTATCTTCATTTACTATTTTAACTTCTGTAAATTTCAAAGGCTGACCAGAAGATCCCCTTACATTTAAGTCCCTTCTTCTGCAAGTTAATACTGGACTTGTTTCTGTTAATCCATACCCCACTAAAACATCTATACCTAAAGATTCAAAAAACAAATCCACATGTTCTGGAAGAGCTCCGCCTCCGTTAATTGGAAATTTCAGTTTTTCTCCACATAATTGTCTAAGGATACTTGGCCATAAAAAAATAGTGGACAATTTATGCAAAGGGAATCTGACAGAGAAAGAAAATAATAGGGGTATTTTGGCAATTAAAGTTGTTTGATTTATATCTAAATTATTTATCTTTCTAAAATTCTTTTTAACAACAGAACTATTCTTTATCAAAAACTTTAAAAGTTTCTGTTTCTTAGATGGCATTTTTTTTAAAGCCTGAAAAAAACCGTCATGTATTGCTTCCCATAATCTTGGTACAGTAGCCATTACAACAGGTTTGATTTGTGTAATATCGTCTTTCAAAAATTTTGGAATTGTATAAAATTGAGTACACCCACAGGAAAAAAAGAAGTATTCTGCGCTTCTTTCATAAGAATGCCAGATAGGTAATACACTTAAAACAGAAGTACCTGGATGTGGATCAGCAATGTAGGCTAGATTTATTATTTGATGTAAGAAATTTGCATGGGTCAAAGGGACTCCTTTTGGTTTACCTGTTGTTCCAGATGTATATAGTATTGTGGCAACATCATCAATTTGGAGCTTATCTTTTTTAACAACATTATTTTGAGAATTTTCTTTTTCTCCTCCTTTAAGAAATTCACTCCAACTAATTAAATTTTCAAATTGTTCATCTTCTAGATTAATTATAAATTTAAGCTTTTTTTTTAATTCTTCTTTTTGGTTTAACTTCAACCAAGTATCCTTAGATTGTACTATTAGACCAACTGAATTAGAGTGTTCAATAATATAGTCCAATTCTACTGATGGAGAATTAATACCTCTTACAGCATTTATAGCTCCTAAGCGCATTAAACCTTGATCAGCTATTAACCATCTTGGCGAATTTTCAGATATTACAGTAACGACATCACCTTTTACTAATCCATAATTTATAAAAGATTTAGAGACTTTCGTGATCAAATCGGCCAATTCAGAATAAGAAAATTTTTCTTTATTTTTACCCCTTAAATCACTTACGGCTAAGATATCACCACATTTGAATTTTAAGTACTCCCATATTTGGTCTACATGAATAAGTTTCTCTATTTCATTTCTATTACTAGTAAATTTATAATTTCTAGAAAGAGATTTGTCGCCACGACAATATGCTAAATCATTCATATTTAAAACTTTTAAAAGCTTTTTATTTTTCTATTTTGGTACAAAATTAAAATTAAATTCTTCCTTAATGACTTTTTTAACAATTCTCTTAACTTTTTCAATAGTTATATTATCTTTGTAATCAGTCATATTTGCCATAATACAATCTTTAATTCCACAAGGCACAATCTTATTAAAATTAGATAATTCACAATCAACATTAATTGAGAATCCATTGATTGTTACCCATCTTTTGCATCCAATACCAATTGAAGCGATTTTCTTATTCCCTATCCAAACACCTGTTAGACCTTTTTTAGTATTGCTATTAATATTAAAACTTCCAAGAATTTTTATAATAGTTTTTTCAATTTTTCTTAAATACCAATTTAAATCCTTGTTAAAATTTTTCAAATCTAAAACCAAATAAATCACTAATTGTCCTGGCATATGGCATGTTACCTCTCCTCCTCTATTGATTACAAAAACATCATATTTATTATCATTTAATGAGAATAGCAAATTATTATAGTTAGAACCTCTCCCCAAGGTGAAACAAAGCTGATGTTCTCCTATCCAAATAAAATCTGAATTTAATTTACCTGAAATTAAAGCTTCTCGATATTCATTTTGTAATTTATAAACGTCATTGAAAAATGAAATTTTATCAGGTATTTTAATTATTGCTGTTCTTTTAATCATATTTAAGTAGATTTAGGAAGTAAGAAATATTTTTAGATTTGTTATGAAAATTTTGATCCATGGTAAAAATCTTCAACTTACGGGAGCTTTAAAAGAATATACAGAAGCAAAGATAGAAAAAGCAACGCATCATTATAAGGATATCGTTAAAGAAGCAAATATTCACTTATCAATAGAAAAAAATCCTAAAGTTCCATTCCAAACAGCAGAAGTTACAATTTTTGCTAATGGTACTGTTATAAGAGCTGAAGAAAAAACTGAGAATCTCTACTCAAGTATTGATTTGGTTTCTAATAAACTTTGCAGGAAATTACGAAAATATAAGGAGAGAAATAATAAAGCAATAAACAATAATTCTTTAAAGACTAAAGATTCATTATTAAATGACAATGAGGGATCTAATTCTTTATTTAAAGATTTCTTCAAAGAAGGAACTGAAGCAATTTTACCTGAACCTTGTATTAAAAATAAATACTTCAAGATGAATCCAATTTCATCAGAAGAAGCACTTAAACAATTAGATTTAATTGATCATAATTTTTATTTTTTTCGCAATAAAAAAAATAATGAACTTCAAGTTATTTATAAGAGAAATCATGGCGGTTATGGATTGATTCAGGCTAAATAATCTAGAAAATGTCAAATATTGAATATGAATTAAATGAGAAGATACATGGAATTATTATTAATCCCTATTTAAAGTGGGATAGTTTCATATCAACTTGTGATCTAATTAAAAAATATAATATTAGAAATATATCTACTTCACTGAATTATCTTAGCTATCTAAGAAATTCTTTGAATAACTATAAGGTAAATATAAACGCACTTATTTCATATCCATTTGCAGATTTACCAATTTCTTTTATTGAAGAATTTGTTGGTTTTGCAAAAGATAAAGGGGCAAATGGGATAGAGTATATGCCTAACTTTATTAATCTATCAAAGAGAAATACAGATACTTTTGGTCTGGAGATTGAAATGGTACAAAGCTCTCAGATACCTGTAACTATTATCATTAATAAGTCAAGATTAGAAAAAGAACTTTTTGTAAAAGCGATAGAAATATCGCTAGAATTGGGAATAAAAAGCTTTCAATTCGGTGATGGGTTTGGCCCTCCTATTTCAGCTCTAGATGTCGATGAGATATTAAAAATAATTAGCAAAAAAAGCCTTATAAAGATTGTAGGAGGGATAAAAAGACTTACTCAAGTTATTGATTTATTTGATTCTGGGATTAACTGCGTTGGGACTTCAAATTTTAGCGATATTTTCGAAGAAGTCAGAATTATTTAAATGACAGGGGAAAACAGGTTAGAAGGTCTTTGTATTAAAGCAACTCCATTGGGCGAGAATGATAGATTAATAACTATTCTTACAGATAATTTAGGTATTTTTAGACTAGCAGCTCCTGGTGCCAGACGCCCAAAAAGTAGTCTTGCCTCAGCTTCTCCATTAAACTATTTAAGTATGCAGATTTTCGGCAAAAGAAGTCTTAAATCAGTACGGCAAATTAAAATTATTAAAAGCTATAGTGGTCTGGGAAAAAATATTGAAACTCTTGCAGCCGCTCAGGCAATAACTGAACTAACATTTTTATTAGTAGGGAATAATGATAAGCAACAAAATTATTTATCTTGTGTTCTTGCTCATTTGGATAGAATTTATTTATACGAAATGCCAAAAGAAGAAGAAGATATTAAAATGCTCTCAATGAGTATTCAATCTCTAATCCATTTATTAGCAATCGGAGGGATTAATTTACCTATATATCATTGCTGTAAAACAGGATCAAATATTATCCCTCCTTTAGGAAACTGGGAATGGGAGTGTTATTTTTTACCAAATGAGGGTTTCTCAACTATTGAAGATTCGCAAAGTATACTCAAAATAAATGCATCAGAAGTTGCGCTATTACAGAGACTACTTTTCCCAGAATTACCAATAAAGTCAAACGGAGAATTATTAGGACCTAAAAAAGTTTGGCTTAAAATATTATTAATTATTGAAACTTGGATCTTTGCTCATTTAGACAAAGAACTATCTTCACTAAAAATGATGAGAGAACTATACATTTAATATTTTCTTATACTATTAATAAATTTTAAAATTACGATGTTTGGAACATTGACTGTTAACTTAATAAATAGTTCAGTAAATTAATGTGGTTAATGTTGCCTGGTTAGGTAAAAAATCCCCTTTTTGCGGAAATGTAAGTTACGGGAATTCAACCACTAAGGAATTAAAGGGTAGAGGGCATAAAGTCAGTTTTATTCATTTTGATAATCCCTCTAATTCAAATGCAAAAAACCCATTATTCCTTGCCAATGATCCTGAAGTAAGTCTCCCATATCTAATAAAGTCTCAGGTTTATACAATCCCTTCTCCCAGAGCAGAAAAAGAATTAAAAATTTCATTAGAAAGGTTAAAGCCAGATATAGTGCATGCTAGTTTAACTTTATCTCCTTTAGACTTTAGGCTTCCTGCACTTTGTAATCAAATTAATGTACCACTTGTAGGAACATTCCACCCAGCATTTGATATAAAGAACAGAAATTTAACTGCAAATACTCAGCAACTGACTTATCAACTTTATGCTCCCTCACTAGATAAGTTTAATAGGATAATTGTTTTTTCAGAAACACAGAAAAAAATTCTTGCAAAATTAGGAGTTAATAAAGAAAAACAAATAGTTATTCCAAATGGTGTTGATGAAAATATTTGGAAACCTTTGACCAGAATAAATAAAAAACATTATGCAGTGAGAAAAAAACTTGGAGATGGAAGAATCTTTTTATATATGGGCAGAATTGCTAATGAAAAAAATATCGAAGCACTTTTAAGAGCTTGGCGGAACACAAAAACCTATAATTGCAAATTAGTTATTGTTGGAGATGGACCAATAAAACCAACTCTTGAAAACAGTTTTTCTAACCTAAGCGAAGATAAATTAATATGGTGGGGTGCGGAAATGGATTTAGAAACTAGAGTTGCAATAATGCAAATAGCAGAAGTATTTTTTTTACCAAGCTTAGTAGAAGGTTTATCTCTATCACTTTTAGAAGCGATGGCTACTGGCACTGCCTGTGTAGCCACAGATACTGGAGCTGACGGTGAAGTTTTAGATAATGGAGCAGGTATAGTTATCTCAACTGATAATGTAAGCACGCAACTAAAAACAATAATTCCTATTTTGGTAGAACACTCTACATTTACAAAATCTCTAGGAGAAAAAGCGAGAGCCCGTGTAATAGAAAGATATACAATTAGAAAAAATATCGATGCTATTGAAAAAGTTTATATAGATTTAAAAAATTCTTTTAAAAATTAACGAAATTCTTTACTTCTATTACTAGCAGAAACTATTGATTCAATTAAGGCTGACCTTAAATTCTTTTTTTCTAAAACCCTCAAGGCAGAAATAGTTGTTCCACCTGGGGAAGTGACCATATTCCTAAGGTCGGCTGTTGTTAAATTGTTCTGTTTTATTAAACTGATAGTTCCTAAAATCATCTCCATAACAAGCTCTTCTGAAAGTGTTTTTTGTAATCCACCGCTTAATCCTCCATCGCTTAAGGCTTCAATAATTAATGCAATAATTGCAGGCCCCGATGACGTTAAGGCCAGAAATGTATCAAGATAATCTTCAGTAAATTCGTAAATTTTACTAGAATTTTTAAATAACTTTTTTGTAAATTGTTTGTGATCTTCTGAAATATCCTCACCCCAGGCAATGCCAGTTAAACCTTTGCCCACAGTTATTGGAATATTTGTAACGACTCTCACACATCTATGATTTGGAAATCTTTGGATAAGTTTATCTAGAGAAACTCCAGCTAAAATTGAAACTAATAAATTGTCATTTCTTTTATGATTATCTATATCTAACTCATTGATTTCTTTAAGCTGCTGAGGTTTTACTGAAAGAAGTTTGACTTGACAGCTCCAAATTAAATTCGCTTCTTTAGAATTTGCCTGAAAAATATTTACATCATATTTAAAATTTTTTTTAATATTCTCTAAACTTTCTTTGGAATTTACTAAACAATAAATATCTTCTGGATTTATTAATTTTTTAACTAATAATGGAGTTATTATAGCCTTTGCAATATTTCCAAAACCAATAACTGCTATTTTAATAGTCACAAATTAATTATGAATAGGCACGTAATTTAGAACTTCCCCAGGCTGGTTGTGGAGTTGTATTTTTTTCTAAACTATTTTGTGATGTATTTTGTATTGGAACACTAGAAGGGGAAGCCTCTTCTGGGAAAGAACTAGTTACATTTACACAACTTGGAGCAAAAAGAAAAATACTTTCTCCTATTCTCTCTTGATGACCATCAATAGCATATGTTCCTCCTGCTACAAAATCAACTGCTCTTTGAGCTTGATCAGGGTCCATCATAGTTAAGTTAAGAATTACTGTTTTTCTCTCTCTTAATGCTTGAATAGCTTGAGGCATCTCATCAAAGCTACGTGGTTCCATCAAACTTAAATCAGAAGTATTTGAGATCCCAGGCATGCCAACAACCTTTGATGATCTATTTTTATTCATAAATTCGAATGGGTTTGAATTTACAAGAGCATTTGAGTTCCTTTGATTTTGTTTAAAATCATTTATCTCATTAAATTCATCTTCTGAAGCATAATCAAACTCATCGAAGTCATCATCGAGATAATCATCACCTGCTACAACTGCCTTTAATCGCGAAATAAGTGACACGTCTAAATCCTCTTGAAATTAATTACTAAGGTCTAAGAACCTCAAGCAATAGATCCATTTTTTTTTGAATGAATCAACTACCTATACTTAAATAACGTTACTTGTCGTTTACTGCAAGTTTATAAACAAAATTTTTATAAAAATAAAAATACTTAATGCCTTTATAACTACCTTATCCTATCGCCAAAGATAATGGATCCTAATCTTATCCAAGTAGCTCCAGAATCAACAGCCTCCTGCCAATCTTTTGACATTCCCATTGAACATTCAGGAAGGTTTAGTGAATCTGCTAGGGACCGACATTTTTCAAACAACTCTTTATTTTCTCGCGAACTTAATCCTTTGGGATTGATAGTCATTAAACCAGTTATACTTACATTCTTAAATTCTTGAATTTCTAACCATTTTTCTATTAATAATTCAGGTTCAAAACCCCCTTTATTTGGATCATCACTTAACTTAACTTGCAACATTATTGATGGATGTTTCATTTCTTCAAATGAAACATTAGAAATCTTTTCTAATTTTTCATAGGAATCAACTGAATGTATATATTTAAAATTCTGCACTATCTTTCTAATTTTATTGCTCTGTATTCTTCCAATAAAATGCCATTTTATCTCTTTAAGGTCTTTTAAAACTACTTGCTTTTGAAATCCTTCTTGAAATTTACTCTCACCAAAATCCTTTTGACCTAGATTATTAATGATTTTAATTTCTTTACTTTTAAATCCCTTACTCACTGCAAGTAAATTTACAGTTGATGGAATTAAATTCTTAATTTTTAAGTAATTTTCAATGTTCACATTTTATAAAAAAGTTTGTGCGAATAAGTTTTTCCATTTAGATAAATCTTCTGACCCTTCTCTTCTAGCTCTTTGTAAATTCAATTCAGATTGATTACGAGCATCCAAATAAGGTATAACTTCGAAAAAGACCTCTCTCTGTTTAATTTCTACTAGAAAAAACATTTTTTGGGCATACAAAGTAGCATAAATATCTCTTCCATCGTTACCAGGAGAGACTTGATACAACATTCCAAATGTTGGATGATTTAAATAACGCTCTGAACTCAAACTTAAACATTAGTTTATTTATAATGCACCATACAGTTTTCTAAGAAAAATTGCTATGAATATAAAACATATCGATAATGTATTTATAATAAAGGTTAGGGCTGTTGTTTTTTGAAAAGTTCTAAATCTATTCGTATTAATAAGAATTTTTTTCTTAGAAAGTAATGCATCTGCTCCTTGTTCAATCCTTAAAAATATATTTAAAAATAATCTTTCTATTAATGTTATTAAGACATTAATAGATTTCTTTAGGCCTAGCTGTCTAAAATTTATTGATCTTAAAGAAACTGATTTAATCAAATTTTGGAATTCTTCCTGAACTAAAGGAATAAAGCGAAGAGCTATTAATAATTGAAAAAGCCACTTATCAATAGGCAAACCAATTTTCCTAAAAGGTTGCATAAACCAACTTAACGCCCAAACTATATTTTCTTGAGATGTTGTTAAAAGCATCAAATTAACACTATGAACTACCGTAAATATTAAAGTTGAGGTTTTTATTCCTACTTCAAACGCTTTCTTAGATAAGTTATATGAACCAAAACTTATGAACCCTATTCGATTGGGGGGGATTTCTAGAATATTCCAATTTTTATTACTTGCCAAAATTACTTGCAATTCATTTGGATTTCTAAAAGAGCTTTCAAGTGAATGAATATCAGAAGCCGCTAGTAATGATAAGAATCCAATTAACAATGATAAGGTTAATAGAAGAGAAACTGAACGCCACCAAACTCTTGCGGGTAATAAACTAAAAAAAGTAATCAATAATAAGCAAAGAACTAAACTTAATCTCCAAAAAGGACCTGACCAAATTGGTGTAAGGAGAAATATAAATACCGCAATTATTTTCAACCTACTATCAATAATTCTTAACCAGCTTCTATTCCCATCGACATATTGTCCAATAGAAAATTTAGTAATTATATTCATCAATCTTTTTGAATTATTTCAATATTTTTTCTTGATATCTCTTTATCTAATGCCCTTTGCTGCTTTCCTCTCCAAAGTAAGATTATGGGTGTACCGTCAAAGCCTAAATTGCTTCTAATTTGTTTTTCTATATACCTTCTATACGTTATTCCGAATAATTTAGGATCATTAACAAAAAGAGTAAACGTGGGAGGCTGATTCTTAACTTGAGTACCATAATATAGTCTACCTTGCTTTCCACTCCTTTTTGTGGGCGGACTTTTCCAACCTAAAGACTCCTTAAGCACTTCATTAACAACAGATGTTGTAACTCTTCTTCTATGCTGAGTAACAGCATTAAGCGCATGCTCAAAAATATTCTCCACTCTTTGTCCTGTTAAAGCTGAAATAAAAATCATTTTTGACCAATTTAAGAAATATAATTTTGATCTAAGTTCTTTTTCTACTTGATAGATTGTAGAACTGTTTTTTTCTACAAGATCCCATTTGTTGACAACAATTACACAAGCTCTACCTTGCTCTTCTATTCGTCCTGCCAACTTTTGATCTTGATCAGTAACTCCATCTATTGCATCTATTACTAATAAGCAAACATCGCTTCTATCTATAGATTTAAAAGCTCTATTAATCCCAAAAAATTCAGTACCATATTTAACATTCTTCTTTCTCCTTATTCCTGCAGTATCTACGATTTTCCATTGATGGGAATTCTTTTCAATAAGAGTATCTATTGAATCAGTAGTAGTTCCACTAATGTCACTTACAATTGCTCGTTTTTCTCCGCAAATTGAGTTAAGCAAACTAGATTTCCCAACATTTGGCCTACCAATAATTGACATCATTATTTTATCTTCTTCATCTTGAATATTAGAATTTTCAGGAAGTGAATTAATAACAAAATCAAGAAGGTCGCCAGTACCAGAACCATGAATAGCAGAAACAGCGTAAGGTTCACCTAATCCAAGTTTCCAAAATTCAGAAGCCAAAGAAATTCCCAGAGTTATAGATTCGCACTTGTTAACAGCAACAATTGTTTTACAATTAGAATTCCTTAACCATTTAGCTATTGATAAATCACCATCAGTTACACCCTGATTTCCATCAACTACAAATAAAGCGATAGAAGCCTCTTCCAATGCCAAATATACTTGTGAGCGAATCTCAGGGAGGAATTCACTATCATCATCAAAGACTAGTCCTCCTGTATCAACTATTTGAAACTCTTTCCCTCCCCAAGAAGCTTTTTGATAAGTTCGGTCTCTTGTAACTCCAGGCTTATCAAAGACAATCGCATCATTACTTTGGCATAATCGATTCACCAAAGTAGATTTTCCAACATTAGGTCTTCCGATAATTGCTATTGAAGGAAGAGTCAATTATTATCTCCTGATAAACTAATATCTAATACAACTATACATTCAATATTATCTTTTAATTTAAACAAACTATTCATTTGATATCAGGATCTCCATAATGTCCTTTTACTGGATTAGAAGAAGGAGAAGATAATTTAGGTAAGTAATTAGTTTCATCAATATTATATCTAGATTCAATAGCCCAATAAATCAACCAATTGACTGCTGTTGCTCTTCTAGTTCTCCTTGGATATAGTTCGTTAATCTTATAACCTCCAAAATTAAGAAATTCTTTTAAACTTTGCTTGTTTTCCTTTGGTATTGAGCGAGTAAGATGAATTGATGCAGGTCGCTCTGAAATAATTTGAGGAGCACGAACAAATTTCTCTGACCAATATGAGGGGGTCAATGGACTTGATGTCCAATCATTTAAAGAAAGATTTTTAGTATAAAAAAGTCTTTCCCATACCAATTCACAAACAAAGATATCGCTAACTTTATCTTCAAGAACCAAAAATAATAGTTTCCTACTTATTGGCCAAGAGAATTGATTTTTAAAGAAATTTTCTTTTTTATCCATTAATTTAATCTTATTAAAATCAAAGAGAAATAAGGCATAATATCCGAATTATATTTTGATGCATTTTGGATAACTTGATCAGGCATACCTACATTCAAAGCAATTAAGCATTGCTGGATAATATGCTCTTTTTTTAAGATTTCTTTGACATAATTCCATCTCTTCCCAACTTTCATTAATGCCAATACCGTTTTATTGCCTCTAATATTGCTTATTAGAGATATTAATTCCGATTCAGAAGAAGGGCATTCTTTGATTATCAAAGTCTCTCCCTTTTTTACTAAATCAAAATTACTTAAAGCTGATGTTGCAGAAAGAGATGAGATGCCAGGTATAGTTTTGGTGACTATTTCAGGGAACCTTTTTTTTAGTATTCTTAGAATATTAGAGGAGCTTGCGAAAAGCGAAGTGTCCCCAAGACAAAGTAAAACAACTGATTCGTAATTTCTTATAAATTCCACAATCATCTCTACAGCATTAGACCATATTTCATCAGGGTCAAATCCCTTCCTCGCCATTGGGAAGATGATAGGTATTTTTTTCTTAAATTTGATATGTTCCCTAACTATTTCTGCTGACAAACTCTTCTTATCATCACTTGAAATGGGGAAAAGTATAACTTTCGAGTTTTTAATTGCTTTTACTGCAGCAATGGTTAATAGTGAAGGATCTCCAGGTCCAACCCCAACAATAGTTAATGATGGCAAATCATATTTATAACCTAGAAATCTATTTAAATATTTTTTTATTCTCATAATTATAAAATTCATTGAAGATTTTTTAACTATGTACCCTGGGCATAATAAAAGTCTTAGATAGAATTCCTGACTCGACTTTAGATAATTCATCTAACCTTTTATAGGTTTCTTCTTTAGGAAATTTAGTCTTCGCCAATTTCCAATAAATGCCAAAATGTCTTGCTTCACTTTCAAGCAAAGACTCATAGAGATCCTTAAAAGATTTTTTTTCAGAATTCAAAGCAAGTAAACTTAATCTTTCATGACTTCTTGCTTCTATAAGGCCTGCTATTAAGAAACTATCCAGCATCCTATTAGGTTCTTCTTTCCTAATACTTTTAGCAAGTTCACCACCATAGGGAGGAGGCTTTATAGCTTTAAGAGAATGCCCAAGATCTTTTAAAAAATAAAGTATTTTTTCAAAATGTTCTAATTCCTCTCTGGCTATTGGACTCAAAACTTCTGCTAAATTAGGTTCTGATGGATATCTAAACATTATTTGGATTGCTACTCCTGCAGCTTTCCTCTCACAGTGTGCATGATCAATTAAAATCTCTATCGGATTTGATAAGGCTAAATGGATCCATTCATCTGAGGTTAATGATGATAAATGTTTAATATGGGAAGAAGGTCTTTTAAAATCTACTAACATGAACTAATTATTTTTTAAGTATTTAATAATGCCGTCAAGAGCGAGAGAATAACTTGATATCCCAAAGCCACTGATAATTCCAATTGCTTTATCTGTAAGAAAAGATTCTTTGCGAAATGCTTCTCGACTAAAAATATTTGAAATATGTAATTCTACAAATGGAATTTTTGATCCAATTAAGGCATCTCTAATTGAAATTGAAGTATGAGTAAAAGCTCCAGCATTTATAAGTATTCCGTGAATACTCGCAACAGAATCTTGAATTTTATCAACTATCTCGCCTTCATGATTACTTTGAAAACATTCAAGTTTAATACTATGTTTTTGTGCAACTTTGGTTAAATCTTTTTCGATATCACTCAAGGTTTTATTCCCATATATCTCAGGTTCTCTTGTACCCAACAAATTTAAATTTGGACCATTTATCAATAAAATATTCATCAGCAATAAAGTCTTTTCTTTTAAATGCTATCTACAAAGAAACAAAAAAACCAAAACATTTTCACACAAAGTGACCATTAACTGATAAGTTCAATTAGTGGGGGTCGGTGCCCGAGTGGTTAAAGGGGGCGGACTGTAAATCCGCTGGCTCTGCCTACGTTGGTTCAAATCCAACCCGGCCCACTTTAATATTGCCCTTGTAGCTCAGCGGTAGAGCACTCCCTTGGTAAGGGAGAGGTCTCGGGTTCAAGTCCCGACGAGGGCACTTGCTAAGGGTATTGATAACCAAGGGATTTTAATTATCGCCAGAATAAATCGATGAGAATATATAAATAGGATTAAGAGTCTAATTTTTGTTTCTGAATCTAAATATCTAGAGGTGCATTAAATAGAAGATAACTCTAAAATTCTAAAAGCAATAAAATCTATCTGGATAACTTGTTAATTGTTATAAATATGAACCCAACTTATTCAAATCTTGCATTTTTCTTTATATTTAAGTAAGAATATACAAACCATTAGAAACTATATTTTTTAATGCCTGAAGCTAATAGTCGTAAATATTTAAGATATAAAACGGCCGAGTTAATAGAGGCTGGAGAAACTTTTCTAAAGGAAAATAATATTAAAGAACTTAAAGAAATTGAATATGAAATTAATTTTAGAAAAAGACCATATACTGCAAGAATGTTGGTAGATATTAAAAAAAAAATAAGTTTATTTTTAGAAAATAATACTAAAGCAAATAAAATCACTACCAAGAGCTCAACTAATAATGAAATTATTAATTTAGAAGATGATTCTCAAGAAAATATTCTTCCAATAAAAGATGAAATTGAATTAAATAATAATTATTCATCAAATGAAAGAAAATCCAAAGAAGCGGAATTAAAAGAAAAAGATAAGAATGAACTTAATAATGAATTTGAGGACGAAAATTTAAAACTTACTTCAATAGATTTATTAATTCCAGAGGGTTTTAATTCAATCAAAGAATATTTACAAAACAAGTTGGAGAATACAAAATCTTCCGAGGAATCTGATTATAAAGAAAAAGAAATATCTGACTTTAAAACTACAGAAAATAAAAAAAATATTTTAAAAAGATTTGAGTATTGGGCAGAACAATTAGTTGATTTAACAGGAAAAAATGATTTGATTTGTTTTAGACAGACTAAGAACTCTTCTTATATTCCTTCTGAGGAAATTGTTCAGTCTCTTTTAAGTGGAAATTCTATAAGTGTATCTGAGTTAGAAGAACTTGAAGCAGAAGGGAATATTAAGGGTTCAGTAAAAGATGCGATTGAAAATTTTGATCAGTTTGGAATAGAAGTTTTTAGCTTGATATCAGGTTTTGCTATTTGGGAATCCGATCTTATTAATAATGCCTATTCTCCATTACTTTATTACAAATTATCTATTAATAATCCAAAGGAAAGAAGAATAAAAAATATCACATTCTCAATTAAAAATAATGAGCCTGAAGTTAATCCCGCCTTAATTCTTTATCTTAAAAGAAAGATGGGTGAGGAAATTAACGAAGACTTATTGAAGTTAGCACAAGTTGAAGGAGAGAAAATGGTAAGAGCTTATTTATTAGAAGAAATATCAGATGAATTGCAATTCCGGATTGAAGATGGTTATGCGATGAAAAATCTAAGATATTTAAAATTTCCCATGGTCAAGGATCTTTTATCAGCTGGAGATGCATTAATGAATAATATCCTAATTAGAGCTTTAACAGGAGATGAAAAATCAATAAGAGGATTAAGAGATGATGTCAAAGAAATTGACATATCAGAACCAGACTATATTTCTCCAGAGAATGAATTTCTAGTATTAGATGCAGATTCAAGTCAACAATTTGCTATTAATGCAGCTTTAGAAGGACAGAATCTTGTAATAGAAGGGCCTCCTGGAACAGGTAAAAGTCAAACTATTACAAACTTAATTTCAAGTTTTATAGCGCAAGGTAAGAGTGTTCTTTTTGTAGCAGAAAAAAGACCTGCAATTGATGCAGTAAAGAAAAGAATTAACAAGGTTGGATTAGAAGATTATTTTCTTGATCTGCATTCAATAGACTCCTTTATAAAAAAGCCTGCTGAATCATTTAGGAATCAATTTGAATTCATAACTGAATATATAGAGAAAGATGTACTTCAAAATAATGATTTAACGAGATCAAGGGATATTCTGGTCTCAAGATTTGATGCTATGAAAGACGATAATAATATTTGGAATACAACTTATAAAGATGTTCTTAATTTAGCTATCGAAGCAAAGAAAGATAATGATTATGCTTATAGAATTGATGAAAATGAAATAGATAATCTAAATCCAAAGGTATTAAAAAATTTAGAAAATTTGTTATCTGAACTTTCAAGATATTCAATGAATATATTTGCAAGTCTTGCATTCCCCATGAGGAAATCATTTCTTGAATCAAAAATTAAGACTCCTAATCATATTCAACAGATAATTAGTTCGATAGATAATATTAAAAAACATCTTATAAAAGTTGATGGATGGATATCTTTTCAGGAAAATTGTGATATTAATTACAAAGATTCATTAGAAAAAATTTATCAACTAGAAAGTTCTATAACCGAAGTATTAGCAAACGAAATATTAGATTTAAGTAAAGATTATTTCCTTGAGAAGGAAAAATTAGATTATCTAAAATTAACTTTTAATAAAAATATAATCTTCAGATGGTATTCATATTTAAGAGATAAAGAATACAAAAATTATTTATCCATATTTAAAAAAATTATAAATAAAGGGCAACCTAAAAACTATGAAAATATTTTAAAAGGTTTAAATATTTTAGAAAGCAAGAAAATTCTTGATCTAAGAAAAATAAAAATAATTAATTTTGAGGCTGATATTTTTAAGGAAATAAATACTTTATTTAATAATTTAAATGTCCTTAATCAATTTATTGACGAGGAATTAGATGAGAAATCTAATATTGAAAAATTGAAGAAAACGATTTCGATTTTACTTAGACATAGAGATATACTTCCAAATATTATTAAAGTCAATGAATTGTTAAATAGCCTATTGAATTTTGGTTTATCAGAAAATGGTCTATTTGAGGAAATATTAATTGACTTTGAAAATAATATAGATGACAAAAAAATATTTAAGAGAACTTCATTAGCTTGGTGTGAATCAGTAGAAGAATTAATGAGAATTAATAATCCTGAAATTGCTTCTTTTGAGAGAGATTATCTAGATGATGTAGTTGAAGAATTTAGAGAAAATGATCAAAAACATATAGAAAATTCGTTTAAAAGAATAAGTACAATTTTGAATAATAATGCTTCAAAGGCCTTAAATGATTACCCAAATGAGGCACAAATTTTAAGACAGGAATTGTCAAGGTCAAGAAAATTTAAACCTGCAAGGGAATTATTTGAAAAAGTTTCTAATTTTGCAAAAAAACTCAAACCTTGTTGGGCAATGAGTCCTTTATTAGTTTCTAAAGTGATGCCATCTAATGAACCTTTTTTTGATGTCGTTATTTTCGATGAGGCCAGCCAAATAGTTCCTCACGATGCAATAACTTCAATACTTAGAGGTAAGCAGACAATAGTTGCAGGAGATTCTAAGCAATTATCACCAACCTCAACTGCATTTTTTTCATCTAGTGGAGATAGTGATCAAGGCAATGATTTTAATCATGACGAGTTTAGTGCTGCTGATGAAACTGAGTCACTATTAGAAGCAGTTAAACAAGCTTTACCTCCAGTTTATGGAACAAAAACTCTCTTGTGGCATTATCGATCCGAAGATGAAAGACTAATATCTTTTTCTAATTGCCACCCAGAACTTTATAATAAAAAACTTATAACAGCTCCATCAGTAACATCTGCTCCACCTTTTAAATACCATTTATTAACTGGTGAATTCAAAGAAATCAGTGGAGTTTCTCCTGAGGCTGAATGTAGAAAAACTATCGAATTGGTTATTAATAATTTAAGAAATAAGTCCGAAGAAAGTGTTGCTGTAATAGCATTTGGGATAGAACATGCTAGAAGGTTAAAAAATGAATTCTCTAAACAAGTAGGAGAAGAGAATGATTTAGTTGATTACCCAGAAGATAGACCTGAAGAAAAATTCATTATTAGACATTTAGAAAATATTCAAGGAGATGAGAGAGATGTTATTTTCTTATCTACTGGTTATGGTCCAAAAAGTCAAAATAGCTTGCGACAATTTTTTGGTCCTTTAAATTATGATAACCCTAAATTATTTGGTCTAAGAAGATTAAATGTAGCAATAACAAGAGCCAGAAAAAGAGTAGAAGTTATTTCTACAATTGATCCATATAAATATGACGATAATCAATTAGGTCAACAAGTTAGTAAAAAAGCTTTTATCCAATACTTGAGATACGTAAAAAGTGAAGGATCAGATTTAGGGGATTTGTCAATAAATCAAGTCCCTATGAATCCATTTGAGCAAGATATTTATGATTCTTTAGTAGAAAGAGGAATTGGATTAGTTCCTCAATATGGAGTTTCTGGTTACAGATTGGATTTTGCAGTGCAACATCCCGAAGAAAAAGGAAGATATGTATTAGCTTTAGAGGCAGATGGTGCATCCTATCATTCTTCCGAAACAGCTAGAGATAGAGATAGAATTAGACAATCACACTTGGCAAAACTTGGATGGAAATTTCATAGGATATGGTCCCAAAGATGGTTCAAAAATAAAGAAGAAGAAATTGAAATTGCTTTAATAGCTATTAAACAAGCAATTAAATACTTTTAGTAAATATAAATATTTTTCCTAAAAAATTTATGGTCTTCTTTTAAAGAATATCTTTTAGCTTCCGAATTAAGTTTAAATTAAAAATATTCAATATCATTTGTCTTCCTGTAGCTCCTTCGAATTGTTTAAAAGCTTAATTTTGGCAAATAGATTCACTAAAGGTTATCGAATTTTTATAAACTTGATTATCAATAATTTATTCTTTCGATTCTTAATCACTTTTCTTTTAATTAAGATATATTTAACAACGATTATCTTTATTAATGCCACTATCATCATACCGAATGCACAGAATATATCTTGCTGCGACTATGAATTATGGTCTAGGTTCAGATGATCCTGAAGAGTTGGCCTACTACAATAGAATCAGAAAAGAGATTGAAGATATGAAAAAGGACCCAGTTAAAAAAGGGATACCCCTTAATTTGGATACCCCTGAAGGAATGGATAAATGAATCTCAATACTTTTTTATTTATTGATGGAAGTCTGATGCTTATTGGTCTGCCTTTGCTGATGATTCTTAAAGGCAAAAAACAGACTCCCTGAGCTACTACTTAACTGCAAAAGTCACTCCCATAACGGCAGTGATATCTTTCTTGATAGTAGTTGTATCGTAAGAACCCCAGCTACTTACTCTCGTAGAATTTGGAACTGTTATCTGGAAAACTCCAGTATTCACTTTCTTTAGACCCCCCACTTTAGAACCTGCCTGAAGAGCAATAGCCTCAGCTCTTATTCTTGCATCCTTTGCAGCCTTGGCGAGCATATCCACTCTTTTATCAGGAAGCCTGGAATATGTGTACTCGGGAGAGCTTGGTCTTACCAAAACACCTTCGCCAAGAAGTTCAGTTATCTTGCTATGGGTTTTTTGAATTCGATAAACATCATTGCTCTGGATTTCAATTCTTTGATAGGTAATCCATTCCGTTCTGATGATCTCATTGGTCTTGGGATGCTTGGTTACATATTCTTTTATACTTGCCGGTCCAAGATAAACTTCTTGTTTGATACCATCCTCAATTCCATTGGCTTGAAGGAAATTCATAGTCTTTTTCATTGACTCTTTATGCTTATTAAATGAGTCAATCTGAGTCTTTCCTGTAGCCCTCACTTGAACGGACCATTTAGCAATATCACTCTCAAAACTTTCAGTACTTGCACCTGTAACAGTGATGGAATTCTCAACCATCCTGAATCCTCTCACAAGGACTGTTGAGGCGCCTATAAATCCTCCGAAAGATAATACGGCCATTGCGAAAACAAGTGGCGGCGTGCGGCGTATAACACTCAATGAATCGCCTGGGAGTGAACTGAGTCTCTTAATAATTCTCATTGTCTATATGTATGTGTTTAGGAGCTTTTTAACAGCTGAACCGGAAGAAAAATTTTAGAAAATACCCGACTTTTAATCCTTCAGTTCTATCTTGCCATTAAATTAAACATTTAAGTTTGATGTGCCAATTACAGAGTCGGTAACTTATATTGCCAAATCAAATAACGGTTCGCAAGAAGTATTTTTGTATTAATCAATTAGCCTGAAGAACAGGATAAATTCCACAAACATTTCATGGAGGGATTTTCAAGAAGATTTGGTATGAGACCACTTCAAAGGTGGAAGAATGGAGGAAGCAAATAAATGGGTAATAGAATTTTTTAAATTTAAAGATTCCTATAGATAAACTTATGCCGAATAAGTACCATCACATTCTCTTTGGGCTGCAGCCAATAAAATTTCACTTAAAACCTTTTCAATCATGTATGCACTTTTTATCCCATTGCATTTTTGGTTGTTAATCGCCTTAAAATCATTTTTGAGACAATTAATATATTCACAACAACCGCATCTAATATCTATTTTCTTACCTCTATAAACTTCCAAGGCTCTAGCAAAAATCCATTGCTGAACTGAAATATTTTCCCAGCCATCAAAATTAGACCACTCCTCAAAATCCTTATCAAGAATATCTGTTAATCCTTCTACCTCTAGTAAATATGTTAATAGAGCTTCTTTTCTTGATTCCTCTTTCATGCCGATTGTTTTTATAGAATCTTCTTTCATTTCTGATAAATTGAGCAATTTATTCTATAATCTATTAATAAATTTTTAATAAGAATCAACTATAAAAAATTCTTTTCCAATTAAAAAAAATAAGAATTAATTAAAAAAAATAAGAATTAATTAAATCAATAAAAATTACAATTCTAATCTTTTAGAAGATTTAACTAATTTTTTATAAAGGTCTTCAGAGATAGGTTGCATAACTTTAGAATAACTTTTTTTGAATTACTTACTTTTAACTTTTTTTTACACCTCAAACTATGCGAATAATTACCTAAATTTATTTAAAAACTATTTAGAATTTATAAATCTATTCTATAGATAAATTATCTTCAAAGTCGATCTAGATATATTTATATTTTCAACAATTAAGCACAAATAACTGATAAATCTACAAAGTTCTTATCTTCGTCAGCTAATTCAGTAATAATCCTATTAAGCCATTCAGAGGTGCTTTCGCAGTAACCAACATTTAATATAGTTTTTTGTTTATTTGTTCCTTCTTTAAGCATAACAATAGTCTTTTTTTATAAATTAGTCTTTAAAAAATAAAAGGGAATGAGTCTTAATTACTATCGATTAAAAAAATTATTATTTAATAAAAATTTAAAAACTTGTCCTAACAATACAAAATAATACTATTGCAAATCAATTTTATTTTTTAAACCTCATGAGGATATTGCTTCTAGTTCTTATTTTTTAAATTTTATTGATAATGTCCTAGAGGTCCTGGTCCAGATCCAATTTTATAAGATTTTTCCAGGGACTTTACAATAAATAATTTTGACTTTTGTATAGAGTCTATCAACTCGAAACCTAATGCCCTATAGCTACAAATTGCAGCACTTAATGTGCATCCACTTCCATGTGTATTTTGGGTATTAACAAACTTATTAAAAAACCAATCTTTTCTGCCATTTGCATCAAGAAAGAAATCTCTACCTTTCATCCCCTCCAAACCGCCACCTTTTATTAATACGGCTTTAGCTCCTAGTCCAATAATTTTCTTTGCAGCTTTCTCGATATCTTCTTTATTATTAATTTTCATATTAGATAATAGATTTGCTTCAAAAATATTTGGAGTTACCAACTCTGCAATTGGCAAAAGTAATTTTTTATAGGCATTAATTGCAGAATCTTCAAGCAATTTAGAACCAGTTCTAGTTACCATTACTGGGTCAATTATTTTAGGAATAGGATAATTTCTTAACCTTATAGCGGTATCAATAATGATCCTTTCATTAAGTAACATGCCAGTTTTTAAAGCATTAATAGTAAAATCATCTACTAAAGTATCCATCTGACTTAATAAGGTATTACTATTTACTTCCTCTACACATTTCACCTCAATACTATTTTGAGCTGTAATACATGTAATTACAGAACATCCATGTACTTTAAGTGCCATAAAGGTTCTAAGATCAGCCTGAATTCCGGCACCTCCACCAGAGTCACTACCTCCTATTGAAAGTGCAATTTTTGAATACATAATTTTAATATTTCGAGTTTAAAAAGAATTATATAAACTAATTAGAAATCTGAATATGCCTTAAAAAAATCAAGCTCTAATTCCATTGCCCTTTTGTATAAATAATTTGCATGATTAATATCAAATGAATCTTGATAGCTATCAATAAGGTTTTCAAGCGACTTTGCTAAGTTTTCAAAATTCTTATCAGAGTATGTAATTATCCATTCCTTATATGTATTATCGTAACCCATATTTGACAGTCTTTGACCTATCCAAGAGTAAAGACGCATACAGGGTGTCATAGCAAACATTATTTCAATTGCACTTAGTTTTTTAGAAACATCATCTAGAAAATCAGTATAATTTTTAGTAGCGGGTTTTATGTGGTTATTAGACAAATCAATATCCCATTCTTCTGCATAAGTTTCATGTAGGATCAGTTCCTCGGATACTCCTATTAAAAGTTGACTTAAAGTCCTTATTGAATATTTATCTTTAGATTTAGAAACTGCCAAACCATATGCCTTTGCAAAGGTTTCCAAAAAGAAATAGTCTTGAGCTAAATATTCTTGGAAAATATGTTTAGGAAGGTTTCCACTTTTTAGACCTTGCACAAATTTTGTATTTAAGCTAAGTTCAGCTAGCTCGTAATTACTATCCCAAAGTTTCTCAGTTATTGGCATTTTATTATTATTTTAAATAGCTAAACAAATTATTTAATATTATTATCTTATAAAAAATAAGATTTCTTTAAAAGGAAATCTCAATTAAATCAATTATTATTAGTAATTATGTCTGATAGATTTGAATGGGATGATACCAATAGTTCAGGTATTTGGTGGAGTACAAATGTAAGCATTCGAGATGAATGTATTTTACTTAAAGAAGATACTGAATGTGATGACTCTGATATTGTTCAATTACTTAGAAGTATTGCACAAAATATTGAAGATAACGGACTATAATTTTATTTGCCAAATTATAAAATATTAAAAAGTATTTTAAAGCTTCTTTACAGCTTCTATTAATTGTTTAGTAATTCCTTCTTCACTCATAGAATGTCCAGCATCATCAACAATAATTAACTGGGAATTTTTTAATTTTTTATTAAGGTCCCATGCACTTCTAACTGGGCATACAACATCATACCTTCCTTGAATAATGGTTGTTGGTATTGATTCTATGGTTTTGATATTTTTCAAAATAAAATTATCCTCTAAAAAAATATTATTTATGAAATAATGGCATTCAATTCTTGCAAATGCATCTGAGAAAAGATTAGCTTGCCCTTTACCAAAATCTAATTCTTTTTTAATGAGATGACTTGTAGAAAGTTCCCATTTTGTCCATGCAGCTGCAGCTTTTGATCTAAGTTCAGCATTTGATGAGGTTAAATATTTATAAAATGAACTTATTAAATCTTCTCTTTGATCCTGAGGTATTACAGAAATATATTCTTCAAATTCTTCAGGAAATATTTCACTTGCACCATACTGATAAAACCATAATAATTCAAATTTTCTACATAAAAATATTCCCCTTAAAGTCAAACTTAGAACTCTTGAGGGATTTTTTATTGCATAAATAAGTGCAAGAGTAGAACCCCATGATCCTCCAAACAAATGCCAATTATCAATTTGTAATTCTTTCCGTAATTTCTCAATATCATTAACTAAATCATTAGTAGTATTTTCTCTTAATTCTGAGAAAGGAGTTGATGAACCACAACCTCTTTGATCAAACTGAATAATATCAAATTTTTCTGGATTAAAGTATCTTCTATATCTTGGCTGACTACCGCCTCCAGGACCTCCATGAAGAATAATTATTTTTTTACCCTCTGGATTACCAGATCTTTCCCAATAGATTGAATGAATATCACTAACTTGTAAGAAACCCTTTTCTCTTCTCTCTATATTTGGAAACAAAATTTGCTCTTTCATTTTATAAATATAATTAATGATATTAAGAAATTATTTTTGTATACTTAATATATATAATTAAAAAAAAAGATAAAGTAAGACTATTTAAATTGACACTAAAAAGGACTGCAATTACAGTCCTTTTTATAATTTGTGTATTTCCTACTTTCAATATTTTAAAAAACATCAAATAAAGTTCATTTACTCATGAGCTTTAAGAATGTCGATTCGGGGATTATTCTCGATAATTTTAGTTCCTTATGTCGCCAGTAATTATAAAGCGAAGTCTTATCAGACTAATTGATTGAACTTAGATTTTCGATTAATCCCATACTCAGGAATACGCTTCCTTTTCTTTGGAATTTGCTAAATTTCAGGCGGACTATCAATCATAAAAGATTGCCTCCGAACTCAACACTTATAAGTTACTATTATTTCTATTTCCAGTAAATCCGTAAATATGCTGATTTACTTTTACCAAAATCTGTAAGAGGATTTTAATGATCCATTGTTTAAAGCAATTATTATTTGAAAATAGCAAAGTGTGAGTTTAATCTGCAATTATTCTTATAATGGAATATATAAAGTTTAGTAAATCTTCTAAATAACTAGATTCGATTAAACCTTTTAAATTTATTTAAATCACTATTCCTATAAAAATTGAATCAACAGAGAATTATTATTTAAATTATGGATTTCATCAAAAAAAACAAAATTCTTACTTTTATGGCAATAATCGCATTACTATCATTTACTTTAGAAAAAGCAGGTGTAATTCATCCATAAAATACTTTAAAAATATCATCTAACAAGTTTTATCTAATTTATTCATAACCATCATCTACTACTGCAACAAGTTAGTAAAGGATATAAAGCCTAGTAAAAAAGATAAGAAAAATCAAAACTTTTATAAAGATTTGTCTCATCTCTTGAAAAATACAATTATGGTAAAAAGAAAAAGATAAAACTAATTCAATAACTATTTAAGATTTTAAGCGGCCAAGGAGGGTCAACTAACAATAAAAATAATGCCAAGTTTAATAAAAATATTTTTAAAAAGTTTTTTGCATACATTTTTAATTGTATTTTTCATATTATTTCTTTATTTGATAGGAAGGGTAATGGCACAGCCATTATTATTAATGAATTTTGAAAAAGAAGAGTTATCATTAATAGGAACGATTTTTACATTCTTTATTTTCATATTCCTCCTCCCCTATTGGTTCAAAATCAGGTGGAACATAACAAATACTTGGACAATACTTGGTATAAATAAAAACAATTTTTTGGGAAACATTTCCCAATTTTCTAAAGGTATTTTATTCTCACTAGTTCTAATAAGTTTAATTTTGTTTCCTATCTTAAATAGTGATTACATAGATTGGACCGGAGAATTAACCCCAGAAGTATTAAGACAATCAATTTTTTATATATTATGTCTTGGCTTTGCAGAAGAACTTTTTTTTAGGGCTTGGCTTTTTGAAGAATTGAAATTGCAATATGGAATAAAAATAGCATTAATTGGACAAGCATTAGTTTATAGTCTTGTCCATTACATATCAGATACCAGTTTTTTGAACATTCTTGGATTACGTTTAGGATGGTTTTTACTAGGAATCCTTCTTAATTTAATAAGAATAAAAGATAGAGGTTCTTTGTGGAAATGTATTGGCATTCATGGAGGACTAGTTGGTATTTGGTATTTTTCAAATGAAGTTTTATTTAACATTACATTTGATGCACCTTCATATTTAGTTGGACCTTTTACTGAAAACCTATCCAACCCATTAGGAAGTTTGTGGGGAATTTGCCTATTGCTATTATTATGTATTTTTTTTGCAAGAAAATCCAAGAAACTCATTTTCCCAATCACTTAATTTAGATATAAATACTGATTGTTTTTGATTTGATAATTGTCAGATTAAAAGTAGATTAAATACATACATAAATGAACTTAGAGTCTGGCTTAAGATTTATTGTTTTTTTAATAATTTTTGGATTTACAAATTATTTTCTGATGTTAAAAAGATATGAAAAAGACTTAAGAAAAAGAAAATTTATACAAAAGACTAAGATATCTAACTTATACCCTAAAGGTACTTTTATTAATTTAAAGATTTAGAAGTTTTTTTAAAAAATAATTAATTAGTTTTGGAATTATTTTGCGCATGATTTTTTAGATATTATTTATTTTATAAATTCTTTTTTAGATTAATATACATTTTTCTAAATTCTGAAAATAAAATTCTCCTTTATAATCTAAACAATTAATTAATTAATTATTTTTTTATAAATTTATTTACCATTTAGGATTTGTTTTTTCCCAACCTTCTTCTATAAGATTTTTCCAAAACAATCTTGCTTCCTCAATATTCATTCTTTTTCTCGTTTTCATTAATGGAGGCTTTTCACCATGAATACCCATTATAATTCCCTCTTCAATAAATATATAATCAATAGGCTTATCTCCATTTCCATAATCTTTATAAAAACGAATTACTCCCACAGAATTTGAGTCAATTAACCAGAAATCATTTTTGTTACTCATTATTTGAATTAATTCAGCTCATAGAAACCAAATGAAAGATTTCTAAAACAGCAAAGCAAAGTAGAATTTCTTTTTACATTAAAACATTTATTAAAATATGATCGGTAAATACTGGCCGGTTCTGTAAGGTAAACCGAAATTCGGTGTATTTGCCGTATAATTCTCTACGGTTTTTATCCTTACAAATTTTAAACATTTATAAGATATTTATTGTGTACTAATTCAAAGGTCACTATGTATTCAATGTTTGATCTTCTTTTTGAAACCCCTTCATATCCTCAAATATATGTGATTTCTGATAGAGAAATGAAGGAACTAAAGAAAAACCAACATCAAGAAGAACTTGATGAAATTACAAACCAAAGGACAAGACTTGAAGATTCTTTTAAAGCTCAAATGAAACATCTTGAAGAAAGAGAAAAAGAACTCAAAAAAGAACTAAAAGTACTTTCTTCTTCTAAAAAATAAACAATAAATTAATAAAAAGATTATTCAATTAAAGACGGTTTTTAACCGTCTTTTTATTTCTCCTAATTTTTAAAACAATGCGCGAAAGCAATCATTTATAAAACATCCTATTTAATTTCCTAACTATAAAAAAATAAAATTTCTTTTTCTTTCAAACCATCCCAACCAGACTCAATTAATAATTTATTTAAAGTCTCTTTATCAAAATGCTTAGATCCAGTTTTAACACACCTATTCCTCATTGATTTTTTAACTCCACTTCTTTGTCTTTTATTTTCCTCATTCATAATTCTGTTATAAAGCTCAAGCATTTTGGGAGGAATTGGAGTGCCGTCAAGATCTACTCCCTTCCCAATTGCAGCATCAACAGCTTGCATTCCCATTTTTTTCATAAATTAAATTTATCACTGAAAACCATGTTAAAACAAAGGAGATAAATCTAAGGCATTTCTAATAATTACTTCACTGATTTTGAATCTCTTTAAGGACTCTAATAGCCTCTTTGATGTGCTGAGGACCATTCAACAAGTCTCTGAAAATATGTTTAACCATAGCATTTCTATCAACAATATAGGTCACTCTGCCATCCATAAAGCCTAATACCTTAGGTACATTAAAAGTGTTTCTTAGAGAATTATCAATATCACAAAGCAGGGGATATTGTAACTTATTTTTATTAGCGAATGCCAAATGACTTGAGGTGCTCCCATTACTTACTCCCCAAACTTCTGCACCTAAAACTTTAAAAAGGTCGTATTTATCTCTAAATCCGCAAACTTCTATAGTGCAACCTGGTGTATCATCTTTCGGATAAAAAAATAAAACAAGAGGTTTTTTTAATCCTCTATTAGTTCTTTGAATACCATTTTGATCCATTAAAGAAAATTCTGGTATGTTATCTCCAATCTGCAAAATAATATTTATAAAAACTCATTTTAAATGGAATGATCATTTAAATGTGGCTTTAAACCAAAATAAATTAAATGAAATTTACTTGTATTCTTTAAAAGATACTTAAAGATTATTTAAATTTACTCTTGTAATTTTATTATGAAGAATTATGGGATTGATATAAAACTAACAAATTTTTCATAACAGATCCAAAAAAATAAATTGCAAAAAATGAAAAGAGAATTTCCAGTAATTATTAAATTATCCGCTTCCGAAAGAAACAAAAATCTTTTTTATAAAACAAAAAAATAAAAATCAAGATAACATATGTTTTTAATAAAAGAATAATTTA
This sequence comes from Prochlorococcus sp. AG-436-C05, assembly GCA_003209795.1. Taxonomy (GTDB): domain Bacteria; phylum Cyanobacteriota; class Cyanobacteriia; order PCC-6307; family Cyanobiaceae; genus Prochlorococcus_A. Next base: position 30,351 of record QCPB01000013.1, read on the forward strand.
GTGAAAATAAAAAAAATAATCAACGAACACAAAAGATTTATAAATTGGTATCAAAGAAAATTTAATTTAAGCGATTATCAATTACTTTGGCTTGTTTTTTTTAAAGGCGTAATACTTACAATAATAATTCTCAAATTTCTATAAGAGTAACAAAGCTATTCTAAAAGTGATAATTTCAGATGATTTGATTATATTTAATAATAGATATACTTATTAATTTAATATTTTTTAATTATGAATATCTTTGGCGTAGGTTTACCAGAAGTTACTGTAATTCTGATTTTAGCTCTTTTAATTTTTGGCCCTAAAAAGCTACCGGAATTAGGAAAACAGCTTGGTAAAACATTGAAAAGTCTTAAAAAAGCATCGAATGAATTTCAAAATGAAATTGATCAGGTTATGAATGAAGAAGAAAAAGAGGAAATACCTAAAACTTTAGAAAGTAATCTTAAGAACAAAATTCCCCAAGAAAATAAAGAATTAGAGAAAAAGGATTTATCAAAGCCAGAAAACAACAATAACTAATATGATAAAAAGACCAATTACTCCTATTGAAGAATTTGAAAGAGCCTTAGATAAAGCAGAACTTACTAACGAGGAAATTGAATTAATTGAATATATTAGATACACAAGCATTTTTACTCAGCCTGGTCTTGTTAAAGAATTAAAGAGACCATCAAAACCTCCTCTTTTAACGGTTCTCTGTCAAATATGCAGAAAAATTGGTTCAGGTATGCCAGATCATTTTAAGAAAGTAATTAATTGGTCAATGCAAATGAGTGAGTACAATACAAGATGGGATGCCCATTTAATTTGTGCAGAAGCACTAAATGTTGACAATATTCCACTAAGTCCAACTTATGGGACATGTTTGTTTGATGTTCTTGTTGTTCACAAAGAATTATTTCTTGGTTTTGATTGAATCAAACTAATTAATCATCTACAGCGACTGAATCTGTTTCTATTACTTGAGTGAAATAATCTTTCCTTCTTTTATTTTCAATCCAATTATTAATAAAACTAACTAGGGGCAATGAAACTCTATAAATAAAAATCGAAGTTGGCAAAACGCTCAATACCCCAAAAACAGGGCTTTTAAATAGTAATCTTCCTCCCTTAATGTTAAATAAAATAATAAAAGCAGAAGGGACTAGAACTTTAATTACTGTTTTAAAAGCTTCAAGCCAACCAACTCTATAAGTCCACCATATTAAAATAAGTCCAATTACATAAATAAATAAGTAAGTCATAAAAAATAGTATAGTAACGATCTATTTATCTTGTTCTTATATTGACAAAAGATTTTTACAAATTCTTTAGACTTAATTAAACAAAACTATTTGGGATGAGTTTTTCTGAAATCAGGCGATTTTTACAAAAGATGCAGTCAAACAATCACTTAAAAGAGAAGGTAACATCATCGGCCACTGCGGATGATGTGGCACTTATAGCTCAAAGACTTGGCTATAATTTCTCTGGTGATGATCTTTTGAGATTTAACGGTCAAAAAGTCGATAAAGTCACTGTAAGAAAAGTTGAGCATCCTGGGGAATATCACTAATTTCAAGATTTAATCCATATTGCCAGTCCTCCTCCTCTACCTCTTGCACACATCCAATTATCTACTTTACTAATTCCTATTAGGGAGAAGAAAGGCATTTCCTTTTCTTTAGGTTTTTTAATTGACTTATTAATTATTGAAAAATTGCCAATATTAACTTTGAAGTTGTCAAAGTAAAATGGCAATAAAGGCCTTAGGCCTTTTAATGAGGCACTACCAGTAAAAATAATATTTAATAGACCACAACTAATTGAATTTTTTATTTCAAAATTTAGATTATTTTCTGAATCTTTTTTATTTAACTCCAGTCTTGCTGAGAAAACTTGAAGAATCGAGCTGGAAAAGTTATCTATTTCATCTGATCCATTCTTACATACATACTGAAACATCCATATTCCTAACAATTCCTCATAAACTATTCCACTTCCTTCTTTTTGAGAATTCCTCTCTAATTGTTTTATGTCTTTGATCTTAGGCAAATCTTTAGTAATAGGTTTCATCTTAAAAGCTCAACAATAAACAATATATTAAATAATTTGTTTCATAAAACCCGTATCAAACGAGATACAAAACTTATGTTTGTGTCTAAATATTTCTAAAAAATAAAAAAGTTGACACACATAAGGAACATTTTCTCGTTATTATATTTACATAAAGTTATTTTTATGATGGATTTCATTTCTAAACATCAAGTACGCCTACCTCTTAAATTTGTTCCTTACATTTTTTTTATAGCAGTTGTACTTAGCATAACAACATCAACAAATACATTTATCTAAAAGAGCTAAATTTAAAAGATATTAATTCTGAATATTTGTAAGATAATGACTTATCAGCAAGCTGAGCATATGCCGCTGAAAACATTATTGGTAAAAAAGCATTTAAAATTCTCCTTAAAAAAATAGAACCATATAAGAAATAACAAGAAAAGAAGCTAATAATTTCAACTTTTAGCTTGCATATGATTTTCTTATCCGTCCCTGAAGCTTGGCATCTAGTTGGCACATGGTCAGAGAAACTACCAAGTGAATCAAGTCTTATAGGGATGGGAAAAAGAAGCTAATAATGACTCTAAATTCAATATTTTTACCGCTTTCCTTAGCTATCTCATATTACTTATTTAATCGTTTTTCTAAAAAAAATCAAAAAAGTCTAAGGATAAACTTAGTTTGAAAGTTTTATTTAGCTGAACTTCTTCTAACTACCTTCCTTCCAGTAGAAGTATCAACAGTGCTTGAAGCTTCCTTTTCTTTTGTTTGAGTATCATCTGGATCACTCTTATCCATTTCTGCACAAACACCAACTACCATTGCAGCTTGCATTTGATCTGGCAAGTCTCCAATAGTCAACAAGGCCTTTAAAACCAATTGAAGTCGGGTTTGCCGATCAATTTCTGGTCTTAGTTTTTTTACAGTATTCCAGAGTTCTTGGGTAACTTCTTTTAAAAGTTCACGATCTACAGCCAAATTAAAACCTTTTTGTCTTTTTACTAATCTAACAAAAAATCTGATCTCTTAAAATACTATTCAATAAAAAAGAGTTAGTTGAAATTTTTCTATGCGAATATAAGTTGCATTTGCTTATGTAATGCACTCTTATCTGGGAGATCATTGTTTTTTTTATTCTTTTTAAAAGTAAAAGCTCTGAAATACTTCTTTTGGCATTTTATGGGAGTATTTATAAACTCGTCACTTTTACTGACTAGAGAATTCCACTCTTTTGAATTGAAAGTGGCATAAGGAGAAGATGAAAGAGTTTTCACAATTTAATAGTATACATGTACTATAGTAGTACGTATATACTATTTTGCAATGTCTCTCTTGAGCCTGTCAAAGGTCTTATTTTTATTCAATAAAGTTAACTCTTCTTATCTAAGTTATTGAACTTATAAGTTTCTTAAATATATTAATGTATAATTGCTTGCCAATTAAGATTTAGTTTGAGGGTCAGAAAACTTTTCTCGCTAAAAACCCTGTAAAAAGAAAAATTTGTTGAAATTCGCATTGACAAGATTTTTTTAGTAAACCCACCTATAAAAGGATTAATCATTTAATTCTAAAAATGCTTTTAAGTAATCAAAAAAGATTAAAGATTCAAGGGATAATTAAAAGGATTTTAAGAGATCAAGAAATTTCATTAGAAGAGAGAATATATGTTGAGAAATTTGCACAGCATAATTCAACTATTTCCCTCTGGTTAAAGACAGCCAATAACATCAGAAGGAATGGCGAGAAAAGTGAAAATGGTATTGACAAACTTTTACAATCACTTGGAATTGAAGGGTTAGATAAAGAAAATCACTTTAATCCAAATGAAGATGATATATCAGACTGGTTTGGTGGTGCTCCTGATTGGCTTAAAAGGAGTTGAGAAAACTAGAAGTTTCATCTAATCCAGGCCGCATTATACAAATATAGACTAAGTAGAGAAATAAAAGCCCAAAAAATCCATGGTAAAAATTTAATAGGAACTATATATTTTTTAGAAAATGTATTCATAAAGATTTTTCTTTTAGATTATTTCTTTCTAAGCATTTTTAGAATAGGTTTAATTGCTCTATTTAAAAAATATTAAAATACAAATTTTTAAGAGAGCTAAAACCTAATTAAGTTAATAAACTTAAATCATCAATATCTAAGCCACTTTATTGTCAATTTTGAATGAAAAATTTACTATCTTAGAACTCTCTTCTTCTGTCTGATTCCAAAGTTTTATAAGTCTCTCTAATTCATCAATCCTCTTTTTAGCATTTGCAATCTTTTCAGCTGATTTCATATAAAACTTTTATCTATACCAATTAATGCATGAAAAAATTTTTTTTCAAGGGCAAGGGAAGATTGATAAGATAAATATTTTTGATTAAAGAACATTTTTGCCAGGCTATTAACTAAACAGAAAATCTTAAAGGAATGAAAAAGATGAGGAGATAAGTTATCGATTGATAGATTTTTTTCAGCCACATAGAATTGATTATTAATCTATCATGGTTTTTTATTATTTTTTTTCAAAAAATGCCTTTGATATCAACATCAAAATTCAAGAACACGCATTTATTACTTACTCAAAATATACAAAATATCAAAAGCAATCCAATCAGAAAACAAAAGAACTTAGCCAAGATGAATTAAATAATCATCAAGAAATCAATACAGATTTATCAATTCTAACTTCAGTTTAAGTTAGAGCTGAAAGATCCATCAACAATACTGATAGCATTAATGAGGAGGAAATTAAGCCAAGACCTATCATCAATGATACGTAACCTTTTTTCCTTGGCAGTTTGTAAAACAAACCTCCAATTATAATTATCATTATTAATGAGAAAAAAATTATTATCTTTTCACTAACCAAATTTAAATGAATTACCAAATTCGTTTTTTCGAAAAATCCAAGAAAATCAGATAAGAAAAAATCTCCTTCTATTTTCTTGAAATAATAGAACGAGCTTATAAAACAAGGAATTAATAAAGATAATGAAATAATTGCAGTAACTGGCTTTGTCAATCTGTTTATTGTTCTATTAAAACTTGCCAGTAAAACAAAAACAAATAAAGCCGCTACCATTGGCAACAAAGGTATAAGGATTGATATATTTAATGAGTTCCCCACGAGTAAAGTTAGTATCTATTTTAAAATTTTATATTATTTTAAAGCGTTATTTTGTTAAGTAAGATTTATTTTAAAAATCTATATGTAATTATTACCTATTGCATTCTGTGTAAATTAATACCAAAATTGAAATAGTACCTTACAGATGAAATGCTAGCTATCTCTGAAATTATTCTTGCAAGTGCTATTTTTCTAGGAATTGTATATTGGGAAGTTAGATTCCTATACGCCAAAACTACAGTTGCCAAATAATTTTCAGATAAACTCAGGAGAGGGAGAAAGGCTACATAAAATTTAAATAAAATTTAAGAATTTAAATTAACAAAAAAAGCGTTGAATATGAGAGAATAAACACAAATAAATTCTAGTGTTCTCATGAGAGAAGTTCAAAGTTCAAATAGTAGTTCAACACAGCAGCAGCAGCAGCAGCAGCAATCCTATACAGAGAATAAACACAACTGTGCCGAAAGTGAGAGGCTTTATCTCGAGATGAAAGAAAGTTGGCTTTAAATCCTCTAAGAATGAATCGATCTATTTTTATAATTTCTAAAATTTAATTCTTTTTTTAGCAGTAATTAATACTTTTTTATTTTTCTTACCCTCTAAATTTATCTTAGTTGCAAAAAAAAATTGATTAAGAATTCAAAGCAGTTTGAAATAATAAACGGAAGAATTGCCATGGGAGGATTACTATATCTAGTATTTACAAAATTAGTATCCAACCGTGCTGACATCCTAGATAAACTAAAAGATTACTTAATTTAAAAACAGTTTTTAGGAGTATCTCTTCCTATACAAGGATCCTTCAAAAATTAAGAATGCTGCAATTAAAGCAATTTGATTAAATTCGATTTTATGCTTAAATTTCTCGAATTTGCAAATCAACCCAAAGGTAGCACCACAAAATAATTCATCTATAGTACATATATACTACTGCCTATTTATTGTGTGTTCGACAGCTTCTGAGTTTCTTTTAGTTAAACCTGGTGATTATGTAGTAATTAAAAATGAAGAAAATTGCCAGGATACTACAACAGGCCAAAATGGTTATTGGATTGGACATGTTATTAACTGTATTGGAGGAGCAAGAAGTCCCAATTCATGGACCTTGTTTCAAGTAGCAAATATTGATAACGGAGAAATTATCATAATCAACGCCGATATCGTAGAAAGAATTTTAAAAACTTCTGAAGATTCAACTCATTAATAATAGAATAAAGTTGTTAGAATATAGAGATATCAAAAGAAAAAATAAATTTAACATTTTAGAGGTAATCATCCCAACTCCAAGCAAGCGAGTCCGTATACTTGATTCATCGGGCATAGAGGTTGAAGACCTTTATACATTCTATAAGTTTTTGATATCTCCTC
>QCPB01000014.1 GCA_003209795.1 Prochlorococcus sp. AG-436-C05
TCGTCTATGAATCGTGAATGGAATTTATTTGGTTTTTGACACCATTGCTATTAATGGTTTTACTGAATGTGATTTAATCTATTAAGTATTGCCTGATACTTTATAAGTAAACCTAATAATAGTTATATGCTATACGAATTAATTAGAGTATTTATTCGTATAGCTTGTAACCAATAACAAGGATAAAAATAATTAGCTTGTAAGCAACTTCTATTTATGACTATGAAACCTATTTCAGAAGATCTTTATAAGAAATTAGTGGAGGGTTATAAAAAATGAAAAGGCTATTTGAGTTATTGGCTACTTTCCTAGCTTTTGATATAGGTCTTATTTTTCATGTCTTTATGACATATTAAAGTACATCTTCAAATCTATTCTAGGGGAATGTTTAACAAAGAATATGGACTATTTTAGGACAATTATTAGATACCCCTTGTCTATCCTTCTGGAACGTATAAACCTACTTTTTTACAATTTAGATGGCTGCGATTTTTAACATGAAAAATTTTATAAGTGAACTAAAATATTAGAATTACTAAGGTTTTATGAATATCAATAAGGAATTAAGTGGTTTAAATAAAACAATCCAAAGACTGAGATTTAAGGAAAATCCACCAACTTTGAGAATGAAGGTTTTAAATTAATGGGAAGTAGAAGAGGAACAAGACATTAATGACGAATATTCTTTAATGGTTCGTATTGAAGAAAATAACCCAGATTTATTTAGTTCAAGATTGTAAATAACTAATTTTCTATACCTACTGCTTCTTTTTGTTCCGCTAGTCTTTTTTTTAGAATTGTATAAGCTTGTGAAGCCCATTCTCGATGTACTCGTAAATCATCATCAGCCCAAGCAAAATAATCATCTAACTTCTTTTTAAGTGATTCCCTTATTTTAAATACTTCTTCGACGCCTAGATAAATTATTACCAGCACCTTAACTACGTTTACTGCAACAGCTGCTATCTTTTCAATTCTTTGATCATGTTGCATTTGGCCTTACAATTTCTTAATTAAGTTTTAGCTGTTTTACTATTAGCCAATTGCAACTAGCGATACTTTTTAAATATTCTATAAATCAATAAAAAGCCCCTTTAGATTGGTTTTTAATGGGGCTAGTAGTAGGAGTAGTAATCGTTTCATCGATTTATAAATTTATCGATTAATTAAACATCTGCTTAATCAAATGTACAAAACTCACCAATTTGTTTAATTAACTAGGAGGTTTGTTGTCAGGTCGATTATAGACTTTATTATTTTTCTTTCTTTTTGATCTCTTATAAACCGTAAAAAATCCTAAAAATACTAAAGAAATTAGTAAACCCTCTAGAAATAAAGGAAAATTAATCATAGACGGGAATTAATGGTAAGACTCTTCTCTTTTCAGCCTCCATATAAAGAAAATACAAAAAATAACCTCTAGTAACTGTTATACAAGCGGTTAGAAATGCTACAGCGACACATATAGGGCAATGTGGAAATCCCATATTTAAAGTTTATTTTTGATTATATTATTGAGAATCTAGTAATATCAATAAGCAGAAATACTAAAATACTTGATATCACTAGCATCTAGTCACAAATATATACATTCATATAGTGCGATATAAAGGCAAAAAAAGCTACTTTTAGCGAACAAAGTTCCTAATTAGGAGAGTGATGGGTGGTATGGGGTAATTAATTCTCTAAATAATATTGTTTTTATAACTTAAATCTCAAAACAAATATTTAAAAACAAAAGCTGAAATGATTTTCATTTTTATTTATGGTGTAAATTTTATACATAAGTTTAGTGTTTTTCATGAGTGAAGCTTGGTTAATATCAGGCTCGCCAAGATGCGTTAAGACAAATTGGATACTAAATACTTTTAAGAATTATTCTGGGAATTGTGGGTATATAAGTCTTGAAGGATATTCAGAAATATAATTTAGAGCAAGCTATAAATTCAAAAATTGATTTTGCTTTTTTGAAAGATCAAATTCCTAACCTAAAAGATTTAAGAGGAAATCGTAAGAAAGAAAAGAAAGTTCCTCAAAAAGCTGTTATCGGTATTGGGGCAGGAAAAAATTATACCCTTTATGATGTAGGGACTGATAATACTCAATTTGTACAAGCAGGATATAAATCAGAAAAAATAATTAAGGGATTTGTAAGGTAATTTATTATTCTATACCTAAGGAATTAAACCTAATAAAAGCGTTACAAGTAGTAGGTGTTTCAGTTTTTTATCTTCTAGCTAGGTAAATTATTATTGTCATCGTTCCCATTGCGACAATACCAAAGTTCCAAAGAGTTGAACTATTTCTGTTGAATTGTTCAACCCAAATTGGCATATCACCTGACATGAAAAGGAGAGTTAATCCAACTAATAAAACTATTGGTAATCCTAAAGCTATAAATAATTCCATTTTAAAAGAGGGTCCTATCACTCTATGTTAGATCGACTGTCAATTATTAAAAATACCTCCTATGAGGTTTTGTCTTTAGTCTTATCTTCTTTATATCTTCCACATCTTTCCCCTTTTTTAATTTCTGGGTCTACTGGTGTTTCAGTAGGTAGTAAAGTTCCGCTAGTCCACCAATTACTTAGTTAAATAATCATTTTTGTAGTATTTGTACTTTTTATTAGAAATCCTATTGCTAACAATAAGGAATGACTTATTATGCCGAGCCAAATTATATAAATTATGATGAATGGTTTGATGAAAATATCGACCCATTAGATTTAGTCAATTATTTAAATGAAACTGAATTTACTGAATCAGTTCATGAGAAATTCTATAAACTCTCATCGAAGAATTTAATTATTGGCTCATCAAATAATTTCTAATTAATATCCAGAACTATTAATACTTAATTCATTTAGAAAAAGAACAAAAATGATGAGCACTCTGATCGTCTATATCTGCCATTAAATCATATTCTTTTAATTTTTCTGAAATCCTTTTATATTTAATATCATTTATTAAATTAGCTAAATATTTTTCTAAAGAATTAATTTTAATTTCTATCTTTATTAATAACCTTTAGTTTATTTATAGCTATTAATTATCGTTTTAACTTTATTATTTATTTATTTCTGTTTATAAGCCGAATATCTCTACTAATTGATGACGCTAGAAAATAATTGAGCCTTCGGATACCACATAATGAATCACCTAGAAAGAACCTAGACTGCCCAATCTATTTCGCAATCCTCATCAATATCTTTTTCCCAAACCCTCGCAAGTTCTCTTAGTAGAGTTTTTAGTTCCATATCTTTAGCTCCAGATTAGTATTGGAACTTGGTGCAAATGACTTTAATTTCGTCATAAGCTTGCTCTAGCAATATTGTTTTTTGATCTGGATTAGCCATTTAATTTTTATCATACTTATTGCGTTTTTTATTATTGGGTCCGTTTCTTTTTTCGCCCTCATTAACCCTTATCTCTCTTCCCATCCATTCAACATCTTGAAGATCATCAATAGCTTTTCTCTCGGAATTTTGATCATTTAAGTCTACAAAAGCAAAACCTCTTTTTCTTCCTGTTTCTCTATCAAGAGGTAAATAACATTTCTTTACTACTCCATAATTACTAAAAAGTTGTTCAAGATCTTCAACTTCAGTTTCCCAAGATAAATTTCCAATAAAAATAGTCATTTCTTTAAAACCTTTTAGTGAATGAAAAATAGTTGCTTTGGACTAGTGAAGTTATCTCCAATCAAATGCTTCCATTGTTCTTATCCTAACTCTTGATTAGCTATTTAAGAAGAATAAATGATTTAATATGTCTTACATACCCATTGCTTTTCTCAGCTTTGCAGCCTCATCTAAACCTTCCATAATTGTAAATGTAGAATTTTCAGTAGCTTTTTGTCTTAGTTTTGAAAGTTCTCTATATTCTTCCGATTCATAGGCTTCAACAGCTGCTCTCATCGTAGGGAATTCACAAATAACTGCTAAATTAGCATCCTCCGTCCTCTCCTTTCCTTGTGGCTCTGTATCTTTTGCAAAAACTTGTCCACCAACCTCTTTTAGCCATGGACCAACTTTTTTTACATATTTATCAAATAAGTCCTGATTAATTATTCTTGCAGTTGAAATCCAATAACCTTTAGCTCCTCTTTTATCCATAATGTATTTATGTTTCTAATATTCAATTTAAATCAACTGTCAATAATTAATCATTTTAATAAAAGATATTGCTAATTGCAGATGGTTATCATTAAAACAGCTAAAACTTAATCAAGAACTTGGTAGGTCAAATGCAAACAGATCAAAGGGTTTTAAGGATCATAGCTTTTGCACTAAACGTACTTATGGTGCTGATAATAATATATCTAGGCGTCTATCCAATAAAGTAAATAATTCCACCAACAAAGGTGCTTCCTACAAGTAGCAAGACCATAGCAATTGCAATTAATTTTGGTAAGCTTCCCATCTTTTAATACTTAACAGCTATCTGAAAATAAGAATAGCTCGTATATTTGTTTTTACTACTATTCCTTCAGTGATCTAATTTGTGCCTAGACATAAATTCAATTGGTACAAGTATTAAGCGTTTTATTAAAACAAAAGATATATGTATTTGATAATTAAGTGAAGACGTAAAGATGAGATAAATTCACTCCTATATCAAAAGCTAGAAAAGCAACCAATAGTTTATATCTCTTTTTCATTTTTTAGAACCCTCTACTAATTTCTTATAAAGTTCTTCTGAGATAGGGTGCATAGTCATAAATAGAAGTTACTTACAACTTAATGATTTTTATCCTTCTTTCTGGTTACAATCTATACGAATAAATAATCTATTTAATAGGCAAAAACTATAACTATGATTAGCTCTTCTTATAAAGTATCAGACACTACTTAATAGATTAAACCAAATAGGAACATACCCCAAAAGGAGTGTTGGAAGTAGTAGTCGTTTCATTTATTTGACGTTATTCTCAAATCTTTTCAATCAAATTTAGCTTGAAAAATAGTTAATGAATCGTTAATGGGATTATTGGTAAAAATTAAAAACCCTAAAATAAATTAGTTATTGCTTCACGCAAAACTAACGAATAAGAAGATTCCTCATGATATTAAGGAAATTTAATCATGAATAGTAATAGGGAGTCCCACAGCAGATGCTGCAACTACATAAAGAACTGCTGGTTTATTCCCTATATTTTCAACGATATGTTCATCACCATTATTGCTCTCTAAAAATGATTGCTTTGATGAGAAATAATTAATAACATCTCCTCTCGTATGCTTCAATTTCCCTTCAGCAAGATAAACAACCATCGGTGCTGGATGTCTATGTATTGGAGTCTTTACGCCAACAGGGACAATTACCTTGAAAAATCTAAGTTCGGCTTGTTTCCACCTAGGATAAGAAATCTTCTTACCTCCTAAACCTGTCGTACCTTGAATAAGAGGTATTACTTCAATTTTTTCATCAGCTTTAGCAATCTCCAGAGGTAGAAGAATTGATGAAATTGTTATTGCAGAGATTAATAAATTTCTAATTTTTTGCATAAATTAAGAGTTAATTAACACTTATTTTAAATCGACTGTCAATCGATAAAAAGTTTACTTAAAGTTTAGGTAAAAATGAATAATACTTAAGATCTCATTTATAGCTTTTTTAAATCAATTTGTTTATTTGATTTATAATTTAGCTATATGCAAGATTAGTATTTTGTATTTAAATAAATTAAAACTGAGAAGTTTCGAAATTGTATAAATCTTTAAAAAGAAATAATCAACAAATACTTAGATTTTTTGTATCTGGAGTTATTGCATCAAGTTTTAATTTTATATCTTATAGTGCTTTATATCTGACTTTTAAAAATATATTATTTGCTTCCATAGTTGGTTATTGCATAGGAATAATAGTTTCTTTTATTTTTGCAAAATTATGGGTTTTCAAAAATATTTCTACCCAACCATTAGTAAAATCTTTTTCTTTATTTTGCTTAATATATTTTTTTGGATTAATAGAAATGTCATTAGTAATTTTATTTCTTAATCGATTAATAGATAACTATAAAATTGCTTGGTTATTTGGAGCCTTAATTGGATCGATCAATAACTACTTGGGATCTAAATTTCTTTCATTTAAGAAATGATTTTATTTCACAAATAAATTATTTTTTAGAAGTCACTCCTTTAAATAAATTTAAATATCTGAAACTAAATAAATGAGACATACTTTGAGAAGTTTCAAGCCATCAATCCACCTTGATATATTTGGAGCTCCTGATTTTCTAGCGTAGTACCTAACTGGATAATTAAGTATTTTTATGTTGTTATTAGCTGCTTCAAAGATAATTGTAAAATCACCAAATGGATCAGATTTGGAATCCCAACTTCCATTTGTCTTCATAAGATTAAAAAACTTCCTTGAAAATACTTTTGTTCCACAAAGTGAATCAGATACTGGCTTATTAATAAGGATTGATATCAATATTGCAAAACATCTATTGCCAATATAATTTGCCCATCGCATTGCATTTTTTTCCATTGGAAAAGTTGTACGAGAGCAATTAATTAGTATGTTTTCATTTTTTTTTGACTCCATTATTGCTGCAATACTGTCATCAATATCTACGGTAAAATCACTATCTACTATTGCAAGTGTTTCCCCAGAAGAAATATTGCAGCCCTCAACAACTGCATTCTTCTTGCCTTTACCACTTTGTTTAAAAAGAAAAATTTTTAAAGAATCAGTGAAATTTGCTTTTAAATCTTCTAGCATAGTGTAAGTATTATCAATGCTGTTACCTTCTACAAAAATAATTTCAAGTTTATTAGATATTTCTTTGAATTTATTTAGTGCTTTTTTGAAAAGTTTCTTATTACCTTCTTCATTTCTTGCAGGAATAATTATTGAAATTAATTGCTCAGAATTATTTTCAATATATTTATAAAAAGTTATCTCAATCTCATAAGCTAAATTTTTGATTATTGGTAATTTACGAAAAATATTTTTTAATGTTTGTGGGAATATTTTTGTTGGTAAAGGGGTTAATTTTTTTGCTTTCCATCTTATGGACCTATAGTTATAAATTTCTGCTAAAGATTCGATATCACATAATGTAATTCTTGGTCTATTTGTTGTCTCTTTGAAAATTCTAGAATCTAATCTTAACCATCTTGTTATTGGTTCCCAAGTATTGCCTCTTACTTTTATAGAAATAAATTTGTTTTTATCTTTGAATAATTCGTGCAGTTGATTATTTGTTAAATTCCAAGTTTTAAAAGACTGCATTAACCTATGAAAATTTCTTAATGAAAAAATATTATATCTAAATCACCTTTTTAATATTAGTATCCAGGGTTTTAAAGTATCATTTTTATATAAAATCTCGTAAGACTTATCGTTTATTTTCTGATCTGAAGATTCGCTAGACCAAGCTAATTCTCCAGGATTTAAATCATTAATACTATTTAACCCTTCTCCAAGATTAGGAGTTAATATAGAAATTCTGATAATTTTTGAGTGTGACTCTATGTTATTTATTCCACTCTTATCAACTTTGATGTTTTGATTTTTGACAATATCAATAGATGAAACGTGTTCCATAGTTTCTCTTATTTCTCTTGATCTATCAGTAAATAATCCTGATCCCAGAAGAAATGAAGTGAGTAGATAAGGACCCATTATCAGTATTATTAAGACATTTTTGAAATTAGTTTTATTTCCTAGAAAGGACCAACTTAATCCAAACAAAATCAATCCTATAAAAAGGTATGTATTTTCCTTAAAGTTAAGACTAGTAATATTTTTAAAGAAAAAGTAGTATAGGCAAGCTATGGAAATGAAAAATAATGGAATTATTTTTGAAGTTATAAAAATAAAAATTGACTTATGAATTTTAGAGTTAAATAAATATTTGATACCTAAAAAACTATTTAAAGGAAATATTGAAGATATTTGTAAGGGGTAGTATGGTGTTTTTGTAGAAAAAAGGCTAATTATAATTATAAAAGTTATAGGAACAACCTTTAAGATAAGTTTTTGATCTTTATTTTCTGATTCATAAAATATTATTCCAATAATCGAGAACATACTCCATGGAAAGAATGTTATTGGTATGTTCAAAAAATAATAATAAAAAGGATTGGTAAAGGTATTTTTATTTGAGAGATTTTTGAATTTTTCAAACAAATGAAAAATAATATTTTGATCTAAATATGGGTTAATCGATAATGTCCAAATTAAATAAGGAATAAAACCTATTAGTAATCCCAACCAGAAAAATTTTGTTAAAAATAAGTTCTTTTTAATAAATAAATAAGGCAATACTGATAATAGAGGTACAGCCACTAGGAAAGTTTTCAACATAAAAGCCAAACCAATCCAAATACCAAAAAGTAAAATATAAACTTTGTTTTTTCTGCTTTTTATTTTTACTAGTGAAAATAACCCAATAGTTACTAAACTGGAAAAAATAATATCTTGAGTAGCTAAGTGAGAATAATCAAACCACAAATAGGTAGTTGAAAGTATCAGTGGTGATACGATTGCAAATTTCTTACCAATTAATTCCTCATGCAATTTAAAAGTTATAAATAACATTATTATTGCTGCAATTGTTGTTGGTAAATATGCCCAAAATATATTTCTCCCAAAGATTTCTTGGGATTTTGCAATTAAAAACTGTAATCCTATAGTTCTGTCCAAAGTATAGTTGTCAAACCATAAAGGTATTGTCCAATTCCCCTTATCTAGTATCCACCTAGCTTGAAGTGCATAAAAACCCTCATCATAAGCTATATAACTTCTTTTACCAAAATAAAAAACGATAGGAATAAAAATTAATAGTTTTAAGAGTGGTTTGAATTTTAAGATTATATTTATCATTTATTTTTAACTTACATTAATTCTTTCGTTAATTCTAATTCAATTAATGCTCTTTAGTTTATGAGAAAGCTTCTCTTACCTAGACCTCATATTATTGAGGTTCGATAATTAATGTGCTTATATCTTGTCTGCGAAGTCTTGTGCAAGTTCATTAGCTATTTGAAGAGCCATGGCGATTGCTTCCTCCATAGACTGAGCTTCTAATATGTTTTTAGTTATTTAGTTTCTAATATTGTTAGCCCATTCACGATATATAAAATTTCAAATAATAGTTCCAAATGAAATTTTATAACAGAACTTTTTTAAACTTACAAATTTATAAAGTAGTACTTATCAATCTCCTCTGCATCTTCTTGGTTATATTCCTCTCCTAACTCTTTATTTTATTTTTCAGTCATTTACTTTGTATTTATTTTCATGATAGAAGCTATTTTTTTATCTGTGGATTTCGAGCAGCTTGGGGTGCGAATATTCTACTGTTCTCTCTCCAGTATCTACATCCCTTAATGAGATGATCTCCTTGAGGAATAAGCTTTTGATGAAACGGACAAGTAAGGATGGTAACACAAGAGCTTGTCGTACTGTAATTGAAGTGATTGCAAGTAATACAAATCCTTGTTCGTTTTCTTGTTAATGCTTCTTCCTCTAAATAGTCCCATTCCCGCCAGTCCTCCATAATGATGTATAGTACAAATGTACTAATATTTATAGCAGCTGTAAAGGGTGCGAGTCAACAAGTTTATTTACTCTTCAAAACAATTGCTATTGCTTTATTGCATCTATTCTCGAAAGACTCTTGTCTACTAGTTTCTTCTATATGATTTCCATATTGATCTAAACCATTGAAATTGATTTTAGAGCTTACTCTACAAAGGTTTCAAGTTCTTACTTCTTTTTTAACCTTTCCACTTTCTTTCGTTATTAATTAATTTTCTGTTCTTCCAAAATCATCATTACCTCCAATAAAGAAAATGAGTACGCTAATAAAAAAAGCGAAAAATGCAAAAATTCTATTTTCTAATACCAATGAATTAAATATAAATTAGTGTACATATCTAATTTTAATCAACATCAGATAATACAACTTATAGTAAATTTCGTTCAATCAAACTGAACATATAAACTTTTTTAATATCAATTTATTTACTTACATTTTGATCATTTAATCTTTATATTTAAGAATGATTTTTTCTACTTTATTTTATAAAGTTTTAACTTGAATTAATCATTAAAGATCTTTATGTTTATTTGAGTTATTAAATTTTTAGAAAATGATAGGAACAATTAAAGATCCAACTTTATTTTTGCTTTTTAGTAGTATTGGACTTTTACTTTTTGGCGCAATAGGTTATGGAATTTATACAACAGTTGGACCATCATCTTTTAAGTTAAGAGACACAATTAAAGAGCATGCAAGAATGCATGAATTAGGAATTGCTCATGCTCACAATCGTCATAATCATAATGAAGCAGAACATATTCACTAAGAAATATAATTTTTTAGTACTTAAAAAATTCTTTTAGATTTTTATTTGACTTCATTAACCAATTAAAGAAATAAGAAGGCTCATTATTTTTTCAGCAATAAATCTTTATCCATATAAAAAAGAGGGTGTTTATATTTATGAGAAAAATAATTCCATTATTAAAGCATTATTGTTTAATTAAGCCATTAATTTAATTATCTAGTCCATTCACATTGATCTGCATATCTTTTATAAATCTTTCCATATCCTTTTTGAACAATTAGTTCTTGAATGTTAATATTATTTTTAAATAACTCACCAACAGTTCTGCCATACCTATCATTAGTAATTCTTCTGATAGAAACTTTTTTATTTGATATTAAATTATTGAGAAAATCTCGCGCTTTTTTAGCATTAATTGGGTCAGCTTTTTTACCTTTTATTTCAGGAGTATCTATACATGCGAGTCTTATTTTTTCACCATCAATCGTTGTGCAGGTATCACCGTCATAGCAACTCTTGATGATTGTGGTTGGAAGTTCTGCATTTGTCTTATATAAAAAACCTATTAATAGAAATGAAATTAAAATAGCTTTCTTCAAATTAAATCTAAATTTATTCCCCAAACAAACTAATTGTTTCTGGATTACCTTTCTTTGATACTTATTCAATACTTTTTGTGGGTAAAAATATGAAGAATAAAATGTGCTCAAATTGTCTTATGAAAACTTCACAGGATAATCTAAGATTTTTTGGCTCTAGATGTTTCACATAACAATTGGATGTGTAGTCCAGACCTTCACTATATAATACTGCAAGAAGTTATGCATTCAAAAAAACTCTCTAATGCATCTGAATCTTTAATGTTTGAATAAATGTTCTTTTTCATAATTAAACCTCACTATTTTGAGGTTTTCTAGCAAATATTTCCTTATAAAGTCAAATATAAGGTAAAGTAGCTATTCTTTATGCTTGAACAATGCCACTTTCAGTAAAAGTGGTCAAATAGTTTTCCTAGTAGAGTTAGGAGTACGAACAAAATCCCTTATTATTAAAAAGATTTTTCGGTTTTTACGATTCGGTTTTGACGTGTAAACCGAAGTTCGGTGTATTTGCCCTGTTAGACCTCTCATTAATAAATTCATAAATATTTTTAGAATTTATAAGCTATGAAAAACTATTAATTGATAGTCAGTCGCAACAAACTAAACAATCTTCTTGGGTAGGATAATCTAGACATTCTTTCTTTGAATTTTTCTCTAAAAATTCTAATTTATTTACATAATCAATATCTCTCAGCTCTTTTTTTGGAACAGTGAATTGTGTTTGTAGTTTCATTTTGCCCTCCTAATTAATATTGCTGTTTGAAGCTATCCCAAGTTTGAAAGAACCTTAATCCCAGATAAGAAATTAAAATTGTCCAAAATAGAATTTCTATTCCTAAATAAGTCATTTGCATGTCCTCCTTTCGTTCTGACTATGCTTTAATACGGATGAGATATAAAAATCAAGCGTAAGAATACTTAAAAGATTAAGTATTAATCGCAAAAACTTTGCAATGGTTATTAGTAGAAGTCTCTTTGCATTTATTACCCCAATAGGCTTCGAGTTCTTTTGCCTATATATCTTATAAAAGGTCTTTTCTATTAATATCCATCTCTTGGATAGTAAATTTGTCGTTTAGTGCCATAAGCCTTACCTCTTCAATAAACTTATGTTCTAATTCATTTGAACACTTAATCTCAAGTTTTATGTGCGGTTAGAGGAACAAAATTGTAGGGATTAAGGATCAAAAAAGATTCTCAAAATCAAAATGATGACGAGCTGCCAACAATAGAAATTCGGACCCAACTAGTGTATACATTTATGTATCATATATGTATAAAATATGCAGAATGATAAGCCAATCGAGAAATTTATTTACATTAATTAATAGTTGTGTTATATTTCTTTACATACTTATTTTTTTTTAATCATGACTCCTGAAGCAGAAAGATTTAATGGTTGGGCGGCAATGCTCGGCTTCGTCGCAGCTGTTGGTGCATACGTAACAACTGGTCAAATTATTCCAGGTTGGTTCTAATGACAAATTCTTCATGCATAACAACTGAATCTGACGGCAGACAGAATATGTTTCCTTCAGAAACTCGTCCATACATAGATGAGTCTGTTTCATATGAGGGTTACCCTCAAAATGCTGAAAAAGTTAATGGTCGTTGGGCAATGATTGGTTTCGTTGCATTGCTAGGTGCATACGTAACAACTGGTCAAATCATCCCGGGTATTTTTTAATGAGCCTACTTACAGGGTTTCTTGTGCTCATTGTATCTATAACCGCATTACTGATTGCATATTTAACAAAACAATTTCAAGAAGAAAATTTAATTTATTCAAACCAAAATCAAATGACAAAAACAAACTCAAAAACAAAAACAATCGAAAAGGAAAAAGTAGTTGCAGAGACTTTAAACGGTAGATTAGCAATGATTGGTCTTATGGCTGCTATTGGTGCATATCTAACTACTGGACAAATCATCCCTGGTTTCGTTTAACCAAGGATTATACAATTAACTATCGATCAAATGAATTGCTTTTCAAAATGGAATGAAAGATATTCACTTAATTTTGATTAAATAAATTCTCGTAAGGAGAGTGATAAGTTTCCTTCTCCTCTAAGAAATGGAATAATTAATTGGATTAACAATTCAGAAAAAGGATAATGTTGTTGTTCTAATAGTAATTTCCCTTCAGAGGAAATTATCCGTGCAAAGGGATCTAAATTGGTTAGTGATCTATATATTTAGGATAGTATTCTTGAAATCTATTTTAATAAATTAACTCACAAATTTCTTGCCAAATTTAAGCAGCTTTTCTGAAAGGGTTCATTTTCTTAAATAAATGCTTACTCTTTTTGTCTGTCATTACCCTATATCTTTGATTTATATCCAATATATATTTCCTGGCTTTTTTATCATTTTCAATTCTTTGTTTACGTATACGTAATGCCTTTAATTCATCTATTGATTTAAGTTCGTTGCTTTCCTTGGAATTAAAATGATCTAACTGAATCATTTTAAGAAATTTTAAAATTTTCTTCATGTGCCAAATTAACAATCTCATTCGGTTTTGCAATAGAAAATTAACTAATTTTTATTAATTAGAAGTCAAACAATGTTTAAAAACCAAAATTCCATCATTAATTAATGAAAAAGATAAACTCAAAGTTTTTCGTTAGCAATGCGAAAGTATCTAGAGAAATTAGGAAGTGAACAACTTAATTCGATATCAAAAAAACGAAGTTTGTTTGCCCTCTTCGATTAGTGATTAACTCGCCTTTCAAAAATAGGATTAAGTTATTTTGAATCCTAAATAATTTTTACTCGAATATGATTCGAAAAGATAGTTGTTTCAACTACAAATCACTTCTAATAGAGTAATAATACTCTAGGAATGTCAATGTAATTGGAGGAAAATATAGTTGTAGATCTAGGAGGTCTTATGAAACTATTTAATCAATTCAATATCCTTTCAAGATACTTAAATGTATTTAACTATGCAGGTTTAAATCTAAATGATACTCCAAAAGAACTTGAGAAATGTACTCCTGAGTTTCAAAAATTTTGGGATAAAGAATGTAGAGAAAATCCAACTACTCAAAATTGTTTAATTTATTGCGACTGAGGAATCAGTTAAACAATTATTCATAATTAAGATCAAATTTCTGCTTTATTAATAGTCAAATAAATCGAATAACCTATTAAACCAAAAATAATTAAAGTTAAAGCAATCATAAAAAAACGTGTATTAACATTCCAATTTTATATCGATTGTCAATTTCACAAAGTTTTAATAAAAAACCACAAATTCTTCAGCTTGGAGTTTATTTTCCTTAAATATACGGCTGTATAGTTGACCTAAAACTTTCTCAGCAAATTTAAAAAAAACTCATTTGACCATTTTGTTTTTTATTAACTTCTTCTGATACCCATCCATCAGGTGACCAACCCATCATGATTGGGAGTAACCCTTTTAATTCATCAGCATCTTTAACCTGTTCAGTCCATTGCTCCTCATATCCATAGGGTACAACAACAGGCATACGGTTATGTAAAGGTTTAACGAGACTATTAGGTTCGGTTGTTAAAACACAGCAACTCTCTAATTCTGCTCCATCAGGTGAAGTCCATTTGCTCCAGATCCCTCCTATCCAAAAAGTTTCATAATTCTCTTTTCGAATACGATATTTTTTTTCAAAAAAGCCACTTGCTGGTATTAAGCACCTTTTGTGTTTCCAACTTCCACTAAATAATTTTTTCCCCTCAACAGTTTCTGATCTTGCATTAAATGGTTTTGCGTTGCCTTTATCAAATGGGTATTTAGCCCAAGGTGCAATAAAACCCCATGTCATAAAGGTTGTTTTCATTCTTCCTTCGTTTTTAATTACCAGAACTGGATTAGAAGGTCTAATCAAATTTTGAGTCTCGTATTTAGTATCGAGGCCAGTTGGATAATCTTGTTTTAAAACCTTTGGCAAATCTTCAAACTTAGTTTTTAATTCGAATCTGCCACACATTTATTTTTTTAAAATTTTTTTAAAATTCACTTCCTTAAGAATAAGGAGCTGATTCGTTTCTATTTTAGATTGACTGTCAATAAATAAAAAGTTTGAAAAAAGTGTAAATCAAAAATTACAAATACTTGAGATAAATTCTTAAATTATTAAGACTCACTTTTCATTAGCTAATAAATTATTAAATAAATCTCTATTTATTTAGCTGGGACAGGATCATTTAATCCCTTTTCATATCTTTCTTTTTCTTTTTCTTTTTCTTTTTAACTTTTTTATTAACTGTTTCCGTTTTTTTTTCAATTTCTTCTAGCTTATTTGGGAGTTCCTTCAAAACTTTTACTTCCTCTTTTCTACTTTCACTTTCTTTTAACTCAATAACTTTTACTGGCTCTTTTTTAACTTTAATTTCTTTGGTATCTAACGCTTTAGGTTCAAACTTACCTTTGATGAAATTAGCGACAAAAATAAGAATAGGCACGTGTGCTAAACCACCTATTATCACTTTAGTTTCTGAATAAGCCATTTACTAAGTTAAGAGGATCTGGAATATTTAAGCATAAATAAAATATGTTAATGGCTTGTATTAAGCTGATAAATTTTTTTTCTATAAAAAAGATGGGTTTATTAGTCAAAATATTTTAGAAATAGGATGATTAAATCCTAGATTAGGAGATAAATTTTAAAAGAATCATCTATTAATCAAGATTAGAAATTATTTGAGATTTATTTTCTGAAATTGATTATGCATTTTTTCAGATACAAAAAAAGTAATCAAAATATCCAGTATTAGCGATATATATTTTTGGCATTCCTTAATAGTCTTTTCTTTTAAATTACTTAAAAATATTTTTCTAAAAAATTTCGTTCAATTTAGATCTAATTGCATTTATAAAATTTGGGGAAGAAAAAATACCAAGGGTTTTATCCCTTCAATGATATATCAACTTTAAATCAAACATAATTGATTTAAAGTGTAAAATTATCCCTCAGCGGGAATCAGGATTGGAACATCTTTTGCTCCGATTGCTGCGAACCAAACTATGGCATTCTCTGTTTTATCATTACCCATAGTATGTTTTGGTGTCTTTGGACCAACTATAAAAGAATCCCCTGCTGTATAGGTAATATCTTCCATACCCTCTCTTTTTACAATAATCGTACCTTTCTCAACATTTCCTAATAATGGAATTGGATGAGAGTGAAGAGGCACTATACCTCCTTTATCTAACTCAACTCTTTGCAATCTTATTTCAGCTTTTCCTTTTGGATATTTGAGAGAATCACCATCCATAGTTTCTGAACCAACAAAGACCTCTTGGACATTAACAGGAGATTCTGCAGCTATTGAAATGCTTGGGTTGATCAGCATTAATGCAAAAGCAAATGCTATTAATAAACTCTTTATCATTTAGTTGATTCCTTAAATTAAATATATAAGACAATAATATTTAATTTTTAAATACTTGTCAGTACTAGATTTGGATTTTTAATTTTTTAGTCAGTTTAGATTTTTTGAGGTTTTCGATTGGTTGAATTCCTTCTTAGATTATGAAACCTAAGCTGATTTCTAAAATCCTTATCCCCCCAATAGTAATCATCGTAAAATGTAAAAGCTGACATTGCGACACCTGCTGTAAGTAGAGCTCCAATGATCAAAACAACATAGATAAGAGAATAAGGAGGAACCCAATTAGCAGTTCCAGAAATAATCACAAAAGTCATAGTGATTAGAAAGGTTAGATTTGCATATACCTATTTTTGCTAATAAAATCAATTTTACTACCTGAAATAAATACCCAATTTAGAAGAATGAACAGAATATAAATATATAGCTTGGGTATAGATAGCCAGCATAAATTTTTTTAAATTATAATCTTCATTAGCGCTTATTCATACTGTTATAGAAAATATTTTATTAATGAAAAGGTGAAGTGTTATTAGTAGGAGCAATAAATAGGATCTCAAAGATGATTCCAGTTAGGGCCATAGGTAATACCCAAATTCCAATAAATCTATGATCAAAAAATCTTAAATTATCATTACCTTTAAAAACATTTTTTAGAGTGGTATATAAAGTTTCGGGTTGTTTATAAGAAGGTGAGATTTTTGATTTTGAGTAAGGTTTAACAAAAGAAGATGATTTTAAGAACTTTGAAATTTTCCTAATAAAAAAAATAGGCAAAACCCAAATAGCCAAATATCTACCACCCAGAAACTGTCTTGGATTAGGAAGTGCATATTCTTTAATAGATTTATTCTCAGGCATGCCGGATTCTAAATCTTTATATATTTTTTCTAAAGTTTGTTCTTTTACTAATTTATCAATCATTTAGTTTTGGATTTGTTCAAATAAAAAGTCTAGTATTTTAAAAATATTCCTAACTACCAAAATAACTAAAAAGTAATTAGGAATATTTTCTTGGCTAGGTTCTCAAAGACGGGTTTTATACCGATGTAGAATTTGCCAAATATCTACATTTAATTTATAAACAAAAATCTATCTTTTTCAAAGTAAATAATATACAAATACGTGAGTAATTTTTAATTATAAAAGTTGTTTTTAATACAGTATTAAACTTCTTCCTGGAAATAATTTGAAACCTCATTTTCTAAGATTGCAAAAAAGAAAATGAGGTCAAAGAGAGGTTCTCATTAAACCGCTTTATCAAAGCTAACGGCTAGTAGATTTCTCTAATTTCTACTTTTATATTTATACATTGAGTTTATAATTTCGGGAAGATTTAATTTATACAACTAGGTGTCTAATATTTTATTAATTATTTTATTGAAAGGTAATTAATATATTTACAAGACTCATTGAAAGTTGAAAGAAAGCGAACAGAGAAACTGCAAAAAACAAAAATTGTTCTAATGGGATCATAGTAATTTATAAAATATTTAGTAAATTAATTCTTTGTAAGGAAGATATTTTCTATAACAAATTTTCTCTTATTTAAATCATCTTTTATAATCATTTTTTTAGAGTGATTATATATAGATGATTTAAAAGCTCCCCATTTATTAAGCCAAAATAAAGTGTAAATAAAAGCAAGAATAAAAGGAGTACCGACAATAAAGAATCTTAAATCCATATTAAAAACATTGAATTAAAAACCCTTAAATTGCATCGCAAAAATTGCTCCTAAAAAGAAAACAGTTGGAATTCCTAAAGCATTAACAGCTAATGTCCTTACAGTAAAAACAGGATATCCCTCTGAAGGTCTCCCTCTATCAGGAACAATAGCCGAGTCTTCCCATACTTGATAATTTTTAAAAGGAGTGACTCCTTGTTTAGGTAACCCTACAGGTGTCAATCTAAATACATCCCATTTCCCTAGCCAAAATACTGTGAAGATCCAGGCAAAAATAATTGGAGTAATTACTAATAAGACTCTAAAATCCATTTTTTAATAATTAATTTGATACCTATTTTGACCTTAATTAAATCACTTAATATTCAATAGTTAACTTATATTTAATTAAGAACAACTATAAACATAGATTTTGATCATTAATCACAATAGAAAATGATTTATTGTTTTACTCAAAGTATATTTTTAAAAATTACATACATATATCTAGTGTAGATTTGAATTGAACTCAATAAATCTATGGAGACATTTAGATTCCTACTTTTTGGTATTGCTGGAGTTAGTGTGATCTTTTGGGTCGCAGTAATAGCTTTATGGCATACATATATGTTCCCAACTTTTTTTAAAGAAGATAAAGGTCTAGATTCTTTTATAGTTGATGAGAAAACTACTACTTTGGAACCTATTCTTGGTGATTTAGTTAAAATTAATACTTTGAAAAGTAGACAAAAGTATTCAATGAAAAACCTTGTAATAGCTGACTTTACCTCTATTCAAAATGATTTTAAATTAAATAAATTATATACAACTGTAATGATTGGAGTTTCATGCGCAACTTTTATTTTTCTTACTTACGGATTAAGTAGCTCTATTACAAAGGTAAATTAAATGGAATCAATATATACTTTAGTCTTTTTAACTTGCATCATTTTTTTTATCTTTGATTCTGTCAAAGATTTAAATATTAAATAACAAATAAATTAATGGTTCTACTTTTTTTTGCCAGCGAATAAAATTCTTCGTCTGATATAAAAGAATACTATTGTAGTTATTATCATTACAGGCGGATGAAATGATATTGAATTTAAGTATTCATAGAAACTAAAATTTTCCAATAACTTTGTAAATAATTTCATAGAACTATATCCTAGCCATCAAATTTTTATTGATTTAAATCAATCAATTCTAAGTATAAAATGCTCGTTAAATTTGTCTTAAATAATATTTTTAAGATAAACTGCGTAAAAATTTTGTCTAATTTTTCATAATAAACTTTGCAAAATTAGGTTAAATATTTATTTTATAAACAGACTATGTTTTATCCAATTTACTTCAACTTATTTCCTTTTATAGAATCTATAATATCTTTATTTTTTGATAGAGCTTGTCTAGAATAAGAAATTTTCCGAACTTTAAAACTATTGCCATGAATCAAGATCCATTGTTAATTATCCACTAGTTAGGTTTGCTAAATGTAATAAGTTCTTTTAAATTTCACTTCCATGAAGTAAATAGGTTAGGTATAACTAGGATAAAAGGAATTGCCTTGGCGCCAGGAGTTGTTGATGGGTAACTCCTCTTTTCTACTTAAGAGTTAAAAAAGCTTTTTAACAAATGAAGATCTCTTCTAAAACACTTAGCTTGTTTCTTAATTTACTTTATGTGATTTGTGTCTTTGTTATTTAAAAAACTATTCTTAATTATTCTTTTTCCATCTTATGATTAATTTGATTGTTCTTTATCATAAAAAGTCAAAATATCTGTTTACCTATTACTAGGTAGCATGTTCTAATCTTTGCGTCTTTATCATTACTGCGAATGCATAAGAAAATGAAATTGAATTCTGTTTTTAGAAATTTTAGAATCCCAATTATTTACTTTTATTTGTTTCTGAATTTCAATTCTTTTTCTTATGCACATATGAAAGGTACATTTACTTCTGAAAATAAAGCCGCAAAAAAATCATTAGAACTTGGTTGCATAGGTACACACAAAAATAAAGATAAATGGCTTCCATGTAAGAACGAAAAAGAATTACATAAGTACTTAAGAAAATAAATGAAAGGCTTAGAAATGAACAAAACTAAAATACATAGAAAAGTAGCATCACTTTCTGCAATCCCTTTATTAGTTACTCTTATATCTGGGACTATCTATAGTTTTCTTCAGCCATTTGGAGTAGATGCTTTTTGGTTGATAAAATGGCATACCGGTAATTTTGGTATTCTCAATTTGCAGCCATTTTATTCGATATTGATTGGCATCTCATCGATAATCTCTGTGGTATCTGGAATTAATTTATTGAAAAATAATTCTTAGATATAATCTAAAAAGTGGAAAATTTATCTATTCTCTGAGTATTTATTATTCCACTAATCCTCATTTTCGTTTTATTTATTTTTTGCCTAATTAAGACTGTAAGAGTTGGATATTCTTTTTTTATAGTATCAAAATATCTTTAATTATTATTTTATATTTTGATCATTGTTTTTGATTTTTTAGTAATTACATAGTCCCTAAATCTATACTTCAATTCATTTGAAAAGTTAATCAAATGGTTTTATGTGTTCGATCAAAGGAACAAAAATATATCCATTTCTTTTTTTAGATTTTTTAGTTAAATTAAAAGTTCAATAAGTTAATTACCAATTAAAAGCAAATTAACTATTACGGAAGTAATTTCTATGCAATTAAATATGATTCATTCTTTTTTGTTTCTAGAGGAATTAATCTTCGCTCTTAGTACAAGAGTTATTGTCAGAGCAGCACTAAGTATAAAAGCATCTATTAACAAGTGAGGAGAGATATTCACAAAAAAAGAGGAGGTAACCCATTAAATATAGATCAGATTTAATATTAATGTTGTTAAGCTCTTTGCGAAAAAAATTATTTTTAACTGAGTTTATTCTTTATATCTATTTGATTTTAACTTTCAACAAAAAGCGTGCTATCTCCTGAAGCAAATGGGTTATGCACTCTATTAATTTTAGAGTAAAAAAAATATTCTTGAAAAGCAAATTTTTTCTAAAAATATACCTAGAAAATCATTCAGATATCTAAGAAAGTTACCACAAGCTTCTAAGCGATTTTCTTATATATAGGGCATTTATTTTTTGTAATTTACCATTTAATTTTACTTGAGCCCCTTTAAAGAACTTCTTCTTTTATTCTCTGCTAATAATCTTTGTAAATCTTTTTAAATTGTAATTAATGTTTCTTTTTTTCAAAGTCTATTAATTAGAACTGAAAACCAATAAATGTTTTATTAATAACTGACATTTTTACATGTACTCCATTAGTAAAATTTTTAGTCTACTTAATTATTAATTTTTTTAAATTTAGGTTCATAAACAGCACCATTGCATACTGCTACAGCAATACTTTCTTTTGCTTCTTTATTCCAGCCTTTTAAATCCTTTTCTTTCTCATTGATCCACCCTACAGTTTTATCAAGGCAACGATTCCAGTAAGCAGCTTTTCTTGAAATAGGAATCAAAGAAACAGCTATGAGAACTATTGCAGCTGTTGATGTGATGACGCAGTATTTAATAATATTCGGACTTTTATTTAGGGACATAACAAAAAAGATTATTACCTTTCTACTTTAAATGCACTGTCAATAGAATTTTTCGAATATAGATATTTATCCATTAAAGTTTCTACTTTAGAAAGTAAAGCTTGATTTTATAGAATTGGCTTGGAGTCATATTTTTTATATACAAATTAATTAACTTTCTTTATTTTTTAGAACTAAAATGCTGTTATACGAAAGAAAAATAATTTTAGTAAATTCTACAGATTGTATTGTAGGTATCGAATTAATGATAATCCACTAAATAGTTTGCTTATCATATTTTTTGTAAAACAGTAGATATTATTTAAAAATTACTAGCTTGGAATAAGATTTTGTTTACTATTTAAGAAACATCTTTTAATATGATTTAATTATTTTGTTTTTATTTTTTTAGAAATTCTTAGATAAATGTAAGTTCCTAAACCTAGTAAAAACATATCTAGATAAATATGCCATGTAGGGAAAATCTGGTGTAATAATTCCATTAATAATTAAATAACAATTTGACAATAAGTCTAATCTGAATTCGCTTTTTATATTATTTATAATAATCTTTAGAGTTTATCTAAACTGAAATCACTTTACTTTGCTAAACCATGAGTTGCACAAGGCATCCATAAATCACCCATTTTATGAATCCCTTTGCATCCAAGTTTTTTGGCTTCTTCAATAGCTTTAGCTTTTGTGGGATATGCATAAATATTTCTTGAATCTAAAGAGTTACTTTTTTCAGTACTTTGTTCAATATTTGGTCCAATAGGAGTCCAGACTTTTAACCCCATAGTTGTCACCCCGGCAGAAAAAACACCCATACCAACTATTGATGCATTTATTACCCCCATTGCAACTACTCCAAGAGATACTACGCCCATTGGAACAATTCCAATAGTGACAATGCCCATGGGAACTATCCCAATTGATATATATCCAAGAGGAGCTATCCCAATTGCAATCTTTTTTGGTTTGCTTCCACAATGCGCAGGACCTTCAATTATGTCTTGATTATTATCCTTTGAATCTTGCATTTAAGTCTTAATGGTGATGATGAGTGTCATTCTTTTTATGTTTTTTATCAGCGTTTTCATGAAATTCATGCGTTGCACAAGGCATCCATTTATTCCCCATTTTATGTGCGCCAGTGCAATTGAAATTTTTGGCAGCTTTTAGAGCTTCTCTTCTGGTATCAAAAAGGGCAGGCGTCTTTTCTTCAACTTTTGAAGTGCAGCCAACTCCAAATAGAAGAGTTATTAGGAAAAATGGAGATAATATAAAAGTTTTTTTCATATTCATTTAAATTGCTTTGATAGTTGAAATACAATATCTTTATTTAGATTAAAAGAGATACTTTTTTTTGAGTATAGGTATTAACTTAATTGTGATGAAATGAAGTTTTTAATGATTTTGCAAAATATAATTCCTAAATAAGGATTATATGAATTCTATTTATTAATAATTGAGAAAAAGGAAGATTATCTTGTTCTAATACAAATTTCTATTCGGAGGATATTGTCCGATAAAAATATTCTCAATTAATAAGTGATATATAATTCAAAATATAGTTCCTTAAAATATATAATTTATTTACTTTGCATTTATAAATATTTTAGAATAATTACTAATGAAGATTTTAATCAAATTTCAACTAGTCAAAAGTTTAAACTAAGTTTTAATAAGAAAGTATTAATCCTATAGAAATACTGCAGAAAATCACTTGCCAGATTTTTATTCTCAATTACTTTGATGAACTAAAAGTAAGTCCTTCAGCGTTAATAGCAAATCTTTAAATTATATTTAATGAAATTAGATGTAGAATTTAAATCATCATTAATTAAAAATGTTGAAAAAACTTCTTTTAACCTCTTCTATAATTTTAAGTTTGTTTACTTGTATCTATCCTTCAAAAAAAGAGAATACAAAATTATTTGATTACTGTTATTCCCTTGAAAAAATACTTGTTAGGAATTCAATTGAACAAAGAGAAATCGTATCCTTTAGAATTAATTCTGTTTCAAAAGATATTGCAAAATTAGGAATTAGCAAAACTAGAGGTTCTTTTATAAATAAGATTATTGATCAATATAAAAAATCTAAGAATTATTTCTTAATTAATATTGTCCCTAATGAAATTTATTGTTTTATAGGATATTGGATTGAGAAGGTAAATCCAGGAACATTTGAAAAAATATTTCATGAGAAAAGGAAAAAAACAATTAATGAATTTGAAGATATAAAAGATGGCCTAGATAGCTTATTAAAAAATATAGATTCAGAATATAAAAGTTTTAAAAAAGAATTTAATATTCTTTTTTAATTGAGTATTAAACTCTTATTGTATTTCTAAGGATTTATTTATGTTTTTTATTCATTTTCTATAGTAGAAGACATAAAAAATATAATAGATCCAAAAATTATTGAAAAGGAGATAAGTTAGACACTATAGAATAAGTATTTAAGAATTCCAAATTTAAGTAAATTTATAGATGATTTTTTAAATAACTTATCTTTTTCTTCAGAAGTTAAAAAGTAATTCTCTGAATAATCCTTAGATGAATTATTTTTTTATAATTTTTTGGATTTTTCTTCATTCCTTCATTTTCTTCTAAAGAAATAGAAAGTCAATTTAATTTGATTAAAATGCTTTTGTCTTGATTTATAAGAATTAATGGAAAATAATGAAAAATATCTTTTTTTAGTTTATGTTGGAGGTAGAGCCCCTAAAGCAAATATTGAACTACACGATGTCCGTTGGGTTATAGGTTCAACAATTGAGGAAACATATGATGATTTGAGAAAGGATTGGTTTGGATCTATTAAAGGGTTGCATATAGATAGTTTTAAGAAAATTAGTTCGATTGATGGCTTTAAGATAAATTTACAAAATAAGAACACACAAAATAATCATTTTAATAAAGAGATAAATCTCACAAAGAAATTATGGTTCGTTAATGTTGGAGGTTATGATCCAAGTTGTATGCAAGAAAAGCATGAATTTGGACTTGTTGTCGCCGAAACTTCAATAGAGGCAAAAAACAAAGCTAAATCGAAATGGTTAATTGGGTGTAAAAGAAAGCACAAAGATGATATTGCTTGTTTAAAACAGTTTAGTGATATAGATGATTGTGAAGTTATAAAGAATATAGGCAATTGGGAAATAGAATTAACACCAGAAAATAATTTTGTTGAAGAAACAACCTGTCCTGATTGGTTTGGATATATGAGAATTGACAAAGATTATAAATATTAAGAAAAGAGGAGAGAGTTACAATTAACCACCTTTTTTCTTTGATTAATTAATTTTATTTGAATAAAATTATAGGGAAAGCTATAAAAGCAATAAAATAAGCAGCGATTTTGCAAAAATAATTTATAACTTTAGAAAATGAGTTAAAAAAAATAAAAAAATCGTTAATTAAATTATGCTTTGCTTTGCAAATCTTCATTAAGAGCTTATATTATTTTTTTATTTGTTTATGTCTACTTAGAAATATTCAAATTTAAAAAGACTTCTAATTTTCAAGAATTTTCAAATTTATTATGAATTTGATTTTCTCAATAAATAAATTCCACCGCCTAGAGAAATTAAGACAGGTAACCATGCTGCCATTATTGGATGAAATAAACCTTTTACTCCAAATGAACTAAATACAAATGACATTACGTAATAAATTAATATTAGAATTACGCTTAATCCAAATCCCTGACTTTTCGAAGATCTTAAATTGGATTTAGATCCTAAACTACTTCCTATTAATCCAAAAACTAAGCATGCACAGGGCAGGGTAAATTTTTCTTGTATACGCACTTGGATTCTTCTTACCTCTTTTAGATTTCCTGTTTTCTTATATATTTCTTCAGCTTTTAAAGCCTCTTTCAATGACATTTCGTTGGCATCTTTCGGAATTCTTGCTAATTCTAAGGGGCCTTCTATAAATGGATAGGTATACTCTTTAAATTGAATATTTGTAGTTTGTCCACTTTTATCAATAGAAACAATACTTCCTTCAGAGAATATCCAAGATGAATTCTCCTTATCAAATCTAGCACTATTTGACTTTAATATTTGTTGAAAATCTTCTCTAGAAAAATCTAATAATGTAACTCCCTTCATTAGATTATTTTCATATAATGAGGCATAAAATATATGAGTTAGGTAGGTATTTATTTTAGTTGGTTTGTTAGTTGATGAATTGATCCTAGAACCATATCTAGAAAACATAATATTATCTTTCCCTTTTTCTCCGCTAAAGGAACTTCCAATCCCAGATCTTAAAGTTTGTTCTGCTAACTTATTGCTTCTAGGGACTAAATTATCATTAAAATAAAAAGTCAATCCCGTCATAAATATTGACAGAGCAATAGCTGGTGCAATAATTCTTGAAGTTTTTATACCTAAAGATTTCAATGCTAATAATTCAGAGTTAGCTGAAAGTTT
Organism: Prochlorococcus sp. AG-436-C05; assembly: GCA_003209795.1. Classification (GTDB taxonomy): domain Bacteria; phylum Cyanobacteriota; class Cyanobacteriia; order PCC-6307; family Cyanobiaceae; genus Prochlorococcus_A. Next base: position 25,973 of record QCPB01000014.1, read on the forward strand.
CCCATAAGCTAATAGAGTAGAAAGTAAAACTGCCATAGGAAAAGATAAAACGAGAAAGCCTGGTAAACTAAAAAAAAGAACTTTCAACGCTAAGAATAGGGGTAAGCCAAATTCAACTATTTTTCTTATTAGATCAAACATCACCCCAACTGATAATGAAATTACAGTAAAAGCGGAAATTGCAAATAGCATTGGAGGCGTTATTTGCCCTAATAACCATCTATCTAATAAAGGTATTGAATGCCAAGGAGCAATGATTTGATTAACAGTTTTTTTTATTAGTGATTGATTGAAAAATTTCAAAAGTAATTTATTTAATTTTTAATAACTTTTTCTAGATTATAAAATATTAATGATTTAGAGACCAATATGAATTTTAGCGTTATCAATCTAAATTTTTAATTGATTTAAGTTTAAAATTTAAAATCATAATATTTCAAAAGAGTTTAAGCAAAAAAATATATTTGGTTTCTTTAAGAAATAAGAATGAAAATCAAATAGATCTTTATTTTTCTATATTTCCTTACTAGCAATAATAAGGTTTCTGAAAATTATTTTCTTAAGAAAATCTATACTTCAGAAAAATATTATCTATTTAATTTGAAAAATAATTTCAGTACTTTAAATACTAAAAGAGCTTGCATGTATCCCTACTTGCAAACTCTAATGAAGTATTAGGCAAATTCAGACTGGCTTAGTTTACCCAGCCAAGCAATTCCTAAATGCTTTCTCTAATTATAGTAAGTAAAAATACTTAGTGTGGGTATAAACGCTTAATTTGATCATTAGGTCATATTTGTAATGGAAAAAATTGCAGTATTTTTAATATATTTTCCTATTTTTATAAGATTATTTTCTATTTGAAATTTATTTTTTATTCCAATTTTTAAATAACTGCTAAGTAAACTCTAAATGAGTATTTTTAACATTGTTTTTATCTCTGGGATGTTTTTGAATAAAAATAATCTAAAAATTAAAAATGCAAAAGAAACTAGTCAATTTTTTTTATTGGATTTTATTGAGATCGGCTGAAAACTATTATGGGGAATCATTTAAAGAAGCTGCAGTCCCTTATTCGACTTATTTTTAAAACATTTTTTTACAAATTATCAATAAATAGCAATAATATTTATCAAAAAAACTTTTTCAAATCTTATGAATAAGTTTTTATTTTTAATTAAAATAAAAAAAGAGAATAATAAAAGTTCTCAGAAGAAGTAAAAACTTGAGAAAGTTATTAATTGATATAAATCAGTTTAAAAAAATCGTTAGGAACCAAGGTTACATATTTTTTTTAAATAAATATTTTATTATCAGTATTTTCTCTCTTTTAGTGTTTAATCACCTTATGCTCTGATTATTAAGAACAAAAGATAAACCAGTGATAACTTATTTAAAAATCTAGATACAAGTTATAACTTGTTTATCTATGTTAAATTTGAAAAAAAGAAGAACCAAATAAAGGCTATTGCATTAAGTCCGAAAATACCTGCTAGAAATATATAAGCAAATTTTCTTCCTATAAATGCGGTTTCAGGTTCAAGCTTTACCCTCATTTTTATCCTATAAATATATAAATAAATTTAGCACTTTCTTAAAAACTATTTTTAGTTTTTAAGAAAACTTTTTAATTAAAATAAATTAATCTAGTCGCAATAGACTAGACATTCTTTCTTAGATGGATTTTTGTTGCATAAATCATCCCAATAACTTACTAAAACAGATTTTGTTTTTAAATCATTTTTGAAGGTTTGTCTGTTTTTATTTGGAATAATGAATTTATCATTTAAAGCCATTATTATATTTCCTTAACTAATATTGCTGTTTAAAACCTTTCTTGGTTTGCGTAACTCTCGCGACTAGATATGTTAGGAAGATTAGCCAGAATACTAATTCTAAACCGATGTTGGTCATTTAATTTCCCTCCAATCATTTGATCTTAGTCTAATGGTATTTTTGTTTTTGCAATAGAGTTTTTATACTGATTTATTAGCATTTTAATCTTATATATATGTATTATTTAAGCTTCCCTTATTGTTCCTGAAAGTTATTCTAAGATTTAAACTTTTTATCAAATTAATGTTGAAGTAATATATTAGCTTAATTTTCTCAATAAAATATATTTTAAAGACAGCCGTTAGGTATAAACGCGAGCTATTGATTTATTAAGGATTGAGCTTCGTTATGATAAAGAATATTTTTTATTTTAAATAATTGCTATTAATTAAGTAATTAATTTTATAAGCCTTATGTCCTTTGCTACTTATTTCATGCATTTAGTTTTTTCAAGTATTCCTTCTTTATTAAGTTCTGATTGGATACTTTATTTATTACCTGCTCTAATAGTTTCAATATTATTCTTTAGTTTGAAAATAATGTTTTATAAAGCTCCTAAATTAAGAATAGCCAAGTAAAAATAAAGTATTTGAGTTTATATTTATTTGGCTTCATCGTTTTAAGTTGTTTTAACTTTGGATAATAGACTGTTTTTTCCTGCTACTAAAAGAAATAGAAATTATATAGGAGATGTATTATCAAGAATTATTCAAAAAGGGGGATTTATTTTAGAAATTGGAAGTGGTAGTGGAGAACATGGAGTAGCCTTTCAAAAACGCTTCCCAGAAACAATATGGCAAACTAGTGATCCAGATATACGCCATAGGCAAAGTATAAGTTCTTGGATTTATTATGAAAAATTAAATATGCAAATGCCTCAACCTTTGGCAATAGATGTTGAAAAAACACCTTGGGAAATCAAACCAGAGTTAGGTTTATCTCTTCAAGGAATTGTTTCTATTAATTTGATTCATGTATCATCTTGGAATTGTACTAGATCACTATTTAAGCAGTCTGGGGAATTGCTTAGTAATGAAAAATATTTGATGTTATATGGACCATTTAAAATTGGTAATGAACATATAAGTCAAAGTAACTATTTATTTGATAAAGAATTAAAAATGCAAAATAATAATTGGGGAGTTAGAAATTTGGATAAAGTGAATGAAGAAGCATATAATAATGGCTTTGTGCAAAAAGAGCTAATCCTAATGCCAGCTAATAATATTTCGATAATTTATAGAAAAGTATCTGTATAAAAACTAAATAATTTGCTCTTTACTAAGAGTTTTACAAGTAAATTAGCTTGCTAATTTTTCACTCCATTCTTTGTATTTTTGATCTAAATCTGAAACTTTTTCTCCTAATCTTAATTGCCTTTTTAATAATTCAACTTTAGTAATAGTTATTATCTCTGAATAAAATTTAATTGGTTGTTTACCATGTAAATTGTCTCCACTCATAATTTATTTAAGTTGTTTGATATAGAGTTTCTTATAAAAAAAAATTTTTTTCTTATATTTTTATATTTTTTTCAGATTTACGTAAATTAATGTGATATTAAAACTTTTTAAACATTATTTCTTAAGATATTTTTTTATAAGAAGATTGCCATAAATACTTACCCTCATTGATGTCTGATTTGACAGCAACGCAATTACAAGCTACATTCCAGAGAGCTTTATGTATAGGGTCTGGATTATAAAGATAAGCTTTGGTAAAGGCTTTTTGGATTAAAAAAGTAGCCTTTTTAGCATGATAATGTGGAATAGTTGGACAGACATGATGAACTACATGACTTGAACCAATATTGTGGTGTAAAAAATTAAGAATTTTGCCGTAAGGTCTATCAATAGATAGAAATGCTCCTCTCATAAACGAAAATTCTGAATTGGATAGATGAGGGACATCCGAATCTGTATGGTGAAGCCAGGTATATATAACTAACCAACAATTAACAATTAACAAAGGGCCAAAATAGAAACCCATTATTGGAAAAATTCCAAAATTTGATACTAAATAGATAAGGCCTAATATTGTTAAAGCTACCCCAATATCTGATATCCAAACTTTTCTAGTCCAAATTGAAGGCCATAATGCATTGGAAAATGGTTTTGTTGGCCAAAAATGATTAGAAGTACCATATTTTATTCCTCCAGTGCTCCCAGTTAGTAAATAAGCAGGCCATCCAAATATTAGATGTAAAATAAGTTGAAGAAGTCCATAATTTCTCTTGCCTAAGGAACTTGAGAAGGCAAGTTCCTTTTCTCCTCCAACTTTTTCAGTAACCCCATTTCCATAAACAACCAATGGTACATGCGTTTCTCCATTTGTCACATTATTTGTGAAACGATGATGAACAGCATGTGAACGTTGCCAAGAGAAATAAGGTACAAGAAGTAATGAATGCAGTAAATAACCTATTGAGTTTTCCAAAAACTTGTTCTTGGAGAATGCACCATGACCACATTCATGGGCAATTACCCAAAATCCCATCGCAGTAGTTCCTGATATAAAGACATAAAGAATCCAAATCGGTATCATTTTGGGTGTAAAAGGAATTGATAATCCTATTACCATGACTACTGATTGGATTAAGAATGTTTGTAAAAGGTATCTTAAGGATATCCTGGTTATTGACTTGAAATATTTATCAGGGATGACATTCTGAAATTCTTTTAAACTTGGAATATCACTCATCTTAATTTCAAGTGCTTTGCCTTTAAGGCCAGAGAAATTAATATTACTCAAATTTTTTTAGGTAAGTATTTAGTTAAATAAAAATGAATTTATATTTTCTATTATCTATCACAGCATCTGTTAATGAAAGCCATGTGAAGTTTGAATCTTTCAAGAAAAAATAGATACTATAGAATTTTAATTTAGACAATTTATTTATTTAAGTTTCTTTATATTAAAAACCTTTTGCTATAAAGTTTTTGGAGACCATCCTTTTGAAAAGGCACTAGAGTATTCAGCTCTTTATAAACTTACTTTTTCTATCCATTTTGGAATATAAATGAAATTCTATTATTTAAATTATTACTAGATTGGTTAGCTTATGTAGTAATTATGAAAAACTTTCATACTTTATTTCGCTCTGAGCATTCTCATAGAGACTTAATAACAGCCAAATAAGGTTTAATAAAAACTTTTTCTAAGAATGAATAATTTTAAAAGACACCAGGAGAATCTGTTAAAAATAATTTAATTTTCCAGTTATCTTTAAATAGTTTTTATGAAATAAATACTTGAATCTCTACTATTACTTTTCTGTAAGCCTAATCTTTGTAGAAATTTTATTAATTATAGACCGCGAATGTATCTCTTAGGCAATACAGTTTGTTTTCTGGGCTTAACTAGAATAGGCAACAAAATAACCCCTACTGTAAAAACGCAAATGGGAGCAACAACCAAGAATATTGATTCTAAAGACATAAATAGTTTTTCAAAGTAACATATACATAGCAGTAATTTTTTTAAAAGTCATGCGTATTTATGTCTAATCACAATTATCTAGTTAAAACTTTATATATTATTAAGCAAAGAAGAAAAAAATATTAAAAAAAAACAAATTCTTGAAATTTCATCCTATGTAATATCTACATATTACATAGATGTAAGGTAATTATTATGAATAAAGATAAAAATTGGATGTTAATGACCTATTATTGCCCAACTCATGGTGATTTAGGAAGAATTGAGCCAGTGGAGTTAGATAGGGATGAGATAAGTAAAAACCTTCCTAGAAAGTCAAAAAACCAGAAAAATCTTGATTAATCAAAATAGTTTTTATTAAATAGGTAATCTTGATTTTAATTAGTTTTAAATACAGAAAAAATCTAGTTTTAATATACAAAGGTCCTATTAATTGAATGTATCTTTGCTTAAATTGTTCGGTAAATAATTATTTTTAAGTCTAGAAAAAGTTATAAATTAGGTTTAATCTTGATCTGGATCACAAGTTAATTCACATTGATTTAGTTTATTTCCAGAAATCTTATCTAAAATTCTTAACATATCAATCTCTGAAAGCTCTCCATTAGAGTTCCATTTTAAAGTTGTTTTTCTTTGTTGATAATTCTTTTTATTCATTTTGATTTCCTCCTTTTAAATGAATTTCTACGCAACGAGTCACACATTCTTGATGGCCATCTACAATACTGCATTCAGTAATACATTCAAAATATGAATTTATAGCATCTCTTGACCCATTCTGATTAGAAGAAATAACTGAATCATTCATAAACCTAATACATTATTTGGAATAGATATATAGCACGACATTAATAGTAAAAATTTACTTTATTAAGTTAATTAGAAAAAAATAAGTATTATTTACTAGCTTGAGTTTTGAATTAATTGAGACTTGCGACTCATTAATAGAAAGTCTTTAAAAGACTTGTAAAAAGATTAAGCTTTTGATTTTAAGTATTCATTTTGATAATATTAATACTCTTTATTTTTTAATGCCTTATAAAATTATCTATGAAAAATCAGCATAAAGACTGATTTACTTTTATAGAATTTAGTTAGATGATAATAAAGTATACTTTTTAGATTTTCAAATGAACTCATTAATGAATTGGCTTTCTAGAATGTTAGAGAGTATGGCAAATGCTTTTATTCATCCTATAAAGAATGATTTACCTCCATCTATTGGAACTCATGCATACAGTAGCATCCCTTTAAAAAGAAAATTAAGAAGAAGATTTAATTAAGCTTTAATTTATAGGAATTAATTTTTGATTTTTGCTATCCCAAATAATGTATTTGAAACAATTTGGAAAATCCTTTAAATTGAGCACTCTTGATTGATTAAGTAAATTAATATTTGCATTATGGCAAGCTCTTAGGTTGTAATTGGGTATTCTTTCTGATAGATGATGAATACTATGAAATGATATATCAGCTAAAAACCAATTTAGCCAATTTGGGAGATTTAAATTGCTACTGCCATTAATAGCACCAGAAACGATTTCCCAATTTTCTGAATTACTTGCATATGCATTTTCAAAGTTATGCTGTACGAAAAAAACACATATTAGAATTGCAGCAGATAAGGTAGATATTATTGAATAGAAAGTTAAAAAGAAAAAACCACCTAACCATTTGCACATAAATATCCATAGAGGTATTACAATTATGTTATTCATTATTAAGTCAAATAATTCCCAGAAATTATCTCCATAATCGGAAAAAGGAGGTTTAATTCTCGACTTGATATTTAAAAGTTTAGAAAATCTTCTTTTTTTAATTTTGATAAAAGTTTCTTTTAATATAGATTTAGTCAGATTAAAAATAATAAGAATCAAACCTAATCTAGGTTTTACAACTAAATAGAAAAAGCCTCCAGGGAAAAGCATTACCCAATTTCTAGTTATCTTATAAAATAGTTTTTCTGTTTTTGAAAGATAATTATAATCTTCGAGACTTAAAACATCTATGGGACCTTTATAAATTTCCCAATTCCCATTATGTCTATGATGAAATGCATGATCATTAGACCATGGTTTCTGTGGAATACCATTTAATACACCAAGAAAAAATCCAAATAAATTGTTTAATCGACGCTCTTTAAATAAAGAATTATGACCGCAATCATGCATTAAAGAGAATGTTCTTGAGGATAAAAGGGTTAGAAGAAAAGCAATGGGAATTAATAAGAAACCTTTTGAAAGTGATAAAAGAGAAGAGTTTATTATTTGGTAAACAATTAACCAAAGAGTAATTATTGGAATAATAGTAATAATAATTTGATATGAAGCTCTAAAATTATTTCTTTTTAAGAATGGCTTAATTAAAAATTGATTTCTTTTTATTTGGTTCATATTGTTATTATTAAAAAATTTTCTCTAAAAATTAACCAATTTAAAGTTTGATTATTAATTCATAAATAATTAATTTTTAATTATTTTTAGTTAAATCATTTTTGTAATCAATTCAATACATCTATAAGATTTTTTCTAATCATAGTGGATACAAATTAAATAAAAACATATTAACATTTTATTAGTACTAAATTTTTTGCTACTTTTTTACTAAATCTATTAATATCTATTGTTTTGAAAAAATTTATTCTAAATAAAATCATAATTTATGAATTTTTTAATCTATAAATTTAAGATTCTCAGACTAATAAAAAGTTTAAAAATAAATTTGTATTTTATTATTATTTAAAGTTTTTAGATTTAAATATTAGTTTCGAATCTAGATTATGATTTTGTTTTGTTTTTTGATTGTATTAAAAACTAAAGAATAAACTCTTTAGACATTGTTCTTAATTGATCAAGATTTAATTGCTTTAAATAATTTTTAAAGTCAATAAAATTCCTTCTTGATTCAGAATTTTTACTTTCGTAAATTAGGCTATTAGAAATTAATTCAACTAGATGATCTTTATCCATTATTTCTTATAGACCATAATTCCTTTTTTTAATGATTTAGATGTTGAATTCGAGACCTTATATTGATTCTTTATAAAAATAGATTTTAAATCTTGTTCTATTTTTTGATGTAGCTCTTTTTTTTCTTTAGAAAGGCTTTTCCTCTTAAATTATTTTTAGAGAACATCTAAAGTATCTTTTAAAAGCTATAAAAAAGATATCACTAAAGAAATACCAAAATTGAAATTATTAAATAAGCGAGATGATGTAATTTAATTGAATAGAAGCAAAAGAAGATTCTTAATAAATTATTAAAATTTATTTTGCTGCAATTTTCTTTTAATATTAATAGCTTGTCTTTTAATTATTTGAATAATTTAAAATATCTGGATTTAAATGATTAGAAAATAAAAATATGAGTAATTTTACAGCTGTCAAAAAATGAAAAATTAACAATCATTAAATTAGTAAAAATATTTTTATGAAGAAAATAATAAATAAATCAAATATTAAGAATGAACTATGGTTTAGTTGGTTGACGCGTCAACTTAATTCTTACGAAGCTTTTAAGGAATTTGAGTCTGGTAAGAATCCCGAAGATGTTGCTGAGACTTTTATATCCATCAATAGAAATGCAATTTCAAAGGTTTTTGAG
>QCPB01000015.1 GCA_003209795.1 Prochlorococcus sp. AG-436-C05
GGGCCTCCATAAAAGAAATAAGGACACCAATATTGGAAATGACTGAATTGTTCATAAGGGGTATAGGTGAAGGAACAGATGTTGTCAGTAAAGAAATGTACACATTTTTAGATAGAGGAGAAAGGTCCTGTACTTTAAGACCAGAAGGTACTGCCTCTGTCGCTAGGGCTTTAATACAAAATGGAATATCATCGCAACCTCTTCAGAAACTTTGGTATATGGGCCCCATGTTTAGATATGAGAGACCTCAAGCTGGCAGGCAGAGGCAGTTTCATCAGTTGGGTGTTGAATTTGTTGGCTATGAATCTGTAAGAAGTGATATAGAAATTATTGCTTTAGCTTGGGATATATTAGGAAAATTAGGAATAAAAGAACTTAATCTTGAGATTAATACCTTGGGTGATCTGAATGATAGATTAAATTTTCAAAAGTCATTTTTAGAATGGTTAGAAATGAATAAACACTCTTTAGATGTAGATTCTCAGAAGAGGATAAATAAAAATCCATTAAGGATTTTAGATACTAAGGATGTTCAAACAAAAAAAGTTCTTGAAAATGCTCCCCGATTATTTGATTTTTTGTCGGAAAAAAGTCTTGAAAGATATTTAATCTTAAAAAACCAATTAAATTTTCTAAAAATACCTTATGTCGAGAACTTTAATCTAGTTAGAGGGTTGGATTATTACACCCATACAGCATTCGAAATTACAAGCGGATCACTTGGATCGCAGTCTACAGTATGCGGAGGCGGCAGATATGACAATTTAATAAAGCAAATGGGAGGCAAAGAGACCCCAGCAATTGGATTTGCTATTGGATTAGAAAGATTAATTCTTTTAGCAGGAAAGGAGCTGGAAGCCGACAGACAAACTGATATTTATATTGTTAATAAAGGCTTAAATGCAGAATTATTAGCAATGAACTTATCCAGGAAATTAAGTAAGTATGATTTGTTAGTTGAATTAGATTTGTCGGGAGCCACGTTCTCTAAACAATTTAAAAAAGCAAATAAACTTAAATCAAAAAGTATTATTGTCTTAGGAGATGATGAGGCATCTAATGAGGAATTCGTTATTAGGCTATTTAATAAAGATAGTTCTGAAAATAAAGAAGAGATAATATCAGTTGAGAATGATATCAAACTTGAGAAGTGGATAAATAATAATTTGTTTTTAAAGCGATAGTTTTTCATTTAATGATAATTTTTCTTTCAATCGTTATCTTCCTTAGTTTAAAAAAAACTTTTAAATTAAATATAAGTAAAAAAGTTTTTAAGAATAAACGAATCAAAACTTTTAATAAAAGTAATCTGAATAATTGGATGAATTTGACTAAAAAGGAAAGATATAAGCAGTCGAAAAAGGAATCTTTTTCTTATTTGAAAAACAGAAAACTTTTATTAGATGAAATAAGAAAAGAATATAAAAGAATTAAGAAAAGTGATTTAAAAGGAGACTAGTATTTAATAATTATGGATATTTTTTGGACTTCTAATAAACCTATAAGTGGATTAAGACATTTTGTCATGGTAAATCAAACAAATAAAAAAGATCAAATTATTTGTTTGATGGTCTCAGTCCTTGATGTTGACATTAATTTGAAAATTACATATCAAGATTTAATTAATAGCGCTAATTGGAGAAAAGGTTGGGTTGATCTTCCTAAAATTAAATCGATTACAAAAGGTTATATCGAATACAAATCTATTAAAAAAAAAGAAGAGATTGAAAAGATTTTCATTAATGAAGATTCTGTATTTAATATTTCTTAATTTGAAATTTAATTATTTACGAGATTTTTCACTACAAATACTTAGTTTCTGGCAATTTAATAAATTTTTAAAAAAATCTCCCCTTCCTTTAAAAGGAAATAAACGTTATCAAGGATTAATAATATTTACTTAATTCCATTATGGTGAATATATGGACCTCTTCTGAGGATGCAGCTGAAAATTTAGAGATAACCGAAATTCGACTATCTAACTTAAGAGAGAGTGGACTGTTAAAGCCTGGAATTCATTGGAAAAGTTCTCCTTATGGACAAAAAAAACCATGGAATCCTCAAGCTCTTTACAACATAAAAATGTGTAAAAAATTTATTAATAAACTTTATTTAGAAGAAAACGATAATATTGCAGCCTAATTATTAATATGATTGAAGATTATTTAGAAAAACTTTATTAATAGTCTATTTAACTAAATTCTCATTTCTACAGTCAATCAAGGTGTTATGTAAAGTTGGATATAGGTTAATCATTTTTATATATTGTTCAGATTTTCGATAAGATTTTGCGGCCTTTTTGTAATGACCTTCAGATTTCATTTCTAATGAAAGTTCCTTAGAAGATTGTTGCGAAGTTGTCATAAGAGTTTTCTTCTTATTTTCTTTTTAATAATTGTTGAATAATTAGGCAAGAAATAAAGTGACTTTATGAAACATAAGTTTATTATGTGTCAGCAAAAACAGATTTATTTAAGAAAATTAGAATATATAAAGACTTTTTTAAAGTTAAAACTTTAACCGTTATCAATGAGTTTCCAGATTAGATCTACCTTGTTTGCTAATGGAAGGCTTTAGGAAATTCTGTGAATTGTATAATTTGGGTTAATAACCTTTACAATTTTGTTGTGATTCCAACTGTTTGATGAAATATCAAGTAGTCTCATTACGTTTATGCTAATCAATTCCTAAATGCAAACCTATGGAAATCCAGATGTCACCTACGGATGGTGGGCTGGTAATTCAGGTGTAACGAATCGCACAGGAAAATTCATTGCTGCGCATATTGCGCATACAGGATTAATCGCTTTCTGGGCTGGTGCTTTCACCCTTTTTGAACTTTCACGATTTGACCCCTCTATCCCTATGGGGCATCAACCTCTTATCGCACTTCCTCATTTAGCAGCCCTTGGAATAGGGTTTGATGCTGACGGAGTGTTAATGGGAGATACAAAACCTGTTGTAGCAATTGCTATCCTTCACTTGATAGGATCAATGGTTTATGCAGCTGGTGGCCTCTTACATTCACTCCTATTACCAGGAGATTTACAAGAAGCTGATTTAGAAAAAGCAAGGAAATTTAGCCTTAGCTGGGATGATCCAGATAAATTAACATTCATTCTTGGTCACCATTTAATTTTCTTTGGCGTAGCATGTATTTGGTTCGTAGAATGGGCCAGAGTTCATGGTATCTATGACCCAGCTATTGGTGCAGTCAGACCAGTTGAATATGATTTGAATTTGTCACATATATGGAATCATCAAACTGATTTCTTCACTATTGATAGTCTTGAAGATGTTTTAGGTGGTCATGCTTTCCTAGCCTTTGTTGAAATTACAGGTGGAGCTTTCCATATTGCTACTAAGCAAGTTGGTGAATACACTAAATTCAAAGGAAAAGGACTACTTTCAGCTGAAGCAGTACTTTCTTGGTCTCTAGCTGGAATTGGCTGGATGGCTATTGTTGCTGCTTTCTGGAGTGCTACAAATACAACAGTTTATCCAACTGACTTTTTTGGAGAGCCTCTACAATTGAAATTTAGTATTTCTCCTTACTGGGTAGATACTGTTGACCTTCCTGCTGGTGAACATACTTCAAGAGCATGGTTGGCAAACGTTCACTATTACTTTGGTTTCTTCTTTATTCAAGGTCATCTATGGCATGCTTTAAGAGCTCTAGGCTTTGACTTTAAGAGAGTTACTAATGCTATTGGTAACATTGACAACGCCACAGTTAATCTTAATAGTTAATCTTAATGACTAAATATTTTTATATTTAGAATTCAAATATAAAGGCCTCAATTTAATTGAGGCCTTTTTTATTTGATAAATTTTATTTATTAATTTAGATTTATAAATTATTAGGTTTTGAATTAATTGAATATTTTCTCTCTACAAAATAAAGATTTTTTTTCAAATTCGCTATTAATTAGTTTTTTAGGATTTTTGATAATATCCTTCTTCTTGATTTTTGGTAGAAGAATTAAACTAGCTGTTCAATTGGAAAGATTTGGATTGCCAATAGCTGTTATCTCTGGAATTGCTGGAATATCTATAGGCCCTTTTGGTCTGATCCATGTTTTATCAAAAGAAACAATAAGTGTATGGAGTAATTTTCCAACTCCACTTTTATCTTTGGTCTTTGCCACACTAATGATGGGCAGACCAATCCCAAATATAAATGGTTTAGTCAGGCCTATTTTTAATCAGTTTTTGCTTGCTCTTTCCCTTGGGTTTGGACAATTTTTTGTTGGCGGATTAGTTGTTAAATATTTGTTATCTCCTTCAATGGATATTAATCCTTTAATGGGATGTTTAATAGAAGTAGGTTTTGAAGGAGGCCATGGAGCGGCATCTATCATAGGTGAGAGTTTTAATAGACTAGGATTTGAAGATGGATTAGAACTAGGTCTTGCAATGGCGACTGTTGGACTTTTGTCTTCTTCATTGTTAGGAAGTATATTTATTTTTCTCGGGAGAACTTTACGTCTTTCAGATACTGAGGAAATTGTTGAAATAAAAGAGAATTTAAATTCAAAAGAGAAGATTGAAATTTTTTCAGACTTAAGAATTTTGATAATAAATCTTGGATTCGCGGGGTTAGCAATTTCTTTTGGTGTTTTACTACTTAGATCTTTAAGGTATATCTCAACTTTTTTTGGTGAATTTTCTAGAGAAATTATTTTTTCACTTCCTGTATTTCCTTTAATACTAATAGGATCGCTCTTGATTAGATATATTCTAGAGAAAACTGAAAATACAGAATATATTTCGAATATTTTGCAAAGGGAAATTGGCATATTATCTACAGATTTATTGATTTTTACAGCTATGGCAAGTCTAGATATTGCAGTTGTTTTTGATAATTGGCGAATAATTTTAGTATTTACTATCTTTGGATTGTTTTGGAATTTAATTTGTATCGCTTATTTTGCTTACTTTATATTCGATGATTATTGGTTTGAAAAAAGTTTAATAGAGTTTGGGAATTCTACTGGTGTAGTTGCTTCGGGATTACTTCTTTTACGTTTAGCAGATCCAAAAAATATATCTAAAACATTGCCAATTTTTACATCAAAACAACTCTTTGCCCAATTAATGCTTTCAGGAGGCTTTTTTACAGTTATAGCACCAATAATGATCTCTAAAATTGGATTAAGTTATTGGACTGAGATTTGTGCAGCCATAACTTTTATTATTATTTTTATAGCTTTTATTTTTAATAATGGTTTTTTGAAAAATTATTAACAAAAATTTTAAGTTAGTATTAAAGTAAAATTATTTCTTTTATGTCATATACACCCTATGATGTTCCACCACAAGAAAATAAGGGGAAATGGTTTAGGAGCCATTTGCTTGGTAGGGAAATTGAATTGGGAGAATTGTATAGCTTTGGACCAAATGAATTGGATTTGCTTATGGCAGAGACTGCAGAAATAAGAAGTGATCTTGATTTTAAGGAAAAGAATATTGGGAAATTTAGAACTGCAGGATATTTTTTAGAATTAGCAAGAATAATTGAAAAGAGGAGATTTTTAGAAAACTAATTAAAAGGAAAATAATTTTTTTTAGAAGAGGGTTCCCATAGAGTGTATTTATACATCAAATCTTTGAAATTTCTATGATTCTCAAAATATTCGAGCCACTTTTGGGTAGTTGGCTGGAAAAAATTTATTTTTTTTTGACTTTCGCATGCAATTTTAAATTGCCTTACAAATGGCCAAATACACCAATCTGCAATTGTATGGTCATCTCCAAAAAAAAATCTATTATTTGTTAAAAGTTCGTTCCATCTTTTTATAAATTTACTTGCTTCTAAGAAATGATATTCCTTATCAATAGAATCGAACCTTGTTGAATATTTAAATCGATCTAAATGATATTTGAACTGATTATCGTTTTCATTGATAATTTCAAGAATTCTTTCCTTTTTATTGTCAGGTATATATTTATTTATAAGGTTTTCCTTCTTTGAAACTGAAAGCGCCCAGAGAATTATGTCTAGACTTTCTTCTATAATTTCATTATTGTTTCTTATCAATATTGGAATTGTTTTAGTGCTTGACTTATTAAGAAATTCTAGTGGTTTGTTTTTTAAATCAATCTCTCTTAATTCTACCTTTATTTCACAAATTAATAAGGCCCATCTAACACGAATTGCATATGGACATCTGCGAAATGAATATAAAATGTCATTTTTCATTTTGTAAAAACTTTTAATTTCCGAGTTTCTTTTAGTATTATTTAAATAACAATAGATTCAATTTTACAACGAAAATGCCGGGATATGTTTACTTCATAAGAGTTGGAGATCTTTATAGAATTGGAAGAACAGATGATCTTGATAGGAAGATTAAAAAATTAAACCCCGATGAACTGCTTACATCAATAATGACCAAAGAGCCAGAAACACTTGAGGCAAGATTATTAAGAAAATATAAGTACCAAAGAATTCCTGAAACTGGATATTTAAAGCTCTCTAAAAGACAGATTGCAGAATGTAAAAAACAATTTGATGTAAAAGGTAGCATACCTCATACACTCGATGCTGAAGTTTCTATTACTTTGTTCGCATCTTTTTTGTTATTTCTTGTGAGTGGCTTAATTATAAATTATTTAAATTTTGGATTTTTACAAACTATTTCTTATTCTTTCATTGCGGCATCCTTACCAATGGTCATTTTATTTATAACAGGTAGTTTTGGCGGATATTTTTCTGAAGATTTATCTCCATTTTCATTATTGACTAATCGCATAAAGGGCTTTTTTATAGCAATTGCTATGCTTTCAATAGCTTACTTAGTATTGAAACTAACTTAAAAAACTTCGTAGTTGCAATTTAAGGCAATTTCAAATGGAACTGATTGTGTTGGTAACTTAAGGATAGTAGAGCATATCTCAGCGATATCTTCAGGTTGAGTCATATTCTTTTTATCTAACGATGAGATATTCTCAGCCATTTTGGTGTTAACCCAACTAGGACAAATTGCGCTAATCCTTATATTCTTATCCCACCCTTTGTTTTTCATTGTTTGACATAAACCCATTAAAGCAAATTTTGAGGAAGAATATGCTGCTAAATCTCCTTTAGATCTTTTGCCACTCATTGAGACTAGAACAATAATTCTACCTTTGCCTGAAACACACAAATGTTCCCAAGAAAGCCTACATAAATTCCAGATACCTAAAAAGTTTATATTTAGGGTGTTTAAAATCTCTTTCTCATCTCCATCTTTAAATAAGAAAGGAACCTTAGATAATACTCCTGAACAATTAATTACAGAATCAAACCCTCCAAATTTATTTAAAGTATTACTTATCCATTTCTTAGCAGAAGATTTATCTAATGCATCATATTTATTAATGATTATTTTCCCTTCGGGCCATTTATTTGGGTCAATAATGCTTCCTTTAATAGATTCTATATCCCTTATTCCTGCGCTAATTCTATTACCTTCTTTTAATTCTCTATATGCGATATTTAGCCCAATCCCTCTGTTAGCACCACTTATTAGTATTGTTCTCATTTCTTCAAATTAAATATTTGGAAGAATTATCCTGAGCAACATTTTAAATTCTCTGCCGTGCATAATCATTAAACCCTTTTTTACACTCCATGGAGCTTTTATAAACATAATGAACATGGCATATACAATTTCTTTCAAGGATAAAGTATCAGTAAGAAATCCATACCATTGATTTTTAGGTAATTTAAAAAAACTTTCGAAAAATTCTCTTAACAGTTTCTCATCAAACCTCATTAGTTTTTCTAATCCAAATTGATAAAGTGATTTCTTTCGTATTAATTCATTGGACCATAAAGTTTCCCAGCCTCTTCTAGCAATATGGTAAGTACTAAGTTTTTTATTTTTCATTGCTTCTGATATTGTTTTTGCTACAAGTGGGGCTCTTCTTAAGACGTTACCAATTAAGTAACCAGATGCAGGATGTACCATTGAAGCGGCTCCACCATAGCCAAGTATTTGTTGTTTGAAATCAGGAATAGGCATGTTCATAGGTAAAAACAAACCTAGTTCTTCATGTTGCATGCTAGTGATTGATATATTTCGATAAGAGAGCCTTTTTTCTAATCTTTCTTTTAAATTATCCATCGTTAAGGGATTTACTAAACCAAGGGATGTCTCTTCAAGGAAGTATTTCCCATCTCCCATGTCCATAGCATATAGAAAAGTTGGGGGCTCTTTTTTTTGCTCTTCATTTAAATGATCATTCCTATAATCCATCAATACAAATTGTCCTTTTTTGAGCGGGGGTTTACTAAAACTCCCTACTATTCCATAACAAGTTTGTACTGCTAAAGGACCACATGATTTTAATTTAAGAAAAACAGGATCATATCCAGTTGCGTCTACGACTAATCTAGCTGAGTAAGTCTTACCATTATTTGTGGTTACTGTGCTTTTGTATTTTTCGAAATGTATTTTATCTGCAAAACCTTCATGCCATTTAATAAAAGATTTATTACATTCATTTAGCCAGAAATTATGAAGTCTCTTTTTATCAAATAGACCATAATCTAAAGAATGTTCAGTAGCTTTGTTCTCAAAGTGATGTTCTTCTAGAGCTCCATGCCCAAAAAAACTAACCGTATTTTTCCATCTGTATTCAAGTAAATCCTGGAGTCCAAGCTGATCTACTTCTCTCCCCCAAATACCATAAGTATTTGGCCAAGGTTCGTTTGGACCTTTCGGAGAAAGAACTTCTACTTCTAATTTCTCCTTACCCAAAGCCGATGCAATTGCCATCCCTGCAGGTCCTGCACCCAAAACAAGCACGTCTGGCAACCTTTCTTTAGACATTAAAAATAGATTTTGAAGTTAGAAGAATTCGAGACAAAAAAGAAAATATCTGCTACAGATTTTTTATAATTCATTCAAAATTTTTAATGAGAATAAATTTAATAATAATCAAAATATTCAATTACTCGGGACTAAGTTTTAAGTGTTTTAACAATAATTTATAAGATTACAAAATTAAAAAAACTTATTATTATTTTTTATTATAAAAAACATATAGTTATGTTTTTTCATGTTTAAAGATAAAAATATTTTAATTACAGGAGGTAACTCAGGTATTGGTTTTCATGCAACTATTAATTTATTAAAGAGCAATAATAATTTATATATTCCCATTAGATCTGAATTAAGAAAGGAACAATTTTTTACACAAGTTCAGAGATATTTTGATAAAAATTACTTGAATAAATACATAAATATTATTGAAAATATCGATCTTTCTGATTTAGAAAAAATTAAAAAAGTACAAGATTTTTTTATTAGTAAAAATATTGTTTTAGATGTAATTATTTTAAATGCAGGATTGCAATATACTGGTTCTTATTATCCGAAAGTATCAAAACAGGGAATTGAACTTACTTTCGCTGTAAATCATCTTGCACATTTCTACTTGGTTAATTCTTTAATAGAATTAATGAGTAACAAGAAAGAATCTAGGATCATTATCACATCATCAGATGTCCATGATCCTAGGAGTTCTGGAGGAAATGTCGGGAAAAAAGCAGGACTAAATAATTTGGTGGGTTTTAGTGAAGAAATTACTGGCAAATTTTTTGAATTTAATGCTGATAAATCTTATAAAAATAGTAAATTATGTAATATTTTATTCGCGAAAGAACTTTCACGAAGATTACAAAAACTATCTAGTAATATTTCTGTTATTACATGGGCTCCAGGACTCGTAATCCCTAATGATGATTCGGGTTTCTTTAGATATAGTAAGGGTTTCAACCTCTTTGGATATATTCTTTTTTCATATCTTGCAAAAAATATTTTAGGAATTTCTGAAAGAGTTGAATATGCTGGAGAATTACTTTCTAAGATCGTCTTTGATTCAAATTATAATGATATTAGCTATATACATTTAAGTAATAAACTTGTATCTTTTAAAAAGCATAAATTACTTGAAAGTAACGTTAGTAATGAAGCTAATAATACCGAATTGGCTTCAAAACTTTGGATTTTAAGTGAAGAAATTTGCCGATCACTTGGCTTTGTTACTTTCAATATTTAAAGTTTGTGTTGGGAATGCAAAGTTTATTTTATTTGAAGTAAATTCTTCAATAATTCTTAGATTTATAGATTGTTGAGCTTCCATAGCAGCGAGGTAATTATTAGTAGGTATGTAATAGACAAGTTCAAAATTAAGACTGAAGTCTCCAAAATCTGTAAAGTGACATCTATCAAAAGATGCATCTTTGGTTTCTTCTACTATTTTTTTTATTATGTTGGGGATCATTTTCATAAGTGATGGAGAAGTTTCATAGACTACTCCTAATTTATGGACTAGTCTCCTTTTTTTCATTTGTGCATAGTTTGAAATGATTCCATTTGTTAAGGCACTATTGCTAATTACTATTACCTCTCCATTAATACTCCTAATTCTTGAGGATCTTACGCCTACTCTCTCTATCATTCCCAAGACTCCTTCAGATTTTATAAAATCTCCTTTTTGAAAAGGTTTATCAAGTAAAATTGTTATATATTCAAAAAACTCTTGAACAGGGTCTTTTAAAGCTAATCCTGCCCCTATTCCTCCTGCACTTAGTAATGCCCAAATTGCTGTCATTTTAACCCCTATATTTTGTAAGTAGAATATTGAACCTATAGTCCAAGTAAATGCCTTTATTAAAGGGGTTAAAGATGAAATCATTGAAATAATTGAGGAATCATTAATCTTTGATGAGGATTCTGTTAAAGATCTAATTAATACTTTATTAATTACCTTTATTAAAATGATCATTATTAATAACTTCTCAAGATTAAGAAGTGATGTCTCAAAATTATTTTCATCAACAAAATAATAATCTACAGAAAAATATAAAGAAAGTAAAAATCCTATTGGTTTAATTACACTTGTAATTGATTGAAAAATATAATCATCGAAATTTGTTTTTGTTCTTTTAGAAATCCTTTTAAAAAATATTTCTGAAATTCTAGAAATTATTATCGATAGCAAAATTCCAATAAAAAAAATAGATATTGCTAAAAGGAAGTTTTCATTAACTAATTTCATATTCTATTAATACCTAAAAAAAATAATCTCTAATAAAAGTTTAAATTATCAATAAAAAACAAACCAGTATTAATTTCTTTAATTCTTTATGATATTGCTAATTTCTTTAAATTCTTTTCTATTTGCGGTCTTGCATAATTCAAAAATTATCGATTCAGTAGTTGTTAATATAGCCCCTTTATGCATCATTCTCTGTAAGGCTATTTCATGATCTAATTTGTTTCTACTTCCAGTCGCATCAGATATTAGAATAACTTCATATCCTGTTCTTATTAATTCTAAGACAGTTTGTTGAATACAAATGTGTGTTTCAATTCCACAAACAATTAAATTTGTAATCTTTTTCTTATCAAGTTCTTTTATAAATTCTTGGCTATTTGCCAAACTAAATTCCATCTTTTCAATTCTTTTAAATTCTCCTTTAGGTAATAGTTCGGCAATAGTTTTGCCCAATTTAAGTGGGTTCTGTTCAGATAGAAAAATGTTTTCATCTAAGATTTCGTAAGCATTTAAAAGCTTTTTGATATTTTTCTTTATTAAATCCTTATTAAATATTGGCCTTAGAATTTTTTCTTGAATATCTATGAGTATCAAGGAATTTGTTTTTGGTAATTGTTTATCAATAGAATATTTCATGATTTTTCACCATATTATTGGTAAAGATATATTCAAGATAATATTTTGAAGAACTTTAGTAAATATTTTTAAAGAACAAAGTTGTTTTACTCTCATCAAGAGTTATTATTGAGAATAGCAATGAGTTGATTTTTGACATTATCCTCTCAATACAATGTAATTTCTTCACCCCTAGGAGATGGTTTACATAAAGAGGGAAAGAGGTTAACACCGCAGAGACTAAAGGTTCTGAATTTATTTGAGAATATTGGTTCAGGAAAGCATCTAAGTGCTGAAGAGGTACATGGACAATTAGTTAAATCTAGTTCTAAAGTTTCTCTTGCGACAATTTATAGAACATTAAGACTTTTAGTGCAAATGGGCTTGCTTCATGAATTAGAGCTTAGTGAGGGTGGCCATAGATACGAATTGCTTAGCAACGATACTCCTGATCATCATCACTTGATTTGTATTAGGTGTGGAAGAACAGAAGAGTTTGAAAATGATCAAGTTTTAGAAGCAGGTAAAGTTGCTGCAAAAATAAATGGTTTTAAACTTATTGAGTCTTCATTAAATGTAAGAGCTATATGCCCTAATTGTATTTAGTATATTTCAAGTTAAAGCACCTCCACAACTTGATCCACAACCAGCAGTGCAAGCAAAACAATGTTCTTTTACAGCTATTCCGTAATTAAAAGTAAATGATTCATCCATTAAATCAAAAAGTGTCTTTGGCCCTTTATTTCCTCGCAAATTTATTTGTTGGTTAAAGTCACAATCATAAATTTCGCCAAGCCAATTAACACTAATAGTTTTTTTGCACATAAGACTTTTTAAGTTGTTTTTATTGAAATTCTCTTTAAGTAATTTGTAATAAGAATCTAATTCCCCTTCTCTTATTAGAAATTCTTCATATCTATTTATTGGCATATTAGTTATTGTGTAGAGGTTATTAAAAACAATGTTATATTTTTCGAATAGGATCTTTTTATAATTGTTTTCCAATATTTCCTGGGGAGGAGGAAGAATTGGGTTTACAGGATTATAAACAAGATTTAATTGCAATCCATTTTTTTTCTTTCCATAGCCTAGATCATTAAGCATTTTTATAGCAGTAATACTTTTTTCAAAAACCCCATATCCTCTTTGTCTCTCAACATTATTTTTCTCATAGCAAGGAAGTGAAGCTGTTATTATTACGTTATTATTTGCAAGAAATTGAGGAAGATCCTCATATCCCTCTTCAAAGAAAATTGTCAAATTGCATCTATCAATAATATCAATTTCCTTTTTCCTTAAACTGGTAATTAGATTTTTAAATTCAGGGTGAAGTTCTGGAGCTCCTCCTGTAATATCTAAAGTCTTAATTTTGTATTTATCAACTATTTTCGGAATTAAAGAAATTATTTCATTAGACATCTTTTCCTTTCTGAAGGGACTTGAATTTACATGACAATGTTTACAAGCCTGATTGCACTTATAACCTATATTAATTTGCAATGTTTCTATAGGTTCTTTATTTATTGAGGGAAAATTTTCTTGCATAAATTTAATATTTATAAATTCTAATTTGATAGTTAAAAAGTCAACAATCTTTTTTAAAGTAAACTCTCTTTTTAGCTAGTTCAATAAACCAATTTATATATTCATCAGGTCCATTTTTGAAAACCATATCAAACTTTAGTTTGTCATCATCATCACTGATCCCTATTAAACCTGTTTTTTTTATTGATGGTCTTTCAACCTCACCTGAACTACTATCTACAAAAATTATTTTATTATTAATACCAAATTCTTTACCGAGTCTTTGTATAAATTCTAGGAAAGATCTGTCACTTCCTCCTCTTGAATAATTGTTCTCCCCTAGATTTTTTTGTGATGTTACTGTGTCTCCCACTCCTATAATTAATGGCATATCGTCTAAGTTAATACTTCTTCTGCATAAATCTATTTTTTCTTCAATCGATTTTGGAGAATTTCTAAAATTAAAATGACTCCCAAACGGAGCTTTACCAGTTTTATCCTTAATAAATTTATTTAACAGAAATAAAACACCGTTTTCTTTCAGGGCACCTTTAATTAGTAATTGAATGTCTGTTGATCCAATATCATTATTCGAGGAAAGCTTTATTATCTCATTATCATTTTTTTTTCCTAGATTCGGCGAAATATGCAGGAAAAATGAGTTTTCTAGACCGTCAGATTCAGCTTTATCAATAATTTCATTCATCATTTTTTCAAAACTTGTTTGTATAAGCTTTCTTTTCTGAGAATCATTTTTTACTAAATCAAAAAGACTATTGAAATTAATAGTTGGGGAGAATCTAGTTTCGCATATTGATTTTGCCGCATGAACATTAATATCCTCTTGGTAAAGATTAGGGAAAATATTCTTAACTATTAAATCAAATTTTGGTCTTATTAGCCCTGGTACTTTGGATAAAAAATCCATTTCTTTTTCTGATACCCCCTCAAAACTTACCTTCCCATTATTGTCTTGATATTCAACCCCACAGGCTGCCAAACCTCTTAAATAGAGTTTTTTATTTTTTGGTTCAATAGTGCTTAGTAAACTTCTCTCTATTATTCTATTTACCCCTCTTGGTCCTTCATGTTCTCCGCAAGTTAATACGAAGAATTCTTCTGCTAATGCGTTTGCTGCATATATATATTTTGATTCCAATTTTCTAGTCATCGGATCTTTGACTAAAGGTATACAAACCCCATCAATATCTTGAATAAATAAAATATTTTTATAAGAAATTACTTTCTTTTGATTTTCCAAATTATTTCTTTTGTATTCCATCTTTTACGTATTTCCTATATTTAAATTAATAATAATCCTTTAACTTATAAATAAAACATTCAATATTTATGATAAACGATTTGCTATCGTAAAAAATTGGTTTAATGTATAAAAATGTTGGTATGAGTAAGAAATTAAAAATTTCATGGAGAAATATCAAAAATGAATAACAGTTTCATAAATAACCTAAATGATGAAAAATGTTTTTATGCATTGATTGAAGATCTAGTTAATTGCAAAGTTGGATTTTATAGTGTTGGTCTATATCCAGCCTCTTTAGCCTACAACTGTGCTATGCATGGAGAATCAAATAATATTCTTTTAGCGCCAAGGGAGGGGAGAGATCTGTTAGGTGCTTTCTCTAAAGAAGTTCTTTCAAATATGGACAATGAGATTATTGAAAAAATTGATAGAATGGGACATTATATTTTTGAGGGTAGAAGAAAGTCTTATAAGCTTAAAGAACTTCTTTTGAAATGTGAAATAGTTATCCTTTCTTCCAATAGTAATCACATACAAGATGATCTAAAACATGCTTTAGAGCTAAGAAAAACTTTGAAAAGAGAAAATGTTGTTCTTGGCTGCCTTGTAGGTTCTTTTTGTATTGATAGTAAAAATAAAAGTCCTTTTATTCTTTGTTATAAATATCCAGACTTAGCTTTTTTTACTGGATTCCATCGACACGGAGCTTTGCGAAATCCTAATGATAGTTTTACTGCAAATTTTTGCCATCCTGACTCTTTAACATCTCTGATTGGAGCACGAATTCTAAATCAACTGTCACCGAAAATTCAAGTTTCTCCAGGTGTACACAATATTGAATGTCAATATATAAAATCCATAAAAAACATCTCATCGATATTTGCAGGTTTTGTAAATAATTTCCATTCTGA
Source organism: Prochlorococcus sp. AG-436-C05 (assembly GCA_003209795.1). Taxonomy (GTDB): domain Bacteria; phylum Cyanobacteriota; class Cyanobacteriia; order PCC-6307; family Cyanobiaceae; genus Prochlorococcus_A. The sequence goes on from QCPB01000015.1 coordinate 15,367, forward strand.
TAAGCCAGGAATGCTCCCTACTATTAATACGGTTTTATTAGCTCAATGTTTAGATCAGGCCGCTTCAGTTTCCTCGAAAGTGAGAAAAGAAAATAAATTAAAGAATAAATATCTTTCTCTAAAAGATCTTGGTTATGGAGAAGAACGAATTATTGCAAAGGAAAATATTGAAGGAAAATATTTTGAAAAAGGAGATTATACCTTTTCTCAACTTAATGCTGTTAAAGCTGATGTATTAGGAAGTATGTCCCTACCAACGGAAGGGCAACCAACAAGGAATTTTCAGGCTGGACAAGTTTTATCAGATATGCTTTTTCAACTCAAAAGATGTCCAAATGATATAACGGAATTCGTAAATTGGTGCAATAAATACTCCCTTAGTCAAGGAGGCCTTGAAGGTCTTAAATCATTAAAATTTTGGCCAGAAATTTATAAGGAATTTGGGATTAAAAATAATAATTGCTCAATGATTAATTTAATTTATTTATGTTTTAATGCTAATCCTGAGGAAAAAAAAGAAATTTATAAGGTGTTAATTAGTTCAGAAGAAATAACTAATTTTTGCCAAGAATCTGTTAAGTCTAAATCATCATTAGAACTCAATGAAAAACTAAAAGGTGGTGATATTTTCAATGATAAGGAACTCTTTTACGAAAAATTGCTTTTAGTAAAAGACGAAAAAGAATTACAAAAAAACGAATTTAGCAATAAATATTCTGAAAAAATTCCAAATTTCATCAATGTACTAAAAATAATAAATAAATATTTTATTAATTAATTATTAGATTTATTTAATTCACTAGAGAAGTTTATTTATTTACTAATTTTGATTTCAGAGTTAGAATTATTTAGTTAAAAAAAGGTTTTTTTGAAAAAGGAATTATCACATCGTTCTCATGAACTTAAAGCTCTTGGTTGGAATCAAGAAGATTTATCTAGGTACGAAGATTTATGGGATTATAGCCAAAGATGGGGATTGATAAATTTAGAAAGAGAAGACCGACAGTTTTTAAAGAAAGCAGAAAAGTTACTCCCGAAGATTCAAAATACAAAAATATCTCTTAGAAAAACTATTGAAGAAAAATCATATTATTTATGGTTAAATTTTTATCTTGATGAAATCAATATTTTCAGTAAATCTAATCTTCCTAAAAACAAATTTGGAGTTTGGACACTTTTAATTGAGGAAGAAATGAAACTCCTTAAGGAATTAAAACCAGTAATGGGACTGCCAGATACTTTAAAGGCAAAGAATCTATTTAAAAATAGAAAAGAACTAGTAAATAAAGCTTTTAGAGAATATGATGCTGAAAATAATGATAAGGTTTTCAATTTTGATGAGATTCTCAACAAGTCTGAAAACAATGTAGGTAAGAATTGGAAATCAATTACTGAAAAAGATCCTGAGGCAAATAAAACTTTTCCAATAATTGATAATAAACACATTGAGAATTTCAGATCTGAAATAAAAAAAGACCTGAATTTATTTATGAAAGAAAACTATCCTTCATTAAAAGAGGATTTATAAATTTTTGTCTTTTTTTAGTGTTTTTTTTTTAGTTTTTTAAGTTAAATAGATAATAGGATTATTTAAAAATTTTGATCAACCAAAAGTTCGAGACTCTTCAGTTACATGCAGGCCAGGAGCCTGATCCCACTACTAATTCTAGGGCAGTACCTATTTATCAAACTAGTTCTTATGTTTTTGATAATGCAGAGCATGGCGCAAATCTCTTTGGATTAAAAGAATTTGGAAATATTTATACCAGGCTTATGAATCCAACCACTGATGTCTTCGAAAAGAGGATGGCAGCTTTGGAGGGAGGTATGGCCGCGCTAGCAACATCCTCAGGTCAAGCCGCTCAATTCTTGGCAGTTGTAAACTGTATGAAAGCCGGTGATAATTTTGTCTCTACATCTTTTCTTTATGGTGGAACCTACAATCAATTTAAAGTGCAATTCCCTAGACTGGGAATAGAAGTTAAATTTGCTGATGGTGATAGTGTTGATAGTTTTAGGAATAAAATTGATGATAAAACGAAAGCAATATACGTAGAATCAATGGGGAATCCGCGTTTCAATATTCCAGATTTTGAGGGACTCTCTAATTTGGCAAAGGAAAATGGTATCCCTTTGATAGTGGATAATACTCTTGGTGCGGGAGGCGCTTTAATCAGACCTATAGATTTTGGGGCCGATGTTGTTGTGGAAAGTGCAACAAAATGGATTGGCGGACATGGAACAAGTATTGGTGGAGTTATTGTTGATGGAGGAACTTTTGATTGGGGAAATGGTAAATTCCCATTAATGAGTGAGCCAAGCGCTGCTTATCATGGCCTCGTTCATTGGGATGCTTTTGGTTTCGGAAGTGATATCTGCAAATCTTTGGGAGTCCCTGAAAATAGAAATATTGCTTTTGCCTTAAGAGCGAGACTTGAATGCCTTAGAGACTGGGGCCCAGCACAAAGTCCTTTTAACTCTTTCTTATTATTACAGGGCCTAGAAACTCTTAGTTTAAGGATAGAAAGACAAACTTCTAATGCTCTTGAATTAGCAAAGTGGTTAGATTCTAATTCTCAAGTAAATAGTGTTAATTATCCTGGCTTAGAATCTGATCCTTATTACTCAAGAGCAAAAAAATATACTACTGGAAGAGGGATGGGTTGTATGCTTATGTTCTCGTTAAATGGAGGTTATGATAATGCCGTGAAATTTATTGATTCATTAAAATTAGCAAGTCACCTTGCTAATGTGGGAGACTCTAAAACTTTAATAATTCATCCAGCTTCAACCACTCACCAGCAATTATCGGAGGAAGAACAACTATCTGCAGGCGTTACTCCGACTATGGTTAGAGTTTCTGTAGGGATTGAGCACATTGATGATATAAAAGCAGATTTCGACCAAGCACTTTCACAAATCACATAAGAAAGGAGATTTATTGGCTTTAATAATTCCTAGCAATTATCACAAGATAAGTGATGTAGAAAAAAATCATATATCCTGGATAGAACCTGAAATGGCAAAAAGACAGGATATACGTCCTCTTAGGATTGGTATTTTGAATATCATGCCTCTTGGAAAGCAGTATGAATTTAATTTATTACACCCACTTGGATTATCTCCACTTCAAATAGAACCAGTTTGGATAAAGCTTAAAACTCATTCTTATAAAACATGGGATATGAATCATTTAAATAATCTTTATAGAACCTGGGAAGAGGCAAATAATCCAGATCCATTAGATGGAATTATTATTACTGGTGCCCCTATTGAGCACTTAGCTTTTGAAGAAGTTAAGTACTGGGATGAATTTGTGAAAATTGTAAATGAAGCTAGGAATTCTTGTGCTAGTACGCTTGGGTTGTGTTGGGCTGGGTTTGCTTTAGCTTATTTGGCAGGTGTTGATAAGGAGGTCTTTGATAAAAAATTATTTGGTGTATTTCCTTTAAAAAGCCTTGTTCCTGGTCATCCTTTAATGGGCACACAAGATGATGAATTTATTTGTCCTCAAAGTAGATTTGCAGGTTTGCCAGATCGGGATATGGAGAAAGCTCAAAAAGAAGGAAAATTAAATTTATTGGCATATGGAGAAAACGTTGGCTACACAATATTTGAAACCAATGATCAAAAACAACTGATGCATTTAGGTCATCCAGAGTATACGGTGCATAGAATAATAAGTGAAATAAATAGAGATAAAGAGAAGGGAGATGTGCCTCCTCCAGAAAATTTTGATATAAATAGTTCAAAAACAGCTTGGAGATCTCATAGAAATTTGCTTTTCCAACAATGGCTATGGTTTTGTTATCAGCAGGTTAGTTTAAATTAAATTTATTAGTGAGAGCTTCCAATACCTCCTAATCTTTCAAATAAATCAAGACTCTCTTTATTTAGACCTACTATCTCAACTTTAGAACCACCATTTTGGAATTTTCTTAAAATTTGCTCAAGAGCTACAACACCACTCTGATCCCAAATATGAGCTAAAGACATATCAATTACGATATTTTCTGGATGCTCATGAATATCGAATTCTTGTAGGAAATAAATTTTACTAACAAAAAATAATTGTCCTTTAACTTTGTAGGTGATTAAGTTCCTATCTTTAGCCTTCGAAACTGTTATGACTTTAGCTACTTTCCTGCTGAAAAGAATTGCAGCTAGTGCAACCCCGGCAATAACACCAAGTGCAAGATTATGAGGTTTTGTAAGCATAGTAATTGCAAAAGTCATAAGCATCACAGCAGTATCACTCTTAGGAATCTTTCTAATATTTTTTAATCCATTTAAATCTGCTGTACTTATTGAAATTGTTATCATTATTGCTACTAAGGCTGCCATAGGAATTGCCCCTATCCAAGGCTTTAAAAGAATTATCAATAATAATAATGATAGGCCTGAAGTTAGAGTTGATAACCTGGATTTCCCCCCATTTTCATTATTCATAACTGATTGTCCTACTAAAGCACAACCTGCCATTCCTCCGAATAAGGAAGAAATGATATTTGCTATACCTTGTCCTCTTGCTTCTTTATTTTTATTGGAACTTGTATCTGTGGCGTCATCTAAAATGTCTTGAGTTAAGAATGTCTCGATTAATCCTACTAGTGAGATCGCTAGTGATGCTGGTAAAATTAAGCCTAAAGTAGAAAGGTTAAATGGTACTTTACCATCTTCTAAATTACCAAAGGGTAGAGAAAATCTAGGGAAATCGGTTGGTAATGTCCCCAAGTCATTAACGGTAGGAATTTCTAATTTGAAATATACACTAATTAAAGTGAGCAAAACAATTGCTACTAATTGAGATGGAACTACTTTTGTGATTTTTGGAAACCCGTAAATAATAATTAAGCCTATAATTACAAGTATCCACACAGTAGGAATTTGATCAATTGTAGGATATCTTCCCATTTCACTTTTTAATAATTTCGCCTCATTAATGCCTATTCCTAATTGATAAAATTGAGCTTGAAAAATTAATAAAGCAAGCGCATTTACGAAACCACTTAATACTCCACTAGGAACAAATCTCATTTGATAAGCCAATCTAAGATATCCCCAAAGTATTTGAAACAAACCTGTTAATAATCCTGTAGCTATTAAATAGGACAAACCAAGTTTTGTATAAGCCCCTCCAATATCTACAACTCCAGTCATTAAAAGCGCTGTTGAACCTGTAGCCGAGGTAATCATCCCTCTTCTGCCTCCAACAATCGCAATTGTTATAGATAAGCAAAATGCACCAAAAAGTCCAACTTTAGGATCCACTCCAGCTATACCTGAAAAAGCAATAGCTTCTGGGATCATTGCAAAAGCTACAACTAATCCAGAGAGAATATTAGACTTTGGGTCATCTAACCAATTTTTAGATAAATATTTTGAGAAATTTGACATTGAAATTTTCTTTATAATTATGAAGTTAACCTATAGAGGTGGCAAAATACTTTGTGGATCACAAATGTTCTTTAAAATTTTTAATTCTTCAAGTCTATTCCCAAAGGCCAATTTGACTTCTTCCCTATGAGAATTTAAATGATTATGCAACTGAGCTAAGTGAATATTTGGATAAAACCTTTTTAGTTTGCTCCATGATTTATACATCCAATCCATTACGACTTTTTTTTCTTGAAGGTCATTTTTTTTCCATGATGCATATATCCACGGTTTCCAAGTACTTTTTCTATGAACAAAAAAGCTTGCTCCATGATTTAATTTTTTAGTTTGAAAACCTAGTTGTTGAGAACCAACATAACAAGAATTATTAGGCTTATTATCCATTATTTCATTAAGATATTTGATGAAAATTGGAATATCATTTTTCAAATCTTCTCCTAGAAGACTTATTACCTCAGAATGGTTATTTGAATTTAACTCAAATAATTCTAAGTCCTTTGCAAAGAAATTTATTTCATTAAAGCTCCCATAAAATTTTTGTTCGAGAGTAGATATTTTTTCTAAAGCCAATAAATTTTCTTTTATTCCTTCTTTCTCTAAATCGTCTTTGAATTCAGCAACAATATATATGTATATTTTTTTAGCATATATCCATTGAAGACTAATATTTTTTGGAAATCCCTCTGATAGTTTAATTATTTCTGAAAGTTCATTTGAATTTATAAATCCTTCAATAATCTGGAGAGGATAAGATTTGATAGTTTTAAGCCCTATTTCCGTAATTATTGAGAAAAAGGGTGCTGCTCCTTTAATTGCTTCCCAAATTAATTGTTTATCTCGACTTATTTGATCTTTCTTTAAAGAGATAAATGTGCCATTACCCAAGAAACCTTTTATTGATTCAATATTGTCAATTGCTAGTCCATAGGATCTACTTAGAGGACTTACTCCTCCAGTGAGAATATATCCTGCGCCTGGAAGTTTTGAAAGTCCTATAGGAAAACTTCGCTTATGTTTTTCTAAATAATTCATTAGATCCCCCATAATCACACCACCACCAATTGTTACTACATTTGTTTCTCTCTCTAGGTAAATTTTGTTGTAATTTTTTCTAAGATCAAGAGTTATTAATCCATTTTGGGCACAGCTAGATGTTGTCCCTCCACTACAAACGCAAAGATGCTCTTCATCCTTCGTTAATTTACTATCATCATTCAACAAGAAATCTTCAACGTTATAAATTAATTTCTTAAACAGAGCATCTTTTGAGTTAATATTTGGGACTTCAAGAAAGTTATGATTTTTTTTCACTACTAAATATCGTTCTTTACTATTATGGTATAAGTTATATATCAATTTTGGATAACTTGGAATCGAAGTTGAAGAATCAAGTCGGTATCCTTATCTGCGGTCATGGTAGTAGAAATAAACTTGCTATTGAAGAATTTCAAGAATTAACTAAACTCATTCAACAAAGATATCCAAATATAATAGTTGAATATGGTTTTTTGGAATTTGCCAAGCCTTCACTTACTGATGCCTTAGATAAGTTAAGAGATGATTCTATAAAAAAAGTAATTGCTATACCCGCTATGCTTTTTGCCGCTGGCCATGTAAAAAATGATATACCTAGCTTGCTTATGAGTTATTCAAGTAAAACAAATATGGAAATAATTTATGGAAGAGAGTTGGGGATTAATAATTTAATGATCAGTGCAGCTTGTGAGAGAGTGAAAGATGTATTTGAAGAAAACAATTCTCTTAAGCCTGAAGAATCATTATTAGTTGTTGTTGGAAGAGGCTCTTCAGACCCTGATGCAAATTCCAACGTTTCAAAGATTACGAGAATGATTGTAGAGGGAATTGGTTTGGGTTGGGGAGAAACAGTTTTTTCCGGTGTAACATTTCCTCTTGTTGAACCAGGTTTAAAAAATGTTGTAAGACTTGGTTATAAAAATATAATTATTTTCCCTTATTTTCTTTTCTCAGGAGTACTTGTTACACGAATCAAAAGACAGACTGATTTAGTTGCTATTAATAATCCACACATTTCATTTATTCATGCCAAATATCTTTCATCACAATCTTATGTTGTTGATACTTTTGTAGAAAGGATTGAAGAGATTTTGAATAACGAGGATAAAAATTTTATGAATTGCTCCTTATGTAAATATAGATCGAATTTATTCGGCTTTGAAAAAGAAGTTGGATTGGTACAAGAAAGTCATCATGATCACGTAGAGGGTTTGGGTGTTAGCTGTGATTTATGTGATCCTGAATGTAATGGTGCTTGTGAAATTCAAAGTCAACCCCCAACTTATAACAAAGGTGAATCAAATTTAGGAGAAAAGAATTCACTTGATCATGAACATAAAGAAGGTTATGAACATGAACATATTCATGATGATCATCATCACCATAGTATCTATCCAAATTCTAAACATCCCTTGGGCCCTGTTACACTTCGCATGATTAGCGAGGATCAAATCTTAAGAAATTCAGTTGAAAATAACTGAATCAACCGTCTCTTTCTTGGTGAGTCTTAATAGACTCAGTATATATTAGTATTGCTAATGTAATTTTAAGGAATTATTTAGGGATGTTTTTTCCACAATTTATTAGTAGTTTTCCACGTCCAAATCCACATCGGTTTAGAGCTGCCAGTACCTTTCACAAAAAACAGAGCTTCAACATTATTGTTGACTTTTTTATTAATTTTTATCAATTTATATAGTTAAAAAAGTAATTTTTCTGAATTTAATCTATATCTTGAGTCTCATTTGATAAATCAAAAAATCTTCTTATGAAAAATTTTTGACTTTTAATGAAAAAAAGACAATTATGGTTGCGTAAGACAATATTATTTTTATGAACAAAATAAATCAATCTGAATTAACAGATGTGAAATTAGATACTTGCTCTTCAAATAAAGTCTCTCTTGAGACAGAGCTTTCAGAAATGCTTTATAAATCCATGAAGGATTTCGTATTAAGTAATCCTACTTGGGATCAATATAAGCTTATAAATTCAGCATTAGCTAGTTTTCTTGTCCAAAATGGTTGTACTGATAATTCTGTATCAGAGATTTATTTAAATCAATTATTTACCCCTTCTAAGTCTTTTTAAGATTTAAACAGGCCCTTCTGCTTAAGGCCATCATTGTAAGTGTGGGGCTATGCCACGACGAAGTTGGCCAACATGCACCATCTAATACAAGTACATTTTTGCATCCCCATAATCTATTGAATTTATCAACTACACTATCTTCTTCGCTATTTCCCATTGGAGCACCACCTACTTCATGTATGTAATACCCAGGAGGCGGAGGACTATCCGAAAGTGCAATTAAATTTTCGGTAAATACATTTCCAAATGGTAACTTGATAAGTTCATCAATATTTTTAATTTCTCCATCTGCAGCTTCTACTGATCTTTGCATGGTATAAGCCATATGTTTAGCCATGCTTAATTCATTTTCACTCCATTCGAATTCAATGTGAGGGATTGGTGTACCCCATTCGTCAGTTTCTTTCGAAAGTGTAACTGAGTTTTCCTTCCTAGGGAGGACTTCTCCATGTGCGATAAGAAATCCAATAGATGAATTTGAGTCTTTTTGTAGAAATTCAGGTATTCCTAACCTATCAATCGCACCCCAGATTCCATATCCTCTCAGAAAATTGATATTGTCAATTTTTGGTAAATTTGTTCCAAAGGGAATGAAGAAACTTCCTGCACCAGATAGGACAGGAGAAATATCTGATTGAAGTTCTAATTTTTTTGTTTTTGGAACTGAGAAAAATCTACAGACAGATATATGATCCATTAGAAATTTACCTAATTTCCCTGATATATCTTTAAACCCTTTGGAGTTTGATTGATATTCTGAGCTTAGAAGGATTCTTATTGTTGAAATTGTTGATGAGCAAAGAAGAATTAAATCGCAATTTAATATTTTCTTATGGCCATTCTCAAGGTTGATAATTGTTATTTTTGAAGCGAGTTGTGTTATTTTGTTAGTCTCAAAAGACTCTACTTTGTGATTAAAAAGTATTTGAACATTGCCAGTATCTAAAGCTTGCTTTAGCGTACTTCCTATACTTGAAGATCTAGGCCACTCTTTTTCTTTTACAGACGAATTTCGATCAAATCCTCGAGATTGAATAAATGGATAATTTAACTTTAATTTAACTTGGCTTCC
>QCPB01000016.1 GCA_003209795.1 Prochlorococcus sp. AG-436-C05
AATTATTATGTCGAACTCTTTCAAACTTTTAGAATTTCTTTTTCCTTTTCAGATAATTTTTTTTCAATTATAGAAATAAATTTGTCAGTAATTTTTTGTATTTCTGATTGGTTATCCCTTGATTCGTCAATAGAAATCAGGCCATCCTTTTCGTCTTTTTTTTCTTTATCAACTGCATCTCTTCTTATATTTCTCAAAGCTACTTTCCCTTCTTCTGCATATTTGGAGGCTAACTTACAAAATTCCTTTCTCCTTTCCTCAGTTAGAGGAGGGACATTTATTCTTATGATTTTCCCATCATTATTTGGAGTTATCCCCAAATCACACATAGATATCGCTTTTTCTATTGCTGGTAAGCATGAGAGATCGAATGGTTGTATTGAAATTGTTTGTGAATCAACAGTCGAAATTGTGGCAAGTGATTTTATTGGAGTTTCTGCACCATAATACTCAACACTTACTCTGTCTAGCAATGATGCATTAGCCCTCCCAGTTCTTATAGTATTAAAGTTTCTTTGAGTGGCCTCAATACTTTTATTCATACTTGTTTCAATGTCTTGTTCATTCATAATTTAGAAAAATAATTTAACTAAGCTTTAACTTATTAAAGAACCTATAGGCTCTCCTGCAACTGCTTTGGAGATATTACCTTTTTTGAAGATATCAAAAACCATTATTGGAATATTGTTATCTTTACACAGAGCAATAGCAGTACTATCCATTACTGCTATCTCATCACTAAGTACTTGTTGGTAACTAAGAGAAGAATACTTTTTTGCTTCTTGAAATTTATTCGGATCACAATCATAAACTCCGTCAACTTTAGTTGCTTTCATAACAACTTCAGCGTTTATCTCTGCTGCTCTTAAAGCAGCAGTTGTATCAGTGGTAAAAAATGGATTTCCACATCCCCCACCAAAAACTACTACTCTCCCCTTCTCTAGGTGTCTCATTGCTCTTCGTCTAATATATGGTTCGGCAATTTCTTGCATTTCTATTGCAGTTTGGACTCTAGTTGGTACCCCAACTCTTTCTAGTCCATCTTGAAGTGAAATTGCGTTCATTACTGTTGCCAACATTCCTACATAATCTGCAGTAGCTCTGTCCATCCCATCAGCAGAACCTTTAAGTCCCCTAAAGATGTTGCCCCCTCCAACAACTATTGCAAGTTGAACATTTTTTGCTACTACCTGTGAAACGTCTTCTGCAATTGATTGAACTATAGCAGGGTCTATCCCATAAGGTTTTTCGCCCATTAGAGCTTCTCCACTAAGCTTTAAAAGAACTCTTTTGTAAGTCATTCAATAATCATACTTTTAAGACCTTAGCAAGTAAAGATACAGAATTTATTATTTATTCAGATATTGCTTGCGTCTTTAAACATTTCCCTCCCTTCCTGGACTAAATAAAAAAATATTTTATTTAATTAAAACTCAACGCACTTTTGTGCTTTTATTCCTTGCTCTTTAAAAGGATGCCTAATTAGTTTCATCTCTGTTACTAGATCAGCATAATTGATTATTGACTCGGAGGCACCTCTACCAGTTAAAACTATATGATTTTTTCTTTTGTTTAAGCTTTTTATAAATGTAATTATTTCTTCGGAAGTGAGATATCCAAGTTTTGTCGCGATATTAATTTCATCAAGAATTATAAGTTTATAAGATTCATCCTTTATATAGTTTTTAGCAAGTTTCCATGCTTCTTTAACTAATTTTTCATCTCTAATTCTATTTTGTGTTTCCCAAGTAAAGCCTTCGCCCAATGAATGCCAGGATATATTTGAAGATAAATTTTTAAGAGCTTTTTCTTCTCCAGTATCCCAACCTCCTTTAATAAATTGAATAATAGCTACTTTGTGCCCATGTCCGATTGTTCTTAAAGCCATTCCTAAAGATGCAGTTGTTTTCCCTTTGCCATTACCAGTAAAAACAATTAATAATCCTTTTTTTTCTTTTCTTATTTTTATCCTTTTCGATTGAATATCTTTTCTTTGCTGCATTCTTTTTTTATACAGGCTTTCATCCTGCTCAGGTGATATCATGCCTCCTATCCCAAGCTGTTTGGCTTGATTATCAAGTTCTAATATTTTGTCTGAAGATAAGTGTTCTTTTGTCATAGAGTATTAGCACTTTATAAAAATTATAATTCTTTAAATACTTATCGAGTTTTAAATTTTAAAAGTGCATTATTAACTGCTTGTTGTTGATCTCTTTTGGTAATCCAGTGATGATAAGTTTGAGTATGTAAGCTAACAGAGTGTCCCATCATTCTGGCTGCAACAGTATCTGGTAAATCATAAAAAATTGTCCTTACTGCCCAGGCATGACGAAGATCGTAAGGCTTTATTTGTAGAGAGTAACGTTGAAACTGATTTGTAATTTTTTTGCCAATATTCTGTAAAGTGGTACTTTTTAGGTCTCTATTAATATTAGGTAGCAGTGCTGGATTATTTCCTAGTTCAAATAATTCAAACTTTTCTACCCATTCCGGATGGAATGGCCATACTTGATGTTCGCCTGTTTTAGTTGTAGGTAAAACTCTAATGATTTTGTCTCCAGAATTTGTTAAAGAGCTCAAATCAGAAAAAAAGACTTCATGATTTCTTAATCCATATGTAGCCATAAGACCAAAAACGAATTTCCATGATTTGTTGGGAATTTTTAACCATAGTTTTTCAATCATTTCATCAGTTGGGAGATCCCTAAAGCTGGCTTTTCTTAAACCATATCCTTTAGCATTTAACTTCCAATCTTCAGGAAGTTTAATCTCTAAAAACTTCGCGAAAACACTTAATGAAGTTGCGCATTGTTTTCTACTTCTACTACCTTCCTTATAAGTTGCAAGTGTCTCTAAAAAAATATTTCTTAGATCTGGATTACTTGAAGATTCATAAATGTTTAGCATTCTTTTAAGATAGGGCTTATACGAACTTCTCCAAGTGGTTTTTCTGGTGCTTGTTAAATATTCATTCTTATTTTCCTTAAAGAAGAATTTCTCAAATTGATTTATTTTCGTTGAAAATTCAAAATCATTGTGAATTGCTTTTTTGTGAGATTTACTAGCCCAGTTGATCCAGTTAAATTGATTTAACTCCAGTTGTAAGTTTATCAATTGTAATTTCTTTTCAGCCGCTTCTAATCCAGAGATATCAGCCTTAAGACCGAGAGATATTCTCTGAACTTTGAAATTATTGTTATCTTCTTTTGAAGGAAGGGAACCTCTAATATTAAGCTTTTCACCCCTTTTTTCAATTCTAAGCTTGCTCCCTTGTGTAGCGAATTTATCATTGACATTATTAATTTCCTGAATTACGTTCATTTACTTATATAATTGCCCTATAATGACGTTTTTAATGTTTTTTTTCAATCTCCATCAAATTTAAATGGAAAAGATAGGCGTCCTACTAATGAATTTAGGGGGGCCTGAACGCATTACTGATGTTGGCCCATTCTTATATAATCTATTTTCCGATCCTGAGATAATTAGGACTCCTTTTCCTGCTTTTCAGAAACCATTGGCATGGTTAATTAGTACACTTAGGAGTACTAGTTCACAGCAGGCTTATCTTGCCATAGGTGGTGGATCTCCTATTAGAAGGATAACTGAACAACAAGCTAGAGAATTGCAAAGTAAATTAAGAGAACGGGGCTTAAATGCTACCACCTATATTGCTATGAGATATTGGCATCCTTTTACAGAATCAGCTATCGCTGATATGAAGGCAGATGGGATAGAACAAATTGTTGTATTACCTTTGTATCCACATTTCTCAATAAGCACAAGTGGTTCTAGTTTTAGAGAATTAAAAAAATTGCGTGACTGTGATAATGACTTTAAGGAAATCCCATTGAGATGTATAAGAAGTTGGTTTAGTCAATCAGGATATTTAAAGTCTATGGTTGAATTGATTTCTGAACAAATCTCTCTTTGTGAATCACCTCCAAATGCTCATATATTTTTTACTGCTCATGGAGTTCCTAAGAGCTACGTCGAGGAAGCTGGAGATCCTTATAAAAATCAAATTGAAGATTGTTCTTTATTAATTATCAATGAACTTGAGAAATCTTTAGGCCATAGTAATCCTTATACACTTTCCTATCAAAGCAGAGTTGGCCCAGTCGAATGGTTGCAACCTTATACAGAAGATGTTTTGAAAGATCTTGGGCGGTCAAAGGTTAATGATTTAATTGTGGTTCCTATAAGTTTCGTTGGTGAACATATTGAAACACTGCAAGAAATTGATATTGAATATAAAGATCTTGCGGAGAAAGTAGGTATTGAAAATTTTAGAAGGGTGAAAGCCTTAAATACTCACCCAACTTTTATAGATGGGCTTAGTGATTTAGTTATTTCTTGTCTTGACGGACCTATTGTAAATATAGAAGAGGCCTCTCAGTTGCCTGAAAAAGTTAAACTTTATCCTCAGGAAAAATGGCAATGGGGGTGGAATAATAGTTCAGAAGTATGGAATGGTAGGGTCGCAATGATTGTTTTTCTATTGCTTTTTATTGAACTTATCTCAGGTGCTGGTCCCTTACATAGATTAGGAATATTATAAATAGCTCAGTTTATTCATGACTTCAATCCAATATAAATAAAATTCTGACATTACATTTCTAAATTGGGCAAAACTATTTAATTAAGTTTAGTATTTAATATATAGATTGAATTTCTTTAGTGACTCTTACTTCGAGACCTTTGTCAAAGGGTGATTCAGATAATAAATATCCCATATGGATTACTGGTGCAGATGCACTAATGGACTCGTTAAAAATACATGGAGTGAAGGTCATATTTGGATATCCTGGTGGAGCTATACTTCCAATTTATGATGCTGTACATAAGGCTGAACAAGATGGATGGTTAAAACATTATATGGTTAGGCATGAACAAGGTGGTTCTCATGCCGCGGATGGATATGCTAGATCTACTGGCAAAGTAGGAGTATGCTTTGGGACTTCAGGACCTGGTGCAACTAATTTAGTAACAGGAATTGCCACTGCACAAATGGATTCAGTTCCTATGGTAGTAGTTACAGGCCAAGTTCCAAGACCTGCTATTGGTACTGATGCTTTTCAAGAGACTGATATTTTTGGGATAACTCTTCCAATAGTTAAACATTCATGGGTAATTAGAGATCCTTCAGACATCGGGAAAGTAGTCTCAGAGGCTTTTTTCATCGCATCTTCTGGAAGACCAGGACCTGTTTTAATTGATATACCAAAAGATGTAGGCCAACAATATTTTAATTATGAAAGAATTTTACCTGGCGAGATTATTCCTAAAGGATTTAAAAGGAATGGAGAAATAAATGATAGCGATATTAAAAAAGCAATTCAATTAATAGAAGAGTCTAAAAGACCATTACTTTATGTTGGCGGTGGCGCTATCTCTTCAGGTGCCCATGAAGAAATCGCGACCTTAGCCAATAATTATCAAATCCCGGTGACGACTACCTTGATGGGGAAAGGTGCTTTTGATGAAAAAGATAATTTATCTGTTGGGATGTTAGGAATGCATGGAACTGCATACGCAAACTTTGCAGTTACAGAATGCGATCTTTTAATTGCTGTTGGATCTAGATTCGATGATAGGGTTACAGGAAAACTAGACACTTTTGCTCCCTCTGCTAAGGTTATTCATATAGATATTGATCCCGCAGAAGTCAATAAAAATAGACGTGTAGATGTAGCAATCGTTTCTGATGTTGTAAAAGCTGTTTGTAAAATAAATGAAAATTTTTCAAAGAATAAAACCTTTTTAAATACAAAGAATTGGTTAGAGAAAATTAATTACTGGAAAAATAAGCATCCTTTATTTATTCCTCCAGCTGAAGGAGAAATTTACCCTCAGGAAGTTCTCATAAAAGTTAGAGATTATTGCCCAGAAGCTTACATAACTACAGATGTAGGTCAACATCAAATGTGGGCTGCTCAGTATCTCAGAAATGCTCCAAGGAAATGGATCAGTAGCGCTGGTTTAGGAACTATGGGTTTTGGATTGCCTGCTGCAATTGGAGTTAAGACAGCCTTGCCTAATTCGGATGTAATTTGCATCGCAGGAGATGCTAGTGTCTTGATGAACATACAAGAATTAGGCACTTTATCGCAGTATGGTTTAAATATAAAATTGGTTATTATAAATAATCGTTGGCAGGGAATGGTAAGACAATGGCAAGAAAGCTTCTATGACGAAAGGTACTCTTCCTCTGATATGAGTTGTGGAGAACCTGATTTTGTGAAACTAGCAGAATCATTTGGTTTAAAAGGATACTTAATTTCTGAAAGAAAACAATTATTAGATGAATTTAATTCTGCATTAAATTTTGATGGACCTTCTTTGATAAATATTCTTGTGAGGAGAGGAGAAAATTGCTATCCAATGGTACCTCCAGGGAAAAGTAATGCACAAATGGTTGGATATGTTAATAGTGAAAATTAATTTCTCAAGGTAGAATCAATTAGTTATAAAATAAATTTTAAATTTAGTTAATTCAAAAATTTAAACTTGAATAATATTTCAAAATTCTTAATCATTTTCCTTCTTTTTGTTTTATCTCCACTTAATGCATACTCCGCCGAAATTCTTCAAATCAATAGCTCTAAAAATGTTTTGGTAGGTGATCAAAATAGAGATCTTACAATTAGATTATCTTGCGTAGATGTCAATGATAATGATGAGCTAAAAGCAATTAATCTTCTTAAGAAAGAATTTCCAAGAGGGAGTAAGGTGAAAATAAAACCTTTTGGACTAAAAGAAAATGTTCTCATAGCAAAAGTTTTTAACATTAATGGTACTAAAGAAATGTCAGAATTATTAATTGCTAAGAATTTAACCAAAAAAGACTGTTTAAATTAAATATTAATTATGAACAAATAAAATTCCATTGTCTTAAATGTGTTTTGCTCCTTCTCCAAGAATTAAATTCATTATTTGATTCATATGTACATAGACTTGAGATGTCAATATTTGTATTGGGAATATTTTTATTTATGAGTTGCATATAAGCATATTTTCTGAGATCTAGTTGAATTAAGTTTTTATCTTTAGCGATATTCAAATTTGTTATATTAAATATATTCTCAGTATTATTAGGGGAGTTAGTTAATAGTTTATTGCCGACCTTGTTATAAAACTCCTTGAGGTTTTTTTTATCAACGAGATAATTTCTCTTTGATATAGATGGCCCTATTGCAACAAGTAGATCATCTCTTGAACTACCTAGTTTATCAAAGGTTTTAATTAGATTGTTTATTATTTTTTTTTCTAAACCCTTTCTTCCACAGTGAACTGCAGCAACAAATCTTTTACTTTTATCTGCGAATAAAATTGGCATGCAATCAGCTGTGTAAATCCACAAGCTTTGATTTGATTCATCGGAAACCATTGCATCAGCTTTAATTTTATTTTCTTTTTGAGTAGATGATCCAAAAACTATTTTGTTGCTGTGGATCTGATTTAAAACACAATTCTTGTAATTTTTTCTAAATAATATTGGTGGAGATTTTTCAGAGTTTGATTTTGAAAAAAAACCATGTTTAAATTGATTTCTAAAGAGAATAGGGGATGAGTAATAGATAAATTTTTTGTTCTTAAATGAAGTTTCTGTTTTTAGGAAATCTTTTTCGTTATATTGAATAATTTTTCTCCGTAATTTATGAAATTAAATTCATATCTCTTAAGATCCAGAAACCTGCAAATTTTTGAATGAAGGGTGTCGATTGTATAGAGATAAATTGATAACCAAAAGAATTTATTTTGTTCTTTGCGAACTTCTCAGTTAATTTGTTTGCATCTTGATCTAGCAAATCTGTTACCAGCCATTTATCATTTTCTGAAGCCTCAAGTATAAGTTGGTTCTTTTTAATTATTAATTTCACTGGTTCTAAACTACTAAACCATGCAGCTAGTGCCAAAGATCTATTTTCACTGAAAAGTCTTAGCCCAGGAACTGATATGTTTTCATCTAATGAATTCTCAATTGGAAAAATATCTCCAAATTCAATAGGCCAGCTTTGGGAAGATTTTAATTCCCCTATAGTTATTTCCGAGATTGTTAATGCATCTCCTCTCACAGCTTCTGGTAAAGGCTTAGCATCATTTTCTATTGTAGATGTAAATGATGGAGCTAATACTCCGCTGACATAACCTTTTTCCTTAGGGTAAATTTCTTTCTCAAGAAATTCGATCCTATCTAATAATTCATAAGTTCTTCTACTAACTAAAGGGTCAATTTCAAAATTTTCAAGAGAGTTCTTAATTATAGATTTCATTGAGCTCCTCCAAAAACGAATTTTGGAAGGTTTGGCCCAACCTTTTTTTTTCGCATCATTAAGAGCCTCAGTTAAAGCTTTTGTCAGCCAAATTGAATTTACTTCATTTGCGGGGCATATTTTATTCCAAAGAAATATTTCTTCTGTTTTGAAAGTTTTGGTAGATGAAATGATTAATTCCCATCTTTTTTTTCCATTTTCTTCAATTATTGGCCTTGAATAAAAATCGATTTCCCAATCTGAGACTTTCAATTCAACGTTAGAATCTTTTTTTTCATTGAGGATCATTTTTTTACTGGTTATTTGTCGAATAGGGTTTTAGTTTTTAGTGCTCTATCAGAGGCTTCAGCCATTACAGTCTGTTTATCAATAATTAATTCTCCTGCAGTTTTTTCTAACAGGGCTGTATTTAAACCAATTCTGCCTTTTTCAAGATCAATTTCAGTTACGAGAGCCTTTATCATTTCTCCCTCAACAAAAATCTCTCGCAAAGAACGAATCGATCCTTTTGTTAGGGAAGATTGATGAAGAAGTCCACTCGCTCCTCCCAAGTCAACAAAAAATCCATATGGTTTTACAGCTAAAACTTCACCTTCAATTAGTTGCCCTAGTTTTAGATTCGCAAATTTTGAAACTAATGATGCCTTCTTTTCAGAAAGAACTAATTTTCTGGATTCTGGATTTACTTCTAGAAAAGCTACTTTCAAAGTTTTGCCCACAAGAGATTGATGATCTTTTCCTTCCTCCAGTTGCGATCTAGGGATAAATCCTCTTAATCCATCTACATCACATGTAAGCCCACCTCTGTTAAACCCATTAATTAAAACATCAATTAATTCACCATTTTTTGCTGAATTTGAAACTTTTTCCCAACTTTGTCTAAGAATTAATGCTCTAGCACTTACTGTCACCATTCCATCTGCATTTTGTTCTTTGATAACCAAAACTTCCATTTCAAGGTTATTGGGAAATCTTTCTTTAAAATTAGTAATCACTCCTAATCCACATTCTTTTTTTGGCATAAAGCCAGGGGCTTTGCCACCAATATCAATATAAAGTCCATCACTTTCTGTAGCTATAACTTTACCCATAATTGTCTCACCTGTAGTGCCTATTGGCTCATTTGCATTTAAGGCTTCAAGAAATGCACTTTCATCAAAGTCGAATTCATCAACTTTTCTTTCTAATGGAAATTCTTTGCTTTCATCTAAAAAATTTAGGGGCCTATTTAGGTCTTCGTAAGAACTACTTACGATATTATTACTTTCTTTCTTGTTATTAATTTCTACTGTTCTTTTGTCCTGAATTAATTGAGGTTTTTTTGCAGTTAATTCGCTTTTAAACGTTTCAGGGGCATTATCATGTTCATTCTTTAATTCATCCTTCTCTTGCACAGTATCCTTTTTGCTTATGTGAATAACCTGAAGAGGTTTCTTTAAGTTTTCTTTATTGCCCTTAATTTGTTTATTATTTTGGGCATTATTATCACTAACTCCCTTCATAGGTAAAATAAGAATAATTAATTATTAACATACTCTAAATCTTATTAATCCAAATTAAAATTAATGAACTTTAAATCAATACCAAGTGAATTTGAATATTTATCTTGGCCTGAAGTTGACAATATTGCAAAAGATAAAAGATCAACTGTTATTTGGCCATTTGGAGCGGTTGAACAACATGGCCCTCATTTACCTTTAGCCACAGATAGTATTTTTGTTGATGAAATAATTTGTGAAGTTTTGAAATTATTGCCTTCTGATATGCCTTTAAAAAAAATACCTACTCAATATATAGGTTTTTCCCCAGAACATAAGGGTTTTGATGGAACTATTTCTCTTTCCTCAAATCTAATAACCTTAATGATTAAGGAAGTGGGTGCTCAATTATCTTTTATGGGCTTTAAAAGATTAATATTGATTAATGCGCATGGAGGTCAAATCTCCCTCTTAAATACAGCTGCAAGGGAGTTGAGAAGTTTTGCTCCCAAGTTATCAATTTTCCCTTGTTTTCTGTGGAGCGGAGTTGATGGATTAAGTGACTTGTTGTCTAAAAAAGAGATTGAGAATGGGCTTCATGCATCTTTAGCTGAAACAAGTTTGATGATGGCTTTAAAACCTGAATTAGTAGGTGATGAACGTCCAAATAATGTGTTTGAGGGACAAATCCCGGAAGGTTGGAGTCTAGAAGGGAGTGCGCCAACGGCTTGGCTTACAGAAGATCTTAGTAGTTCTGGAGTTATTGGTGATAGTAGAGATGCGAATGAAGAATTAGGTAATAATTTGAAGAGCTTGCTAATTAATCATTGGTATAAGCTTATTAAGAATCTTATGGAATCCGATTGGCCAAACTCAAAAATCAATAAACGGCAATAAATTTGGCTTAACAATTGAAACTATTTTCATGAAATTTAAATAAATTCACTATAATTGTGTAAAATCCAAGCATAATGAGCTAAAGATTATTGACATGCAAACACTCGAATCTAATAAAAACACTAGTATTGAAAACTCATCTGAGGAGAATTTAGTAAATTTGCCTGATTTTACTACTGAATCTTATAAGGATGCCTACAGCAGAATTAATGCGATTGTTATTGAAGGTGAGCAAGAAGCTCACGATAATTACATATCAATTGCGACACTTATACCTAACGAGTTAGAAGAGTTAACAAAGTTGGCAAGAATGGAGCTTAAGCATAAACGAGGTTTCACAGCTTGTGGAAAAAATCTTGGTGTTGAAGCTGATATGATTTTTGCTAAGAAATTCTTTTCTAAATTGCATGGCAATTTTCAAATAGCTTTAGAAAAGGGAAATTTGACAACTTGCCTGCTAATCCAAGCTATTTTAATTGAAGCTTTTGCTATTTCTGCTTATCACGTTTACATAAGAGTTGCTGATCCATTCGCAAAAAAAATAACTGAGGGAGTTGTTAAAGATGAATATCTTCATCTAAATTATGGTCAAGAATGGCTTAAAGAAAATTTAGCTTCTTGTAAAGAGGAGTTAATGGAAGCTAATAAGGTTAATCTACCTTTGATCAAAAAGATGTTAGACGAAGTTGCAGAAGATGCGTCAGTATTAGCTATGGACAGAGAAGAATTAATGGAAGAATTTATGATTGCATATCAAGATACACTTCTTGAAATAGGCCTTGACAATAGAGAAATAGCCAGAATGGCTATGGCAGCAATTGTTTAATTATCTTTTATAGATAATTAGACATTCTAATAATTAATTATTTTCTTTTAAGTTCATAGCACTGTGCTATTGTTCATAACAATATATAGAAACCATTAATAAATTCTAAATGTTTGGGTTAATAGGCCACTCTACTAGTTTTGAAGATGCAAAAAGAAAGGCTTCATTACTAGGCTTTGACCACATTGCAGATGGAGACTTGGATGTTTGGTGCACAGCTCCTCCTCAACTTGTTGAAAATGTAGAAGTTATGAGTGCTACTGGAGTATCTATAGAAGGTTCTTATATAGATTCTTGCTTTGTTCCTGAAATGCTTTCAAGGTTTAAAACAGCACGAAGAAAAGTATTAAATGCTATGGAACTAGCTCAGAAAAAAGGAATTAATATTACAGCCTTAGGGGGATTCACCTCTATTATTTTTGAGAATTTTAATCTTCTTGAGCATAAACAGATTAGAAATACCTCGTTGGACTGGAAAAGATTTACAACAGGCAATACTCACACCGCTTGGGTAATTTGTAGACAATTAGAAATAAATGCTCCTCGCATTGGGATAGACCTTAAGAATGCAACTGTTGCTGTCATTGGTGCAACAGGAGATATAGGTAGTGCCGTTTGTAGATGGCTTATTAATAAAACAGGTATAGCAGAACTTCTTATGGTAGCAAGGCAACAAGGACCATTAGTTGCATTACAAAAAGAATTAGGAGGAGGCAGTATTAAAAATTTAGATGAAGCATTGCCTCATGCTGATATTGTTGTATGGGTAGCAAGTATGCCTAAAACTATGGAAATAGATACGAATAACCTTAAATCACCCTGTTTAATGATTGATGGAGGATATCCTAAAAATCTAGATGAAAAATTTCAAGGTGATAATATTCATATTTTGAAAGGAGGCATAGTAAGATTTTTCAATGACATTGGCTGGAGTATGATGGAATTAGCAGAAATGCAAAACCCTCAGAGAGAGATGTTTGCTTGTTTTGCAGAGGCTATGATTTTAGAATTTGAAAAATGCCATACTAATTTTAGTTGGGGAAGAAATAATATTTCTCTTGAAAAAATGGAATTCATTGGGGCTGCTTCTGAAAAACATGGATTCTCTGCAATTGGTCTTGATAAGCAACCTAAAGCATTAACAGTATAAAATTATGGCAAAACGTTACCTTCTTGATTTCGAAAAACCCTTAGTTGAACTTGAGAAGCAAATAGAACAAATTAAAGAATTAGCTAGGGATTCTGAAGTGGATGTTAGCCAACAACTTCTACAGCTTGAGACTTTAGCTACTAGGAGAAGAGAGGAAATATTTCAATCCCTTACTCCTGCACAAAAAATCCAAGTAGCGAGACATCCTCAAAGACCAAGTACTTTGGATTTTATACAAATGTTTTGTGATGACTGGATTGAATTACATGGAGATAGAAATGGTGGAGATGATATGGCTCTCATAGGAGGAATAGGTTCTATAAATAATAGATCTGTACTTCTTCTGGGGCATCAAAAAGGTAGAG
This sequence comes from Prochlorococcus sp. AG-436-C05, assembly GCA_003209795.1. GTDB lineage: Bacteria > Cyanobacteriota > Cyanobacteriia > PCC-6307 > Cyanobiaceae > Prochlorococcus_A. The sequence continues at coordinate 12,993 of QCPB01000016.1, forward strand.
ATACTAAGGAAAATGTTGTAAGGAACTTTGGAATGGCAAAACCAGGAGGATATAGAAAAGCCCTTAGATTAATGCAGCATGCAGATAGGTTTTCTTTGCCTATTATTACTTTTATTGATACTCCTGGAGCCTATGCTGGTCTATCTGCTGAAGAACAAGGACAGGGAGAAGCAATAGCAAGAAATTTGAGGGAGATGTTTGGCTTACAGGTTCCGATAGTAGCAACAGTTATTGGAGAAGGAGGGTCTGGAGGCGCGCTTGGCATAGGAGTAGCTGATAGGTTAATTATGTTTGAACACAGTGTGTATACTGTTGCTAGCCCTGAAGCTTGTGCATCAATTTTATGGAGAGATGCTGCAAAAGCGCCAGAAGCTGCATCAGCACTTAAAATTACAGGTAAAGATCTCCTTCAGTTGGGAGTAATAGATGAAGTTTTACCAGAGCCTTCAGGAGGGAACAATTGGGCTCCTTTAGATGCTGGAAATACGCTAAAAAATGCTCTTGATAAACATCTCAATGATTTATTGGAAATGACAAAAGATGAACTTTTAGATCGAAGATATTCAAAATTTAGAGCTTTAGGAAAATTTGTTGAAGCAAATAGTATTGAAGAGATATATAACGAAATGCCTCAAAAAAACTGAATAAATTGAAATTAGCTTTTATTACAGGTGCCACTAAAGGGATCGGGAAATCTACAGCAAAAACTTTTGCTAATGCTGGTTGGGATTTGATTTTGCTATCAAGAGACTTGGATTTGATGGAAAACCTAAAAGTAGAATTATCAAATACTCAATCAAAAATCAATCTAGTAAAGTGTGATCTGTCGAATACAAAAGAAATAGAACATTGTGTTAGAGAGTCAATTGAAAAATATGGATGCCCTTCAATTTTGGTAAATAATGCTGGATGTGCATTTAACGGTGATTTAATAGAAATGGATTTAGAAAAATGGGAACAAATTATTCAAGTAAACCTTACGAGTGTTTTTCAAATGTGTAGTTTAATTGTTCCGGAAATGAGGAAAAATGGCGGATTAATAATAAATGTCAGCAGCCATGCATCATATAATGCATTCCCTCAATGGGGGGCGTATTGTGTATCAAAATCGGCACTTGCGATGTTTACGAAATGTTTGAGAGAGGAGGAGAGATCTAATGCAATAAGGGCTTGCACAATAACTTTGGGTTCAGTGGATACACCTCTTTGGGATTCTGAATCAATAAACTCAGATTTTGATAGAACTTCTATGCTTTCTGCAACTGAGGTATCCAAAACTATTCTATATATTGCAGAACAACCAGAATCACAATTAATTGAAGATTTAACTTTGATGCCTGCCAAAGGAGCCTTCTGAAAAAAATCTTTTTTTATTTTGAAATTAGTCTTTTTTAGAGAAAAGAGAACCCGATTACACATTGCTATATGATATAGTGTATGAGCAATTTAGATCCAAGAAGATACAGTAAATTAAGCCGTATACAGTTTTCTGTTTAAAATTTTATGACTTCAACAATACCCAACGATAATATTAGAAACATTGATGATAAGATTACTAATAAATTAATCTCTGAAATTATCAGAGATAGAATTAAGAGTAGAGGATCAAAGTTTAGTGCTAATGATAATATTGCTGATTTTATAAATCCAGGTGAATTAGAAACCTTAGAAAAGGAAGTTGCATCAAGAATTAAAGACTTACTTAAGTCACTTGTAATAGATGTAGAAAATGATCACAATACTCAAGAAACTGCAGAAAGAGTTTCAAAGATGTACTTAAAAGAAGTTTTCAAAGGTAGATACCATAAACAACCAAAAGTCACAAGTTTCCCGAACGATAAGAACCTTGACGAGATTTATACAGTAGGACCAATTACTGTAAGATCAGCTTGTTCTCACCATTTAGTTCCTATTCTGGGAGAATGTTGGATAGGTATTAAACCTGGTAAAAAAGTCATCGGTCTTTCAAAGTTTGCTAGAGTTGCAGACTGGGTATTTTCAAGACCACATATTCAGGAAGAAGCTGTAATGATACTTGCCGACGAAATCGAAAAATTATGTGAACCAAAAGGTCTCGGAATAATTGTTAAGGCTCAACATTATTGTATGAAATGGAGAGGAGTTAAGGAGCCAAATACAAGTATGATAAATTCAGTTGTAAGAGGCGACTTTAGACATGATTTAAGTTTGAAACAAGAATTTTTTGAGCTTGTAAAACAGCAATCTGCATCTAATAATTATTAATTTGATCTAAATATTTTATTAATCGTGCTGTTTTTTCTATGTCCTTTAATCCAGGGCTAATTTCAATACTACTAGAAATATCAAGTCCTTGAGGCTCAATATTATTCAAGATTTCATCTAGCCACTCTAAAGATATACCTCCTGCTAACCACCAAGGTTTATTAAATTTTAAATTCTCAAGATAAGTAGTTGGAATTTTTTTCCCTGAACCCCCATACGTTTCTTTATTCCAAGAATCTAGTAGGATTGCATCTATAAAATTTTCATAAGGTTTTATTTTCTCAAGGTCTTTTTTCTTTTTTATTCTAAATGCTTTCCATAAGCCGATATTGGGAATTTCGCGCCTTATTTTTTTGCAGTAATCTACATCTTCGTCTCCATGAAGTTGAATAATAGTCTCACTTGGGCTTTCTAAAAAATTATTAATAATTAAATCAATAGGACAATTTTTTAAAACTGAAACTCTCTCAATTTTTGGATATAAACTTTCTAAAGTTTTAAAGATTTTCCTCTTACTTTTAACTGGAATATATCTTGGTGATTCTTTAACTGAAATTATCCCAATAGCATCTGCTCCTAATTCAGCAATTTGAACTGCTTGTTTTTCGGTTGTTATTCCACAAATTTTAACTAAAGTTTTGGTCTTAGTCATATCATTATCCTATATGTAGAATTAATATTATTTATAAATATAACGGAGATTATTTTTGCGGAGTTTGCAAATTTTTAAAATATGGGGTATTCCCTTCAAAATTCATCCTTATTGGGTTGCTATTCTTTTTTTATTCTCATGGAGTATTGCTAATCAGATTAATTTAACCTTTAGTGAAGTTTATAATATTAAGGAGGCTTGGTTAATAGGTTTCTTTACTTCTTTTTCCTTGTTGGCTTCAATTGTACTTCACGAGGTTTTTCATACATTTGTTGCTCTAAACCAAGGTGTAAAAATAAAAAACATTACCTTTTATTTCCTTGGAGCAATTTTACAGATAGAAAAGGATTGTCAAACTGCATTAGGTAATATAAAAATTTCTTTGGTAAGACCTTTGTCATGTTTTGCTACAGCTTTAATTCTTATTTATATTGGGAATTTAAACCTATTTCAAGAGCAAATATTCATTAATATTATCATTAGAGTAGGCATATTAAATTTATTTTTTGGGTGTTTAAATTTAATACCAATTGGATCTTTGGATGGCGGTAATTTATTGAAAAGCATTATTTGGTATTTTTCAGGGAGTAAAAATAAAGGAAGGTATTTCTTAAATAAAATAAATTTGTATTTATCTATAGGCGCTTTTATCTCTGGAATTATTATTTTATTTAATTTTAGTATTTTTTATGGTTTATTAATTTCTTTTTTAGGCCTTATTGGTATTAATTCATCTAAATCAGAAAGTCAATTTTTTAGAATGGAAAAGATTCTTAAAGCGAGTAAAGTTTCTGAAATTAAATTAAAGCCATTAAGAAAAATTGAATTTGATTCAAGTTTCGATGACTTAAATAAGTTAGTCAAAAATAAAAAGGATAGTTATGATAAATATTTTTTTCTTACCAACAATGGAAGGTGGGATGGGTTTATTAATGAGAATATTTTAAAATCTGTTTCAATAAAAAAATGGGATCGTACTTTTATCGGCGATTTCGTGAAGCCATTAAATAGTTTCAAAAGTGTATATAGTAATACCGAGTTGTGGAAAACGATAGAAAGTATTGAAAAGACAAGTGAAGGTTTTTTATTAGTACTCAATGCTTCCGATCTTCCTCTAGGTTTAATTGATAGAAACAAAGTTGGTTACTTCGTCTTGAATAAACTAGGTTTGAATTTGCCTTCTGAGATTATCAGCAAATTTAATAACAAAAATGAATATCCCCTTGGAATAGAATTACCAAGAATAGTTAATTTAATGAAGAAGAAAGGAGATATTGAATAATTAGAGTTATAAGAATTTGGTATTAAATTTTTCTTTAAAGTCAATATTTTCAATTATTAGATTTGATTTATTCTCTAAAAATGAATTTATTAAATGTCTTATTATTTCATCGTTTGTAAAATTTAAATTTATTTTTGGTGGTGCTTCTTCTCCAAATAATTTAAACCATAAACCTCTGGGAGGATTAATTTGAATTTCGCCATGCTGAAGGAATGCCCCTTTTTTTCTATATTGTGCACTCCCTATCCTCTTGTATCCGTCTTGATCAACTAAATCAGAAATGTATGAGGACCCAAAACAATTCTCTCTTATTATTGATTTTCTTAAATGCCCATTTTGCAGGTTTAACCCTAATTCTTTAAAACTTTTAATTAACCAATTATTTACTATCTCATAACTACAACTTTTATAGGAACATTTTTTGAATGTTAATGCATATGTTATTCCTTTTGAATGCAGAACAGCTCCACCACCTGTAGGCCTCCTTACAATTTTAATTAACCCATCATCTAATAGTTTTTCCCAATGAGGGGGAATTGTCTTTTGATGATATCCAATTGAAAGCCAATCTCCATCCCAATGGTAAAACCTTAATGTGAGAATAATTTCTGGTTCCGATATGGTCTGATCTAACAAATGTAGATCTAAAGCCATTTGTTCAACACCAGATAATTTTTTTGTGGAAATAATTAGAGCCTTGTTTTCTATTTCCAAAATCAGCCTAATAGTTCTACCTATAATAATTTTCGAAAAACTTATCTTTCAATTTATTAATTACGTAACATCATTTTGTAATAGTGTATCAATTTTTCACTTTTGGGGAGAGAATAAAGAAAATCAATTTCTAACTATGGATCCTTCTCAAACAATTAATTTAATAGCGCTTGGCCTTATAGTGGTTATGCATGCAGGAGTTTTAGCACTTAGGCTAGGTATAAGTTTGGCAAGAACATAAAAATTTATTAATGAAGAATTTTTATGGTAATAATTTAATAGGAATAAATATTTTTAGTTTTTTTATACCAGAAATTAAAGATGGTAAGACATCCTTCTAAAATTAATCTTTCTCAAGAAAGATATTTAGCATCTGTAATTGAAAAAAATTATAAAGATCAGGATTACTTTGTTTCTTGTTTCTTTTTAGTTATAAAAGTATGTTTTTCTGTTTTAGCCATAGTAAGCCTAATAAAACTTGGATATAGCTCAAAAGTAAGATTAACAAGATTAAGAGAAATTCAAGATTCATTCTTATATGAAAAATCTAGATTTAGTGATTTAAGTAGTAGATTTGATCATTTGTTTTCCTTTGAAGGTGAGCAAAGATTTATGAAGGATCAAGATCAAATGATTTCTAGAGACATTATCAGAGTAATATGGCGTTGATGAGTCTGATGAGCAATCATTCGAACCATCTTAATTTGTAAATTAATTATTATTTCAAGTGGATCAGAACAGTAAAGGTTTAGTTCTAATAACAGGAACCACATCAGGTGTTGGATTAAATACTCTAAAACCTTTGTTGAGATTTGGATGGGAAATTGTAGCTATTAATCGTTCAAATAAAAGAGCGATACAAACAGCCGAGGAATTCTTGACAGAAGATGAAATGAAAAATATTCATTTTATAGAAATAGATTTATCTGATTTGGATCATGTAAGAAAAGGTTGTAATGAAATATTGGAAAAATTTACAAAACCAATAAATTCTCTTATTTGTAATGCTGCAGTTTATAAACCAAGATTAAAGAGACCAGAAAGGTCTCCTCAGGGATATGAAAACTCAATGGCAGTAAATCACTTTGGCCATTTTCTTTTGATTAACCTCCTTTTAGAAAACATAATATCCTCTGAGAAAGAAATTTTATTAAATGGTGAAAATACTAAATTCAAGCCAAGAATTACAGTATTAGGAACTGTTACAGCTAATTATTCAGAATTGGGAGGAAGAATTCCAATTCCTGCTCCGGCTAATCTTGGAGATCTAGCAGGATTTAAGAATGGTTTTTTATCTCCAATTAGTATGGCGAATGGAAAGAAATTTAAACCTGGGAAAGCTTATAAAGATAGTAAACTTTGCAATATGGCAACTGTTCAGGAATTATCAAAAAGATATCCTGCCGAAAAAATTATTATTAATTCCCTTTACCCTGGATGTGTCGCTGATACAAAGCTTTTTAGAGATACGCCCTGGTTATTTAGAGTTCTATTTCCGATCTTTCAGAAATTCATAACAAGAGGATATGTCTCTCAAAGAATGGCCGGAGAGAGAGTAGCTCAAGTCGCAACTTTTACAGAATATGCAAAACCAGCAGTTCATTGGAGTTGGGGTAATCGTCAGAAAACTGGTAGAAAAGCTTTCTCTCAAAAATTATCAAATAGAATAATTGATCCTAAGATCTCTAAACAAACTTATGAATTAACTCAAAAATTGGTTGGATTAATATAATTAAATTTAATCAAATCCCAACAAATCAAAAATTTCTCTATCTTTAAGAGGATTACCGTCTAAGGGCTCTACGTTGTCAAGCATATTTTTGGCAAGAGATAAATATTCATTTTGCACTTCAAGTACATCCTCAGTTGGTTCCATTTCAAAGATGGTACATTTTTTTAGTCTTGATCTTCTTATTGCATCTACATCTTTAAAATGAGCCATAGTTTTTAAACCTGTTCTTTCGTTGAACTTATCAATTTGATCTGTATCTTTAGATCTATTAGCAACTACTCCTCCTAACCTGACTTTGTAATTTTTGGCTTTTGCTTTAATTGCAGAAACAATTCTATTCATAGCAAATATTGAATCGAAGTCATTAGCAGTCACAATTAGACAGTAATTAGCATGCTGTAATGGCGCGGCGAACCCCCCACAAACAACGTCTCCTAAGACATCAAAAATCACAACATCAGTATCTTCTAATAAATGATGCTCTTTTAAGAGCTTTACTGTTTGGCCAGTTACATATCCTCCGCAACCAGTACCAGCAGGAGGACCTCCACTCTCTACACACATTACTCCGTTAAAACCCTCAAACATAAAGTCGTTAGGTCTTAATTCTTCACTATGAAAATCGACTTCTTCAAGAATATCGATAACAGTGGGAACCATTTTGTGGGTCAAAGTAAAAGTACTATCGTGTTTTGGATCACATCCAATTTGTAAAACCTTTTTCCCTAATTTTGAAAATGCTGCAGAAAGGTTAGAAGATGTAGTTGACTTACCAATCCCACCCTTTCCATATACAGCGATAACTAAAGCGCCTTCTTCTATGTTTATTTTTGGATCTTGCTTTACTTGAACGCTGCCTTCACCATCAAGTGGTTTATTAATAGTACTTGTCATTTAAATCTAAAAATACACGTTATTATTTATATTCTTGCAGGGTAAATGTCTTATGTAATATATTTCTAAACAAATGTTTATTTATTTATGCTAAATATACAACATTTGTTCTTGTAACTACATCTTTAGGGTTAATTTATTATACTTTGAGTGAAAATACTCATGACTTGGTAATAGTTCTTTACTAAGCACTAGCTGAAAAATGCTTTCGCATCATAAAGGGTTTCGTCGCTAATCTCTGGTATACCTTTTGACACCGCATATTTCTCTGTATTCGTTTTAACTTTACCTCTAACAAAAAAGGGAACCTTTGTTAATTCAGCTCTACCAGATTCAGTCCAAATAATTCCACCTTTATGTATGTTTTCTTTCTCTTCCAAATTGAGGTCGTTCTTAATTTGGGTTGCAGTATGACCTAGATGACTTTGATGACCATCAACAAATTCAAAATCATGTTTAAACATATCAATAAGATGTTCTTCTAATCCCATCATTAGAGGATGAACCCAGTCATCAAAGATTACATTTGCACCTTCCCATCCCATTTGAGGACTATATCTTGCGGGAACATCTTGAACATGCATTGGTGTACTTATTACTGCGCAAGGAATCCCAAGTCTTTTGGCACTATGCCGCTCCATCTGTGTACCTAAAACTAATTCAGGGGAGGCTTTTTTCATTGCATCTTCAACTTCTAGATAATTGTTAGTAATGATAGCCTCTATATTCAGATCTTTTGCAGTGGCTCTTACTTGTCTAGCCATCTCTCTGCTGTATGTTCCAAGACCAACTACCTCAAAACCTAATTCCTCTTTAGCAATTTTAGCAGCAGCAATTGCATGTGTTCCATCACCAAATATAAAAACTCGTTTGCCAGTTAAATAATTTGAGTCAACTGATTTTGAATACCAGGGAAGTTTTGATTTGTGTTCTAATTCTTCTTTATTAGTTAAAGGAAGGTCTAATTTGATATGAACTTCCTTTATAAAATCAATTGTATTTTTTATTCCAATTGGAATAGTAGTTGTATATTCCATGCCAAAATTTCGTTTAAGCCAATCACAGGATGTTTCAGCAATTTCCTGATAGAGACAAATATTGATTTCAGCATCTATTAGTCTTTTAATATCCTCTGGGCTCGCTCCTAGCGGGGCAACTACATTAGTATCTATTCCTTGTTCTGAAAGGATACGTTGTATTTCGATAACATCATCCCTGCACCTGAATCCTAATAATGAAGGACCCAGTATATTTACTTTCGGCCTTCGACCTAAAGACTTCCATCTTAGAGGATTAATCTTTTCAATTTCATTCACCTTATCTTTCAAAAGAGTTCTTATTATTTGATAAAAGGTTTCTGAAGCACCCCAGTTTTCTTTTTTGCTATAAGCAGGAAGTTCAAGGTTAACTATCGGAATATCAAAACCCATACCTTTAGCAAGAGCACCTGGCTGATCTTGTATTAGTTCAGCAGTACAACTTTCACCTACTAAAAGGGTTTTTGGTTTAAATCTTTCAACTGCCTCAGTAATATTCCTTTTAACTAATTCCGCTGTATCTCCTCCTAAATCTCTAGCCTGAAATGTTGTATAAGTTACAGGTGGTCTTTGACCTCTTCTCTCTATCATGGTGAAAAGAAGATCGGCATAAGTATCTCCTTGAGGAGCATGAAGAACATAATGAATATCTTTCATTGATGATGCCACTCTCATAGCACCTACATGAGGAGGTCCTTCATATGTCCAAAGAGTTAATTCCATAATTTAATGAGTTGCTAGTGTTTTGGATGTAAGTATTTGATTCCTTTTTAAAGGCCTTGAAAAGAGCCCAGCCAAGTCTGCCGCTTGATCAATTCCATGTATTGGACTAAATACCATTTCAATGGACCACTTCGTACTAATGCCCTCCGCTTCCAGTGGGTTCGCTAAACCCATTCCGCAAACTACTAGATCAGGATTAGAGGCCCTTACTCGATCAAGTTGTTTTTCTACATGTTGACCCTCAACTATTTTTGTATCATCCGGTAATAAATTAAGCT
>QCPB01000017.1 GCA_003209795.1 Prochlorococcus sp. AG-436-C05
TTTTAGTTTAACTTAAAATTTTTTATGAAAAAAATAAATAAAAAATATGCTGAAATAATGCATAAAGCAGATAATGCTGTGGGTAGAAAAGAAGTTGTCAGATTGCTGAAGGATGCTGCACAAATAAAGTCAATTTTTGATGAAAATTTTGCGGCTTAAATTAATTAGATAATCTTATTCAAAATTTAATGTAGTATATAAATAACTTTAAATTAATTTTTCATGGCTAATGGTTATTGGCTAGTTACGACAACAGTTACTAATCCTGCTTTTGCTGAATATGTTGAAGCATTTAAACCTTGGGTTGAATCATTAGGTGGTTTTGTATTTGCAAAGGACATGGAGGGTCAAACGGTGGAAGGAATAGGGGGTAAATTAGCAGTTATTATTCAGTTCCCATCAAAGAAAGCTGCATTTGATGCTTACAAAAGCTCAGAATATCAAGAGCTAAGCAAGTTACGTTGGGCTAACTCAAAGGATACGAATATAACTATTATGGAAGGAAGTGTAACTCTTTAAATATATTTCTTTAAAGTAAATTTGATTTCAAAAAGTAAGTTAAAAGATTTAGATAATTTACTTCTCTTAGAATATTAATACTTGCCCACTTTAGTTAATTTGCTTTACAGTCTATATAAAATGGAGTAGACCCGTCCGTTTATTGTTCCTAATCTAAAGAAAATCCAGGGTCATAACTTAAGGGTAAAAAAATAGTGCTTCTCTTTAGAGATTCCTTATAAAAAGAACATATAACTTCGAGTTGTTGTTATACAAGCGGTTAAGAATTCCACAGCGACAAAATAGGGCAATGTGTAAATCCCATGATAATTTGCTAATGGTTATTTTTAGTTTGTAAGTCTTTAGGCCATTTCAGAGGTGTTTTTCTTCATCTCTTCAAGTTTATTGATCATTTCATCTAACCATTCTGTATTATTTTTTTCTTGTCTTTTATGGTTCTGGCTGTTTTGAGTACTCATAAAATAAACTTATGTCTAAATTCTGCCTAATCTATCTAGATAATTTATTGTTATCAATCAGCAAAAATACTGTATATTTCAGCAAAAATATTGAAAAGTTTGAGATTTGATGTAATAGATTACAATGAGAAATTATAGGCATAATAGATACCCTCTTTCTTTTTAATTTACTTCTTTCCCTTATTATTCAACTTCACTTTTTTCTTCATCTTCCCGTTTCTCTTCTTCTGCTAATACTACTTCTTTAACTTCATTTTTTTCTTCATCTTCCCGTTTCTCTTCTTCTGCTAATACTACTTCTTTAACTTCATTTTTTTTGTCATCTTCGGGTTTTATTTCCACTTTTTTAGGTACAGTTTGTTTTACCGTTGATTCTTTATCTTTAAATTCAACTCCTTTTAAATCTCCTGCTTTATTGGCAAACTTACCTTTAATTAAATTGATGATGAAAATTAGAATAGGAACGTGAGCTAGACCACCTATTATTACTTTAGTTTCTGAATAAGCCATTTACTAGTTAAAAAGATCTGCAATATTTAAGCATGAATTTAATTTGTTGAATCCTTTTATTAAGCATTTGATCTTTTTTATCAATTCATGTCGATCTAAAATTGGAGAAATAAAACCCTTTTATTAAAGTAAGAAGATTATTACTTCTACTTTTCTTGATTTAGGCTTTTAAGGTAGGCTTTTGCACATAATGGAATATATAAAGGTTATTGATTGACAGCCGATTTAAAATAAAGTGAAATGATATCTTTTAGAAATGTCTTTTTCTGTTACCTCTGTTTTTACTTTTAAAATTGAAAGCACTTTCGATGAATGGGCAGCAATATTTGATAGTGCAGAAGCCGATAAAAGACATTCTGAATTTGATATCAATCCACTTTTTAGGGGAGTCAGCAAGGAAGATCCTCAAAAAGTTATAGTTATTCATCAAGCCCCAGAAGGTAATGTTCAAAAGTTTGTTGAAGCTAATGGTGACTGGATGGCAACTCATAGAGTTGACCTTTCAACAATGGAAGAATCCTCTTGGACTACTTCACTAAGTAAGTAGACCTAGGTAACTTTTTTGGGTTATCTTAGATTTATAGACTAAGTTTAGAAAATGAATAGATTATTTTTTCAGCTCTTGCAAAAAAAGTATTTTATTCCTTCAGGTATAGTGACATATTTATATTTTAAAAATCACTATTCTTTGCCAGGAATTTCTTGCCCTTTAAGGCAAATTACAGGAGTACCATGCCCTACATGTTTCTTGACTAGGTCTACTTGCTTGGCGTTACAAGGTGATTTAGAGGATTCATTTAAGATGCATATATTTGGCCCATTTATAGCACTTTGTTTAATAATTTGGTCCATAAAATCTATTAGAACAAAACAATTATTTCCTTTTTTAATAACTGAAAAATTCTTATTGATTTTCTCGTTCTTTTTGTTAGGTTATTGGATTTTTAGAATGTTTTATGGATTTCCTATAAGTTGATTTTTTCTAATTTATTATTCCTTTATTGTAAGCAAGATGTATTGAATATATTGATAACAAAGGGAAAGTAATAATACTTCCAATTCCGCAACTGCATACTGTAAGTATAAAATATAATAGTGCAGCTAAAATTGTCATTCCTATATATGACCATAAATTCGGAGATTTGAAAACTGCTTGAAAGGAACTGGAAAATGCCTTTACAATGGGCAAATCTGAACAAACGATTTTATTTACATAAGCAGGGCCAATAAATGATATGGCTATTCCCGGTACAACACAAAGAAGATATCCAATTACTAAGCATATAGAGTATAAAAAACCTGCTAATAAATATCTTTTAAAATTCTTTCGTAATTCTTTGTATGGGACCTTCCAAGTGATTACCTCTTGATTTCTGAAATATAAAACAGGGACTACAGTAAATAAGGTTGTTAATAATGCTGTTGAAATACTGTAAATTAAATATATAGGTGTCCTAATAAAAAAAGCTGCCAGAAGAGCTCCTGTCCCTACATATTCGTAATCTGAATACATTATTGGAGCTAATCCAACGATGCTAAGTATTGAATCTAATATTATGTAAATCACATATGCCAATACTAAGAACCCTGTTAGAGAAAGGAAAGTCTTCCAATGTGATTTGTAAATCTTCCAAGTTGTTGCTAAATTAGCTTTTGATTCTTTGGTGATTATGAGTTGTGAATCCAAATTTATTTAATAATTATTTCTAATTTTCTCATATAAGTCACAAGAATAATATTATTTGTACTGATATAGAGAGAATTTGCAACGTTTTATGTGATAAATTTAAGTATTAAATTTTTAAATATTTAAAAATAATAGGTAAATGTATAAATATTTATAGAAAATATTAAAATATATCTAACTGATTTATTTTTAATGTCAGATTCGAATCAAATAACAAATGCAGATTCAAATATAATATCTGAATCTCAATTAAAACTAGCAGGAGCAATTGTTCTCGCAAAGAGGCTTCCTAAGGACGAACGAGCAGCTTTCTTAATGGCATGCGATCAAGAAGCCAAAAATCCTACAACTATTTTAGTGATTTCTTTTTTCTTAGGTGGATTAGGTATAGACCGTTTTGTTCTAGGACAAACAGTATTAGGCTTATTGAAGCTTTTTACATTAGCAGGTTGCGGAGTATGGTGGTTTATAGATTTATTCCTTGTTATGGGCGCAACTAAAGAGGTTAATGCTGAATCTGCATATAGAATTTACTGTCAATTAAGAGATTAAAAATTTTTTCAAACAAATAAATTTTATAAATTACTTATTTAAATTAAAGTAATAAATATTAGTTGAGTAAAAAATATATTGAAAAGCTATTCATGGTGAAGCAATATCTCGTTCCGTTTTATTTTCTAATCCTTATAATCCACCTAGAAGCTAGAGGATTAAGGCCTGCCCATAGTTTTATTAGTTACATGGGGCGAAGAAATTATAGCTTTTTCTGACAGTCGATTTAAAATTGGAAAGATAAAATTTTATTCATTTTATGGAAAATAAAATTTACCAATGGTGGAAGAATCATAGAAGAGTCATAACTTTTGGTTTGTTCCTATCCCTTTTTGTTTTTTATATTAGAACTCCTTTTGATAAGGAAGCAAAAGTAAAAGATACTTGCGCGAAACTAAATTCAAATTATCAAATTACAGGTGATGAGGCCATGAAGAAGCTTAATTTAAAGGAAATCAAGAATTATGATAATCGAGAGTTGGCTAATTATTACTGTGAGAGATATTTAGGTATTAAATAAGAAAAATTCAAAAAAATTACTACTTTGGTAAGATTTTAATGCCTTTGCTATAAATTAATTGAGGCCAAACTTCAATGAGTACACTCTACGTTTTCTCCAAGACATAGATTGACTTTATATACTAATAACCTAGCTGTTAGTAGGAATTTCTAGATGGCTTTCTTGCTTCTAATTCCCTATAAACTTACTCTTTTTTTGTCTACAAACTAATAATTAGAAACAAGACATTGAAATTTCAGAGAAAGGAGTACAACACTTAAAGGTTTTGTAGAGTATTACAATGAGAAATATGAAAAAGTGACTAATATGTATGGCATAGCAATTACTTTTGGTGTGGTTAGTATGTTATTACTTGGCGCTTTTGTATATCTAACATTCAAAATGACTTCTCAGAGATAAGTTATAGGTTCTTGCTAATCAATTCATTTTGGATCATTAATATTTAGTCCAAATTCGTTTGTATCAAAATATGTATAGAAGTTTTTAAAGGCATCTTGTTTAAAGGATAGAAATTTATTTGTATCTCAACAATCAATCAAGTTGTTGTTTATTTGTTTGGAGTTTAGAGCTAAAAACTAAAGGTATATCTGAAAACCATTGCTATGAATGCTAAGTGAGACAGGATTCTTATCTTAAACCTAGTGCCTTCAGTTAAATAGCTTGCTGGCAGGATAGGTTCTTTTTTTGACAGTCGACCTAAATAGGACTTGCATATATTTATTGGTTTGGTTTTACTAGAGATATAAATCCATATTTTAAATGAGAAAATTATTACTCCTCCCTTTTTTATTTGGTTTAGTATCTCCAGCCATTGCACATAATGAATTTAATGGAGGCTGCGGTAATCATTGTGTTGTTAAATCAAGTTGGAAGTCAAATCCTGGATTTAATTCTAATTCGACTAATAAACCAATAAAAATAATCAATGAGGAGAATAGTCAACCTTCAACAATTGATAATCAAGTAGATGATTCTAAAATTAATTTAAAGAAAACGGCTGAACCCAAAAACTCTATGGCAATATATATAGTAATTGCGATCTTAGTAACAGTAATTCCTTTTGTTACATGGAGGTATTTTACTAAATAAATATAATTTTATTTTTCAAGGAGAAGTGACGCGGGTAAGAGGATAGCCTTAGAAAAGCTAAAAAGACAAATTTATTGGATCTATGAAAACTTAATAATGTAATTACTATTATCTATTGGTAAGATTTATAGCTTTGGATTATTTTGGCATTATTATATGATTGACAGTCAATCTAAAATAGAAGAATAATCACACTCTTTAATTCTATGGATAAAAGATTTATTGCGGAAAAGATAATGACACTTTTTATTTCTTTAATTTGATAATGAAAAATTTCTTTAATTTGATAATGAAGAATTTAGTATATATACCTTTTGTCTTTATTCTTTTTGGGGTACTTTTTTTCGCAGATGATTATTCCTATTGGGAACGGGAGAGAAAAACTAGAAAAATTGCAGAAGTTGGATTACAAAGATTAGTAGATAATTATGGATTAAAAATAAAAAATCCAATAGAAGATTTTAATCAGTGTAGTTATTGGTATGCTTACTATGAAGCAGGGATTAATCTTGGATTTTCTGATAAAAAGTTAAAAGATAAAGATATATTTATGGTTAAATGTATTCCTAAAATTGAAGAAATATTGGCTAAATGCGAGGCTGAAGAATTAGAACTTGAAGGGAAAGGGGATTCATCTATTGTTTTTGAAAGAAGATGTAGGACTGACTCATTAGATCCATTAATAATAGATAAATGAAACGCCTTACTACTTAGCCAATAGAGGGAGGACCTTAAAGTAATTAGGAGTAAATTAGATAAGAGAGGTTAGAGGGGGCTAATACCTTTGATGTTTATTCAGAATCCGAAGAATAAATTAATACTATATATAGTAAATTTTGATTTAGATAGAGCTGTACGAGCTATCCTTATTGGCAGATGGCTATTAACTATTAGTTATGACACTTCCAGAATTACATGAAAACACAATTGATCAAATAAGAACTCTTCTTATGTATTTGAAGCAAACAGACCTATTAAAAAATAAAGATATTCTTATGTGTTTGGATGTAATTGCTAGAGAGTATGGAGGAGAAGTAGTAGATAAGAATTAAATTCCTGATA
This sequence comes from Prochlorococcus sp. AG-436-C05, assembly GCA_003209795.1. Lineage (GTDB taxonomy): Bacteria > Cyanobacteriota > Cyanobacteriia > PCC-6307 > Cyanobiaceae > Prochlorococcus_A. The sequence continues at coordinate 6,398 of QCPB01000017.1, forward strand.
TTAATATGGATCAAAATCAAACTATATTTATTTTTAAATATTTTTAAATCCAAAAGAAAAACCCTTCAAGCAAGATTAATTTTAAGGGAGGATTAAGAACTAATTAATTTTTTTGCAAGAATTCAATTTCAATTCCTCTTAAGTTCTTTAAGATCTCAAGATCTAATTCTGCAACAATTAGATAATCTCTCTTTAAAAATATAGCTTTTTCATTCCATGCATATTGGCCTGATGCTAATAAAGATAATTTAGGCATATAGGATTCACCAGACCCACCTCGATCAGCCCACTTTATCCAATAAGGCTCAAAAATACTTATTGGATATGACCAATTAGTGTTGCAAGCAAACGTAGAATATTCATAATTTGCCAAAGTCTTATTATTTTTACCTGTAAATCTTAATAGTAAAGGGTTAAAATAGTTCTTATTTTTTTTACAATCTCCTTTTGTAACATCTGAACTATTCTTTATGCTTGGATTGGAAAAATAATATTCACTCATATCTAGTCGAGGAATATCGAATTTTTTTTGCCAATAATCTAAAACATCCTTAAGAATATAAGTTGTTTTAACTTTCCTATTAGGGCTATAAATAGATATACCATAATCTTTCGATCTATCATACGATCTTCGATAAGTATCGGTTGCAGAGTAACCTTTGTTAAAAGAATTTATATTATAAGCATCTATTTTTTTGTCGCTTATATTTTTAAGAGTATTTATCATATTTTCTTTAAAATTGTTTTCTAAACTAATAGTAAAAGGGAAAACAAATGTTCTATTTTTATCCCATTCTTTATAAACCCCAGATTTCTTACAATAAGACATATTAGGATTGTTAACACATAATTTACTCTTGGTTTGGAAATCTTCTAATGAAGTTATTTCTCCAATTTCTATTTCATATACTTCAGCTTTTCTAATAGGGTCAATAACATTTTTAACTAGTAGATCATATTTATTCTTTAAATTATCGGCACTTACAATAGCCTTAGTAAATAAATTTGTTGCTAAATCTTCAGAAACAGAATTTGATCCAAAGGCCAGTTTTTTAATGTAAGCCTTGAAATCTTCAACTCTTACATCAACCCTTGCTGTTACATTATATATTGAACCATTTTGCTTAATATTCAAGATCTCAAAATATTTTATTGATCCCTGCGAATAATCTTTTATATCTTTTTTTATTAATTTTGTTTTACTTATCACTCCATCTCTTATCTCTTTATTCTTTTTGATTAAAGTCTCTGAATCAATAAATGATCCTACTACCTCGGTAAGAGCATTCTCTGCAGCATTTTGAGAAGCAGTCTCTATTGAAACTCCATATCCACTAGCTGTAACCGTTTTAATAATTTTGCCATTAGATTCTTTAGTTTCTGCTAATAAAATTGATTCTGATATAGTTTCACTATTTTTATTTGTTTCAATAACCGAAGCTCTGCTTGCTGGAATTAAATAAACTAAAAGTAGAAATATAAGCTTTACAGACATTTTTGTTAGAAGTTGTTAAATTAAAAATTATCAAATCTACTTGTATCGGAATATCCTCCCACTGGATTGAAATCAACCGTTGAATTGTTATCTGAATTATTATTACCACCTGAAGAATTATTATTGTTATTAAAGAAGTTCCAAGGATTCCTACTCCTCATTGTATTACCCAATTTCTCTGCAGATTGGCCATCTTGCAATCTCCATCCAACAGAAACTCTCACAGCCTGCCCAGGAGTGTAGCAGCTGCCAAGTACTCTAACTCCTCTCATAAGAGTCTTTGGAGTGCTTGATCTTAACGTCTTGAGTTTATCTCTTACCATTTCCGAATTAATATTTTTTGTCTTTCCTTCAACTCTCACCTTGGTATTAGACCTCTTGTTAATTTCGGTTGAACCAGAAATTTCTTCATTTATAAATTTAGCAATCCTATTTTTTGCTTCAATTTCAGCTTCCTCCATTGAATCTAAATAAAGATCTCTATCATCAATAGGTACAGTTACTTCTGCAGTAGCTATGAATTTTTCCTCTCCATTTTCATCCGTTTTAATATCAAAACCTGGTCTAGGATAGTTGTTACAAGCATCTTGTGCATTTACTTCTGTAAAAAGTGGAGCAGAAAATAATATAAAGAGAGAAAGGTAAATTCTTTTCATTTCTAAAAAGCCAAATTTTATTAAGAATTTAGCATATAACCTTAGTATTTATAACTATCTTTAAATGAAAAAATAGTTTTTTAAATAGAATCCATACCAATCAATCTTTTCAAGTCCTTTTTCAATTCATTAGCGATATTTAGATCTTTAATAAAAATACGTTTAGCTTTTAATGAGTCTTCTTGAAGATAAATCAAGGTTATTTGGTTGTAAACAATATTCTTCATATCTCCAGGAAAACATTTTGAAATACCAAATTCATTCTTACAAAGAAGTTTATTATTGATATTTTTAAGTTGAGCTTTTTTGATTTTGATTTTATTTATGTATAGGTAATTATTAGTGATGCTTATTTTACAAACTGTTTTATTTGAGCCACAATTTAATTTATAATTTTTTCTTTTCAATGAAATCAATTCAAATGAATTATGATTTATTTCATTACTCTTGGTTATCGAGAAAAAATTGACATTTATTAATGATAATAAAAATAAAAAAAGATATTTATTTTTCAAATTAAACATCTTTATAACTTGTTGAAAGAAAATTACTAACAATTTGATTTAGTATTTCCATTATATAGAAAATAAGGTTGCAAATATGGCAAGGTATAGCAGATAGTCACTATTTAATCGCTAAGTCTTATATTTCTCATGTCTTTTCAGAATACAAATTAAAAATAAATGTATTTAATATTTTTTGTTTCTCTATTAAAAGTCATTTCTTGAGAACCTTTCATGCACCCTCCACTTGGATAGCTAATAAACTTTTTTGAAATTGCACCAATACCAATAGCTATTACACCAATACCCAATAATGCTTTTGATCTTTTACTCTCGAGAAGTGATTTCATTGTAATTTTGTGTTTTTTAAATAATAGGAATTATGGTTATCATTTTTGTGTATAGCTTAATCATATTGAACGATTGGAAGGATAGAACTCTGGAATTATTTATTCTTAATTGAAAATAATTATTCTTTTATATATTATAAATTTGTTCAAATTTTAATAATTTAAATGTTCTGTCCTTCCTGTGGCGCTGAGAACGAAAATTCAGCTAAATTCTGTACAAATTGTGGATTTGAACTGCCAAAAACTTCTTCTTCCAGTAATGATATTCAGGAGGATAATGGTAGGCTGAAAAAATATAAGTCTTCAAATAATAAAGACTCTTTTAATGGAGATATATCCAATAAAGAAGCTTATTTATTTAACAATCCACGTTTTAAGAAGAAAAGTCAATTTAAGGTTTATGCACTTAGTCTGATCACATTTGGGATATATGGTTTATATCTTCAATACAAGTCGATAATTGCTTTAAACAGAATACATAACAAAAAGATTTTGGATCCTCAATTATATATACTTCTTACAATCTTTACCTGTTCATTAGCAAGTATTTATTACTACTGGAGGTTAGTTAAAGAATTTGATTTAATAGCTAAAGAACAAATTAATTTAGTAATAGATAGGAATGATCTGACTCCACCGCCATTTGAAAATCTAAAGGAATTTTTCTTAGGTTGGATAGGGTTATCTATTGTTTTTGGTATCTTATCGGTTGGAACTTCTTGGATAATTGATATCGTAATTGAAGCATGTTTTGTCATGTGGTTTCAGATGACAGTTGATTACGCTCTAGATTTAAAAAACAGAGCAGAACAAATAGAATCTTGAAACATTTAAAATACAATCATCATATTTAATAAATATCCTTAACATAAATTATTTAATGGATGTCCCACAGTTAGCGCAAAACTTAGATTCAATGGTGTTTTGGTAACCACAATTTGAACACCTAATGGCATTTAAAATCTCCTCATATTTTCCCAAATCTACCCATTCCAAAAGCTTTTTAACCCTCAACAAAGTCCATGGATGAGATACAGGAACCAATTGCCCTAATTGCATAAGATAATCTACAGAGTAAGTTTGACTTATACCTTTTACAAATTTATCCATTGAGTCATAGTCTTGTTCTTGGAATCTAATAGCTTGATTTATAAATTCTTTCTCAAAGTCTTTAGTTTGATACTTGATCGGAACTCCTGCCCATTTCATGAAGACTCCTAGAGCTGCTTCTTTTTTCTGGCAACATAATAAACCAGCTCTGTCACAAGTGAACTCTGCCATTCGAATCCAATGATAAAGAGGCAGGCTTATGCCTTCCGTAACTAGGCCTCCAAGACCAAGAGTAAACTGTTGAACACCCTTTGACACAAGCGGTACAAGCATACTTCCAAGCATCTGGTAAAGTACATGACCACTTTTGATATGTCCTAATTCATGCCCCAATATGAAAAGAAGTTCATCATCATCTAATAAATCAATTGCGCCAGAATGAAGCATTATCATAGGCTTCTCAACTCCAGAAGCCATTGCATTTACTGAATAATCAAATTTTATATAAAGTTCTGGTATGTCTTTAAAATCTAGAATCTTACAAGCTTGCAGGTAAAGGTTAAAGACTTTAGGAAAGTTATTTTTATTAATTGCTAAATATTGCCCTGTATATTCTATTCGAATTAATTTTTCAAAACCAAGTTCGTAAAACTTTTTTGTTAACTTTGGTAAGCCAGGAATTCTCTCAAGGGTATTTAATGCGGCTTTATCTAGGTCATGTTCGTATTCAGTTGGCTCTAAACCAGTTAAAATTTTTGACATAAAATATTTGTTTTAATTTAGTCGTTGAGAAAATTTTTCTATAAAATTTTTATAAAAAAATTTTATACAGATTTTTGACGGATAGCAATAATTTATCCGCATATTTAAAATACATAAAAGGTGAATTTGACAATATGGCTACCAGAATAAATAAATATTTAAGTGAAGTAGGTTTCTGTTCTAGAAGAAGAGCAGATAGACTAATAGAACAAGGAAAAGTAACCATTAATGGTAAAATTCCTGAAATAGGTACAAAGGTAGAGGACAGTGATCAAGTAGAAGTTGAAGGTCAAATAATACAAAAATCAACGAAACAAAAGAAAATATACTTAGCCTTTAATAAACCTGTTGGAATTGTTTGCACAACTGATAGAGGTGCAGAACCCGACAATATTATAGATTTCATTAAATACCCTAAAAGAATCTTTCCTATTGGAAGATTGGATAAGCTCAGTGAGGGGTTAATTTTTTTAACTAACGATGGAGATATCGTAAATAAAATACTCAGAGCAAGAAACAATCATCAAAAAGAATACATCGTAAGCGTTAATCGTCCGATTAATAGAAAATTTATTCAAACCATGAGTAATGGAGTTGAAATATTGGATACCATAACTAAGAATTGTTTCGTAAAACAATTGGGGCCAAAACAATTTAAAATCATACTCACTCAAGGACTTAATCGCCAGATTAGGAGAATGTGTGAGTGCTTAGGTTACAGAGTACAAGCATTAAAGCGTGTCAGGATTATGAATATTAAGTTAGACATACCTACAGGAAAATATCGCGAATTTACCAAAGAAGAACTCTTAGAATTAAATCAATTACTCGAAAACTCTTCGAAAACATTTGACTAATCAAAATTCCGTTTTTTTGGATTGATAAAATTAAATTTTCAAACATAATTCTTGGATAAATAATACCCATTTAAAAAGACAGTTTGAACCCCTTTATCTGAATTGGATTGTTAGAGTCAAGGCGACATGATCAGAACCTGCGACCTTTTTCTTCCACAGCGAAATTTAGATTAACAAAGTGATTAATCATTTAAAGCATTAACTCTATAAACTTTCTCATTTAGATTATGAGCAAGGGCAACTGCATATTTCATATTTTCAACTTACATATCTTTGAATACTTTCATTGAATATTCTCGTTAAATTCCTTGAAATTCGATTGGCAATCAGGTGGTTCTGGATATGAATATCCCTTTATCTTCATCCACTTTTGATGTAATGCTTTTAATATCCATGATTGCGATAGACTTCTAGGACCATTTTCTAATAGTTCCAAGTGCTTCTTATTAGAAGTGTATGCTTTGTATTCCTCCCTCCAATTACTTTCGTCCCAATCTGTTTTCATAATTCCTACTCGCTAAATTAAATAATTTTCTTTATATCCATAATATTTTTTTACTTCAGGTTTTATCCAAAATATCAAAAGTGGTATACATACAGGTAAACAACAACCAGTCATTCCAAGACCTATTATGACTAAACTATAAATCCATACCCAAGGTTTTCTTGGTAAAAATATTGGTAGAATACAAATTATTAATAATGGAATTGATAAGATTAATAATACCAATCCATAAATTATTAATTCATCATCATTACTCGATAAAAGAAAGGGTGAAATAATAAATGTAAAAAAATAAATTAGACATAAAATAGCAGAGTAAACTTTAAACCAAATAACTACTCTGGGTTTATCAATAATTTGACTTTGCACAGAACTTTTTTTTTATATTAACATCTTAGGTTTTATAAGATCCTATAAACCTAAATATTTACTTAAAATAGTATTTAGCTATTGGCTTTTACTTACTAATGGTTTCGCAGCACCTATTGCCATAATCTCTATAGAGCTAAATAAGAAAAAAAGGTTAGCTATATTTAACAACAGAAAGAAAAAAATTTAAAATTAGGACGAGAAGATTTGAATGCTTTATAGGTAAATAATAAATGAAAAGCATACTATTCTTTAATTAAATATTCATTAAGAGAATTTAACAAAGTTAAATAGATTAATTTATTAAAATTTTTTGAATAAATTTTCTTTATTAAATCCAAGAAAGTAACCATCCAAGTCGAGCAATAAACAAAGCTAAAGAAAGAGAAGTAATAAAAAAATGTAATGTTTTTTCTTGTTTGCTTATTATGTTTATTAAAGAAAAAATTATTGCTAATAGAAATAAAAATACTTGAATGCTATTGCTTGTAATTGAAAAAAAAGTTGGTGTGTTAGAACTAATGGTTAGATTCAAAATAGCATCAATTATTTCTAAAAAAGAACCTAAGATTAAAAAAACAAAGGGAATAACTTTCATCTCTAAAAGGAAATTTATTTTAATTATAAGATGAATATTAAATTGTGAAAATATTCTTAAGTTGATTTTAAATTCTTTTAAATTTATTAAATATGCATATTTAAAAAATGAAAGTCTTACTACTTGCACCGCTTCATTTAAATACGATTGATAGTCGATCTGATATAAAGGGTTAAAACCCTATTTTCCCATGTCCTCTTCAATGAAAGATTTCCCAGATAGATTTTTTGATTTATTTAGTGAATATTAAGAAGAAATACCACCTCAAAAGATGGCAGAAATTTTAAGGGATTATGCTCATAGATTAGATGGTTGAAGAATTGTGGCCAAGGTTAATAATATAGTGAAGCATATTTAGCTATTAGGAAGGAGAGAACTCTTAAATAATAGATTTTTAATTAGAAAATAATTACTATATATTAGGGACTATTTTTTATCTAATTTATGGCTAAACCAAAAAAGAACCAGTTGACTTCAACTTTTAGAATGAGTGAGTTTACAACCTCTAAACTTATACAGAATTTAGGGATTAATAGAGAACAATTCCAATTATTTGGTTCTTTTAGAAGTATTCATGGCAGAGATTAATTCACAGGGGTGTAGCTTAATTTTTAGTGTTGGCGCAATGATTTGTTTATTACTGATTTTACTTATTTAATGGAGAAATTTACCCTCATTAATAATGATAGGAGTCGAATAAAAGTATTCGAACCCTTCGAGGACGTTTCTAAACCTTCTCCTAGGATTGATGCAATGATGATTAGTTATGGATGTGTTTACAAGAGAAGCAGTAAACCAGTTATGAAGGGAAGCAGAGTAGAAACTATAGAGGAAGCCAGGAAAGAATATAAGCAGTTATTAGACGAAGGATGGAAGAAAACAAGTATCCTCAAATACTTGGATGAGGAAAGACTATCAGATTTTTATTAACGACAAGTAACCTTTAGAAAATTGATATATGTATAAATTTAGAACAAGATATGAGAGTGATTTAAGAACAACCATAGCCGATTGGAGAATAGCTGATTTTTTGAAGTCAACAATTTGGGTATTAATTATGTTCCCTTTATTTAAAAATAATTCGTTAGGATATCAATAGTTTGTCATATAGTAATGGAAACAATAGTAACTTCCTTTAATAAATTACTGACTTTTGGTAAAAAAACAAAAAAGTATCTACCTTTCTTCATTGGATTCAAACTACTCACCTTCACTGGTTTTATAACTTATATGATTAATAGATAGATGATATTTCCCTCTCCACAAATAGCAATTGGTTTACTTCTTATTAGTATTGGAATAGTTGTCACTTTTGATATCAGATTTAATCAATTAAAAGATAAAAAATAATTGAATGAAAGTTCTTGAAAATATTGCAGCGGATTTAGAACAAAGAATTGCTGATGCTTCAGTTGGTACTACTTCTAGACCAACCATTTTGTTCTGTGGCTGCGATCCTCGACTTAAAAAAGATATGCATAAACGTGCTAAGCGAATTGGTTTTACTCCCTCTTACTCAATAAAACATCCAACTATTAAAGTGGAATTACAGAATTCAGGTAATAGAAGAATAGAAACGGATATGTTTAAGACAATAACTATGGACTACGAAAACTTTGAATTTATCTGCAGATATTTTGAGAGTTAAGCAGATTTAAATAAGATCTATTTTGCTCCTATGTTATTATTATTAAATCTCAGGTTGAGATAAGAGATAGCAATATTGACTAAGCTAAGAAATTTTTTGAAAAAGAATCTAAATTGCTAGAGTCAAATACTTTCTAATAAACAATTTCTTTTAATCTATCCAATAGATTAAATTCTAATACTGAACTTACTTATTAAGCCTGCGTAGATGAAATTAAAAAGAACAAATGAAAAAACTAACCAAAAAGTATGCTGAATTATTAAATCAAGCATCTACAGCAACTGGAAGGAAAGAAGCAGTAGGCTTATTACATAAGGCTGCGAAGCTTCAAAATAAAATAAATGAAAAGTCTAAGGACTAGATACCCTTTTGTTGAAATTACATCTAAATTGAATTTTAGATATATAAATGCATCATGAAAAAAGGGGAGCTAAAGGTTATTGGATCTCAACTGCAAGAATAATTAATCAGGACTTATTTGATTAATATTTAAATAAAGTTGGTCTATGGCTAAAAGTGGTTGGTGTAAAAGTAGTAAATTAATGAAACTATTACTACTACCGCTAATGCTTTTAGGTTGTATTCCTATAGGAATTTAATCTGGCTTTTTCTCCAAACGTTCTTCTATAACTAGCTTTGTTAAATGTTATTTAATCAGCGTCTAAACCATAGATAATAAGTTAACCAAATTGGCGGAACGAAAATAACAAAAAACTGCGAAGCAATCCAAATTTGATCAGAAAAATATTTAGTTAGACCTAATTGCGATAAGGCGAACCAAAAGAATTTTGCTCCTTGAAAAACCCATAAAAGAGATAGAACTATATTGCCTAATAATAAAGGAAATTTATTTAAACCAACTACACGCCAGAAAAAATATAAAAATCCAATAATTAAAAGAATAATTAGAAATAGACTTCCCAAATTAATACCAGACATTTAAGAATAACTCGTATATTTATTTTACTATTATTTCGTCAGTTGGGTCATTAATAAATCGAATCTTCAAATCTATTCTAGGGGAATAATTAACAAGGAAAATAGATGAAACGCTTACTACCTCCAAAAAATAAATTTCTAAAACTACTTATAAATTTTTTTTCTTGAAGATTTCTTGCATTTTTCAAACAAAATTAAAAAGCTTCCTTGCGCATTAAGTAACCTGCCATTGGGTGAATCAATACGATTGCCGTAAGAAAAATTAGACCAAACATTGGCTCCTCCTAAAATTGCCAGCAAATAATACAGGTGTACTACTAATATGGGCGCGTAAGAAATAAGTCGTCAAGTATTTAATTTATTGTTTTACCTTTTTAAGCTAATTTAGTCTCATAATTGTATTGATTGATAGTTGATCTAGCATATAGGTTAGGACCTTCTTTTTTAATGAGTAAATTATTAATACCTTTATTAACCGCTCTTGCTTTGCCTCCTGCTATTAATGCAAATATAGATTCACGAATTAATGAAAGATGTATGGGTGTTGCTGACTATAAAGGTTGTATAGAGTTAAATACTGGAATAGTTACTTTGCCTAAATGTAATTCTTCCCGAAAGTATAATTGTTCTGGTGAACTCAGGTATACTAATGCATATTATGTTGGGGAAATATCAAACGGAAAAGAGCATGGTTTTGGAACTATGAACTGGGATAGTCGAGATAAATATGTTGGACAATGGCTAAATGGTAAAAGAGAGGGGCAGGGTACTTATTACTGGGCTAATGGAGATAAATATGTTGGACAATTTAAAAACTCAAAAAGACATGGTCAAGGTACATATTTCTACTCAGGAGGAGATAGCTGGTCAGGTGAGTGGAGATGGGGGAAAAAGACCGAAAATAATTCTTATAACAACCCTCCTGAAGAAGAATCTTTTTACTATCCATATTTGAGATGATGCGCAAACAAAGTTGGTTCTAATTTAAAAATAATATTAGTCATGATGGGCTCTTTAAAAAAAAATAACTAAGAAATTTTTTCGAAATAAATATATATCTTTTGAGTTTTCTCATAATATTATTATCCTAATTGACTAAAACTTTTCAAGTTGATCATAGTATTCATTAACTGCTGAACTATATTCTTTACTATTCCAATAAACCCACAAACGAACTACACCGTCTTCATAAGAATTACATCTTGCTGAAAGGAAGTCATTATTATCTAGAACAATATTGTAAGAAGAGATATTAATTTTACCCGCTTCAAATTGTTTGAAGTTAGCATCTTTCTGAAATCTTTCTTCGAGCATTCCAGCCCATTTTTTGATTTGTCTCAAACAATATTTTTCATTAGCTACTTCAGTATTGCCCATAATACTATGAATATTATTTTTTGAGGAAATTGTTATCCAATAATCTTTTATCTGAAAATTCTCAATAGGAGGTTTTTCAATAAAAAAAGATTTATATCCCCTAGTACTTAAAGTCTCAGTATCTTGTTCCGCAGATCTGATCGAATATTTCGGAAAATAATCTATTGCTTTTGAGTAGAAATTTATTCCAAAGAGTGATCCCTTAATAATTTGTTTTGGATTTTCTTTTGTAAAAAATGAGTTCTGATCTCTTGAATTATTTCTATTGTTTCTATTGTTTATATTGTTACTGTCTTTATTATTCTGAGAATTTGTATATCCAGAATTCTCTAGGAAACTTAGAAGTCTCTTGCTTGATATCGCAAAGTTCAGTCCTTGGTTTGCTTTATATATAAATGTATTTACTCCAATTACACATCCATATGAATTCATTAGTGGCCCCCCTGAATTGCCAGGATTGATTGCGGCATCTGTTTGAATAAGTTTCCCTTGCTCTCTTACTGCACTTACAATCCCTCTAGTAACAGTAAATTCAAGACCTTCAGGTGTCCCAATTGCGATTACATTCTCTCCTGTTTCCTCAAGGCTTTCTTTAATTGGAAGTATCTTACCTTTAACTTTATTTATTTTTAATAATACAAGGTCATTTAAAAAAATATTTCTTTTATAGGAATTACTATTTTTTGCGCTCGCAATAACAATAGCTGTATCTACTGAGCCATCCTCCCACTCAACTTTTACGTATTGACTATCGGCTACTACATGCCTATTCGTAATCAAAAAAGTATTGTTCATACTTTGGCCAACGACAAAAGCACTCCCTTGACCTTTAGCTAAAACGGTAGCAACGCTTGGCTTAACAATGCTTACAAGCTGCTTTGTTGATAAAAACTGCTTAGTGCAAAGAGGCTGGCTTGCTATAGCAGATGGACTTTCAATTATCCCAAAAAAGATTATTACAGGTAATAAAAAATTTTTCATTATCATATTTTACACAATTCCTAAAGATTAGTTTTTAAATTTTAAATCGAAAAATTATTACAGGTTGAGTTTTTGCCTTAATAGTTTCAATGCTATTTATTACTTAGCTTTGATTATATTTTAAGTTTTATTTTGTTATTCAATTAGGAGGGACAAAATTAGCACCAATAGTCTAAGTAATAGCAAGCTATAGTTCAGGAGGGTCTATGGTAGGGGTAGATATAAATATGAGACTACTTAAAATAAAAAAGACAGCTTGGGAAGGTTTTCTATGACTTGGATTTAAGATTCGAAGCGACAGGATTCGAACCTACGACCTAGTGTTCCCAAACCACTCGATCTATCAAATGAGATTAATCAATATTTCCCTACTATAACTGGGTTATAGACAAGTGGTGCAAATAGGGTGATTCTTAATCTAGCATTAACTATATAGTCTTATATACTAACTACATAAGCTCAGCTACCCATAAAGCTAACCCCTCAGCGACCCAGTATCCTTTATTACCTAGGTCGCTGAATTGATAGTTTTTTAGGAAATTCGATCTAATATAGAGTTATAAAACCCTCTTTCTTTTATGTCCTCTTCAATAAAAGATTTCCTGGATAAATTTTTTGATTTATGTAGAGAATATCAAGAAGAAATCCCACCTCAAAAGATGGCAGAAATTTTAAGGGATTACGCTGATAGATTAGATGGTTGAAAAAGTTAAAAGAAAAACCTAGATTACATAAGTAAATTTTAAGCATAATTAAATGTCAATCATTGCCGACAATAAAGTACTAGTTAATATTTACAGCGGTTTAAAATCCAAAAATAAAATAACTTTAGGTTTATTGGCTGCCCTTACTGCAGAAAACGAAGGGCATCAAGTAACTCTTTTTCTAGAGGGAGATGGAGTAAACATTCTAAATTGCAAAACAGCTGGTGAAATAGTTGGTAATGGTACTGGAGATTTATACGAACATCTTGAAAATTTAAAAAATTCAAACGTTACCATATATATATCAGAAATTTCGGCCAAATCGAGGGGTTACGATAAGTCGCTTCTTCATGGATATAAGGCAGAGTTTGTAATGCCCAATGTACTAATTGAAGAGTCGATTAAAGCGGATAGTGTCCTTTGCTATTAAATTGATTATGAAAAATGGTCTCCTAAATTTGCTAACGCTTTTCAGATTACTTATGTCTGTCCCAGAACTAAATAAATGAAACGCTTACTTCTTACACCTTTCTTATTAGTCTTAATTTTTGGTTGCAGTAATCAAAAGGAACCTACTTACAAACAAATAGTTTCTCAATGCAAAGGAGAAGGTTCGAAATATGCAGAATATAACGAAATTGGAATGACCCAATTTGCCAAAAATTACTTGGATCTTTGCATAAAGACAGAAGCACAAAAAGTTTTAGAGGCAAAATATATTAAATGTCTCAAAAAGAATAATTCTGCTTATTGCCAATCAACAACAAAGCTTGATTAATAAATGAAACGCTTACTACTTGCACTTCTTCTATTTTCTAGTCCTGTAGTAGCAGAAACAAATAATTTAGATAAAACTTTTTTAGATATCATTATGACCTGTAGGACATTTATAATTTTTAATTCTCCATATAAGTCAGAAGAAGTAGAAAAAAATTGTATAAGGACTAAATTAAAAGAAAATAATCTATCAAAAGTTAAATACAATAAATGGTCAAAGGAGTACTGGACAAAACAAAAAGAATCTTGGAATAAATTTTTAAAGAACTTAGAAGAGAAATAAAAACATGAAACGCTTACCTAGGTGCACCGCTAAATTAAATACGATTGACAGTTGATCTAACATACATGGATAAATCCTTATAAATATAGCGGTCTTCAGGAATATTTGATATTTAAAATATCACATCTCAAAAAATCTGTTAATGCCGACTTATGTATGATCCCCAAAACATTTGCGAGAAATAATTTTTAACTCTGCTAACTTTACTTGACTTGGATAATTCAGGTATCGGACTTATCCAGTAAGAGAGAAAGACATTAATGGGGATTGATGTCTTGCATACTTCTTACTCTCAACATAAATGATCTTGAAGCATCGTTCCGTTTCAGGGTCATTTTTGTTTTTAATTACTTCTTGTATGTTTTCTTTATTGGAAGGTCAAATGCAAAATGAACAAAGGGTTTCAAGAATAATAGCCAAGATGTTAGTCATACTGAGCGACATCATACAGCAAGGTTATGCAATGTTATGCAGAATCTCGCTCAAAGCTGTTGCACTAAATGTACTTAAGGTGGTGATAATAATTTATCTAGGCGTCGAAGAAGTATTTAAAATAAGCAAATCACTTAAAAAGAGGTTAGATCCTGATTTTGATAATTCTCGAGAATGGGCTTTACAAGCTTATGCAATTCTAAAAAAACAACATGCGAAAGAAAAAGAAGCAGAAGGTATAGAAAATTAGTTTTTTACAATCTTTAACTAAATAAATCTGGGTTCCCCAACTGCAACTAGCGATACTTTTTAAAATATTTTATAAATCAATAAATTAGAGAATAATTACTCTATATATCTAATTAGATAATAATTACACTTTATATATACAAGGAGTAATTTTTTATGGCAGATTTTAAGGCACTTTGGAATAACCAACCAAATACAGTTATTGGTGTAGGTGGGTTAGTACTATCATTATCGATAGCTTTTATATATGGTTTATGGTTACTCAATATATAAGTAGTAATCCTAAGTAATTAAGAGAGGTACTACTCCCACTACTAGCCCCATTAGAAACCAATCTGAAGGGGCTATTTTTTTTTGTAATTTCAAATATATGATCCCCAAAACATTTGCGAGAAATAATTTTTAACTCTGCTAATTTTAATGGACTTGGATAATTCAGGTATCGGACTTATCCAGTAAGAGAGAAAGACATTAATGGGGATTGATGTCTTGCATACTTCTTACTCTCAAAATAAATGACCTTGAAGCATCGTTCCGTTTCAGGGTCATTTTTTAAAAAGTATCGCTAGTTGCATTTGGCTAATAGTAAAACAGCTAAAACTTAATTAAGAAATTGGAAGGCCAAATGGAAAATGATCAAAGAATTGAAAAGATAGCATCTGTTGCACTAAACGTAACTAAGGTGCTGGTAATAATTTATCTAGGCATCGAAGAAGTATTTAAAATAAGGAAATCACTTAAAAAGATTTTTGATGCTTATTTTGATGATTTTCGAG
>QCPB01000018.1 GCA_003209795.1 Prochlorococcus sp. AG-436-C05
TTACCAAATGCTGCATAACCACACTTTTGTAAATTTATACGTCAGAATGACAGAAAGTTATTAATGAGTTTGTCTAACACATCCACCAATAATAATCGCCGCAATTCCGTCCCAAGCGAACGCTTATGGTTGAGATCAGAATTGATGGGAACACAAGTTATTACTACTGATACGGGTAGGAGACTCGGAGTAGTAGGTGAAGTTGTTGTTGATATTGATAGAAGAGAAGTAGTTGCTTTGGGTCTTAGAGATAATCCACTTACAAGATTTTTACCTGGTTTGCCAAAATGGATGCCCTTAGAAAGTATAAAGCAGGTTGGCGATGTAATTTTAGTTGATTCTTTAGATTCATTGAGTGCTGGTTTTGCTCCAGAAAGATATGGAAAAGTAATAAATTGCCAAGTAATTACAGAATCTGGTCAGCTTTTAGGAAGGGTACTTGGATTTTCTTTCGATATTGAGACTGGTGATTTAATTTCTCTTGTCATGGGAGCAGTTGGTGTACCTCTTTTAGGTGAAGGTGTTTTAAGTACTTGGGAAATTCCTGTTGAGGAAATAGTGAGTAGTGGTACTGATAGGATAATTGTTTATGAAGGCGCTGAAGATAAGTTGAATCAATTAAGTAGCGGTTTATTAGAAAAACTGGGTGTAGGAGGATCTGCTTTGGAAGAAAGAGAGGCAAATAGATACTCACGAAATCTTGTACCAGTAGAAAATCAACTATTGGCCGGCTCAGAATCCGAAGAACAAAATAATTTAGTTGAAGAATTTGAAGAAGAAGTTCTGGATGAAGATGATTATGAAGAAGAATTTGAATATGTTGAAGTAGAACGTTCAAAAGAAGAAATTAAGAATAAAAAAAAGCTTTACTTGGAAAATGATTATCCTGACGAAAGGGAATATCAACTTACTGAGGATAATCCAATTAATGAAGCAAACAATATTGAATTGCAACAAAAAAAGAACTCTAGATCCAAGTTGGCATCGA
This sequence comes from Prochlorococcus sp. AG-436-C05, assembly GCA_003209795.1. Taxonomy (GTDB): domain Bacteria; phylum Cyanobacteriota; class Cyanobacteriia; order PCC-6307; family Cyanobiaceae; genus Prochlorococcus_A. Next base: position 989 of record QCPB01000018.1, read on the forward strand.
AGAGACCTATTCAAAGAGAGCCAGAACCATTAGATATTGAACCATTAGAGGACAAAAATTTAGTTACAGAAAACCAAAAATCAGATAAGCTCGAAATTGAAGATCCTTGGTAATTAACTAATCTTTTTTATTGAATCAAAAATTATATAAGAAAGTTTTTGCACTGCACCTCTCCCCCCTCTTTGTTTTAGTAAATTATCTTTTATATTTTGTAAATTTTCTCGATTGTTAATTAGTAATTCTGCTTCTTTAGCAATTTGTTTAGGTGAAATATCTCCTATTCTTTCTGGCACAATCAATTTTCTTGCTTTTATATTGGGCCAGGAAAAAAACTTTTTCGTATTTAAGGTCCAATTTCTGATTAATAAAGTTATGAGTTTATTTATAAATGGTATTTTACCTATTATCCCAAAAATACCGTCCCAGGAATTCATTACATTTAAATGCTGAGTTGGTAGCACAACTATCATAGGTAGAGCGACTGCAGCTAATTCTGCGGTATTTGCTCCGACTGTGGTTATTGCCAGGTCACATTCTTTCAATAATTCATAACAGGGATGTCTATTGATTAGATAAATCTTAGTATTTTTTGCTGTTTCAATAACATGATCAAAAATAGAATTTCTTAAATTTTGAATTGTTTTTATTTTGGAAGAGTAATAATTTGCAATAGGGTTTTTATCGCTTTGAAAAAATAAATATTCATTTTTATTCGTGGTTGGAGCAATAGGAATAATAAAATCTATATCATTATTTTTTTCAGCAATATGATCAGCCATTTCTAAAAAGAAAGGAATACCTACGGAAAGCTTTGCTTTTTTAGAGCCAGGTAATAATGCAATATATTTTTTTTCTTGATTTTTTAAGGAGATTTCACGATCAAATTTTATATCTGCCATCAAATCTCCAATAATTGTGCATTTATATCTGTATCGTTTTGGAAGTAATTTTTTTACTTTCCCATTCATTGCTGCGATAATATTTGTCCATTTAGGCCATCTTGAGATCCATTCTGCATATGTGATATTGATATACCCCAATCTTTTTGCTAACAAAATACTCCAAAATTGGTCTCCGCCAAGAAAAATCACAATACCTTTTTTTGGCCAATGTGCAAAAGCAGATGGCCATATTAATAAATTCCAAAAAGTTTTTGCCTTTGTAACTAATTCAAACTTTTTCCATGAATTTGCAACTTCAAATTCTTTACCTGTAGCGTTTGGACAAGGTACAAGAACTAGTCTAATAGACAAATCATATTGCTTGTTTTCTTTTAAAGAATCATTTATTTGATTTAAATTATCTACTACTGGCCTCACCCAAGTTGATAACTCACCAGGCCCATTTGTAATAATTACTACTGCAACTGATTCTTTTTTCATTGCAGCTAATCCAAAATACATTACATGCGGACGGCGAGACTTGAACTCGCAAGGCCGAAGCCACACGCTCCTTAGACGTGCGCGTCTACCAATTCCGCCACGTCCGCAAGAGGTTTTCGATCACAAAGAGTTCGTAAACCACTGATATATCATACATGATTGTATGAAAGAGAGTTGTGAGCTTAAACATCATATTTGCTTAAGTTTTTATAGATATTTGTATTTAAAATTGTGTTGTTTATCTTCATTGAAGAAAATATTGTTCTATTGCATAAAACAAATAATTAGCCATATGTAACGTTCTAGGTTGTATTGTAAACAATGTCCTCTGATTACTAAAAACATTTTGTTTAATAGTTCGGCAAAATATTTTTATTTTAAATCCTTTTCATTTCTTCAATTTAATTTGCGTAATGGTTGAAAAAGTTTTAATTGCTAATCGTGGAGAAATAGCTTTACGAATTGTCAGAAGTTGTAGAGAACTAGGTATTGCAACCGTGGCTGTTTTTAGCACCATAGATAAAAAAGCCTTGCACGTGCAACTCGCAGATGAAGCAGTTTGTGTTGGAGATTCATTAAGTAATAAGAGTTATCTAAATATTCCAAATATCCTTGCTGCTGCTACATCAAGAGGAGTTGACGCTATTCATCCTGGCTATGGATTTCTAGCTGAAAATGATAAATTTGCTGAAATGTGTAACGATCATGGCATAGTTTTTATTGGCCCATCTCCAAAAGCTATTAGATCTATGGGAGATAAATCCACAGCTAAAGAAACTATGGATAGGGTAGGTGTACCAACTGTGCCTGGAAGTAAAGGTTTATTATCTAATGTAGAAGAAGCTTACAACTTAGCAGAAGAAATTGGCTATCCAATAATTATTAAAGCTACAGCTGGAGGCGGAGGACGAGGTATGAGATTAGTCGAGAATAAAGGAAATTTAGAAAAAATGTTTAAAGCAGCTCAAGGTGAAGCAGAAGCTGCATTTGGCAATGATGGTCTATACATGGAGAAATTCATCAAGAAGCCACGACATGTTGAAATACAAATTTTGGCCGACCGGTCTGGTAATGTAGTGCATTTAGGTGAGCGAGATTGTTCTGTTCAAAGAAGACATCAAAAGTTATTAGAAGAGTCTCCAAGTCCTGCAATCAACTCAGACCTTAGAAAAAGGATGGGAAATGCAGCAATTGCTGCGGCAAAAAGCATAGGTTATGAAGGAGCTGGGACCGTTGAATTTTTAGTTGATGATGATAATAATTTTTACTTTATGGAGATGAATACTAGGATTCAAGTAGAACATCCAGTAACTGAAATGGTTACTGGGGTTGATCTTATAGCTGAACAAATTAAAATTGCAAGCGGAGAAAATTTAGAATTTAACCAAGATGATGTTCAATTAAACGGTCATGCTATTGAATGCAGAATTAATGCCGAGGATCCTTCACATAATTTTCGCCCTTCACCTGGGAAAATAACTGGATGGCTTCCTCCTGGAGGCCCTGGTGTAAGAGTTGATAGCCATGTGTACACTGGTTATGAAATTCCTCCGTTTTATGATTCCTTAATAGGTAAATTAATAGTTTGGGGTAAAGATCGTAATACTGCTATTAAACGTATGAATAGGGCTTTAAATGAATGTGCTGTAACAGGAATTCCTACAACAATTAATTTTCATCTAACTCTGCTTAATAAAACAAAGTTTAGAGAAGGAAAAATTCATACTAAATATGTTGAGGAAGAGTTATTACCTAACTATTAAAAAAACATAAAAATGTTTTACATAAGGGTTTTATGAATTGCTAGTTTTATTAGTCCTTGTTGACCAACTAAAATTTCTCTTAAAAACATTGTCACCCCAATCCAAATTACAGGTCCTACATCAACTCCTCCTATTGGAGGAATTAATTTCCTTGTTAAATTTAGAATATAATTTGATGGTATAGAAACTAATAACCAAAAACCCTTACTTAAATCAATTTTTGGGTACCAAGTAAGAATTAACCTTATTAAAAAAACTATTGTTAGAAATGATAGAACAATTCCTAATATAATATCTAATATTGGCAGATAGTTTTTAAGCAATGAAATCACAATTATTTAATTCATCTTAATAAATAACCCATTAATTAGTATTTAATTCGTATTATAAATTGAGAATTAAATCTTTAAAAAGTGCTTCAAATTTCAAATTTATTACTAGCCGCTGTTTCCACCACTGCAGCTAATAATTCTGCCGTAGGAATGTTAGGTAGTTTTATTGCAGCAGCTGTACTAATAGTTGTTCCTGCAACAGCATTTTTGATTTTCGTTAGTCAGAAAGATTCTCTAGATAGGGTAAGGCGCTAGTTTTTGTTGAAGTTTTAAGTACACTATAACTATGGGTGATTTGTTTCACCTTTAAAAAATAAGTTTTTGGAGAAAGAATGTGGTCAATGCTAGTCTAAACTGGGCCAGTATTGTTGGAATAGTTCTTGCTGTATGTGGAGGTGGCCTTTACTTCTTAAGGTCTTTTAAACCGGCATTAGCTCGTGATTATGATGTTTTCTTTGCGGCAATTGGTCTTCTATGTGGAGGGATATTATTTTTTCAAGGTTGGAGATTAGACCCTATACTTCAATTTGGCCAGTTTTTATTAGCTGGAACGACAGTTTTTTTTGCATATGAAAGTGTTCGATTAAGGGGAATTGCTACTGATCAGGCAAGAAGGTCATCTTATTTTGAAGATGATGATATACCCAATATTCCAAGAAATCCTTCCAGAAATAGATTTCAAGATGAATATGATCAGTTTGAAGATTCTGAAAGGTCATTCAGAAGATTTAGACCTCAAGAAGAAGATCTCGAAGATAATTATCAGGATAGGAGATCTCGCAGAAGTAATGTATCACGAGCTATAGCTGAGTCTGCAGTAAGCAGAAGAAGGCCATCTTCAAGAGAAGTTAATAAATATGACAATGAGGAGCCAAGAAGAAGGGCTGGCTTTGAAGATAGAACTGGTAATGAATCAATAAGAAATAAATTCGGGGAAAGACGTAGTGAATCTCGTAACGAAGTTAGAAGAGGATCACGTCCTAAAGCTAATAAATCAGTGTCTAGAGAATCCAATAGATCATCACCTGCTCAGTCTCCTAAGGTATCTAATAAATCTACTAGGCCTTCTATTAGACCTCAAACTAAACGTGAAAAGATCGAAGATGCCTCATTTCAAAATAGTGATGAAGTAAAACAAACTCGTCAGCCTCGGAGAACAACAAATGTAGGAAGATCTACTTCAAAAAATACATCTGGTAGATATACCGTTGGCTCAAGGAAAAATAAGCCTAGAGATAACAGTTCTAGATTTGATGATTAACTATAAAATTCCTGCCCATTTTAAAAACGATTGTTGACTAAATAATTCAATTAGTATTATTGTTAGGAATCCGATCATTGCGAATCTTCCATTTGTTATTTCAGCATAACTGCTCCATCCAAACTTATAAATATCTCTATCATCATCAATGATTTGATTAATATTTTGTTCAGCTACAAGCTTGCTACCTTCTTTTAAATCATTATCAATAGAAATGTTTTCTAACTCATCTCTCTCTTCACCAGTTTTCATAAAAATACTTTAGTTATCAAAATTATAGTTTTTTGTTGGTAACAATTGCCAGTTACCTTTACCGTTTAAAGCTAATACATTATTATGAAATTCTTTTAGAGTTGGACGATGTCCAACACTTATCAGAGAAAGTTCTCTTTTTATCAGCAAACTATATAGATATTTTTCTGTTTCAATATCTAATGCACTAGTTGCTTCATCAAGCACTGCAAATTGTGGTGAATTTAGCAAAAGCCTTGCAAAAGCAAGTCTTTGTTGTTCTCCAAGAGAAAGTATTCTTGGCCAATCTTGCTTTATATCAAGATTTGGATATCTAGTAAGAATAGAATTTAGATTAACTTCCTTAAGCACAGAGAATAAGTGATCGTCGCTAAATTTGTTGACTTCAGTTGGATAACACAGTTGCTCTCTCAGTGAACCCAAAATCATATATGGTTTTTGTGGAATAAAAAGTAATTCACCTGTTTTTGGCTTTTGTATCAGTCCTTTATTAGGTTGCCACAAACCACTAATCATTCGTAATAGAGACGTTTTACCACAACCTGAAGGCCCAGTAATTAAAAGAGTATCCCTATTATTAATATTTATGCTCAGATCCTTAATAATAGGATTATTAGACCCAGGAGTGTACAAATCAGCATTTTTAATAAGTATTTCTGGTTTGTTAGTAATAGAGATATTATTTTTTGATGGTTTTTCTTTACTTATTAACTCAACCTCAGATTGAAACCCTTCTAACCTGCTAATTCCTGCAGTAAACTTTGCAAGTTCATCTATCTGATTAACTATAAAAAAAAGAGATCCTTCAACCATATTAAATGCAAAATTTGCTTGAACAAACTTACCGTAATCAATAGTTCCAGCGAAATATGGAACAGCCATAATTAAGTAGGGAAAAAATACCCCAGCATAATTAGTTGATCTTTTCATTGTAAATATTATTGTTTTCCAGATAATGAGTAGGTTGAAATTTTTTACTAAGACTCCTAATCTTCTTTGATTTTCTACATTTTCTGGATATTCTCCTGAATAAAACGCAATTGCTTCGGAGTTATTTCTTATGTGAACTAAGCCATATCTGAAATCAGCCTCATATCTTAATTGATCAAAATTAATTTTAACTAATCTTTTCCCTGCATATATTAGAAGTGAAGAAGCTATCGCAGCAAATGTAAATAGAGAAAAGGTTAATGTGCGACTAATAGTGTAAAGGATGAGAATATTCAGAGAAAAGGTCAAAATGGCATCAAATATACCAATTGTGAAACTTAAGCTTTGTTCAGTAAAAGATTTTGTATCTTCAGAGATTCGCTGATCGGGGTTGTCAACATCAGTTGCTTGTTCATCATTCGGATTAAGCTTAAAGTAAGCTCTGTTAGTCAGATACTGGCTGATTAGACTTTTTGATAACCATTCTCTCCAAATAATGCTCAATTTTAAAGTAAAGAAAATTTGTAGCGCTCTTATTGGTAATGCAAAAATAAAGCAGGATGCGTATATCGCCAAAATTCTGTAGAAACCATCTTGTTCTTTTTGAACTAGCGCATTAGTTAAATCTCGAGCAATAAAACCAATACCAGCGTTGATCCCATTAATTGCTAAAAGCATCAATACAATTACACCTAACAAAATCCAGTGAATCCATCTTTTTGCTTTTAGTTGATGCCTAAAACTAAAAAAACTTGAAGAGCCTATTACGAATAATGCGGAGAAGATTAGGCCCCATTTCCCAGACCAAATTGTTTTAAGAGTGCTAACAACACCGCCAAAATATGTTTTTAATAATTCTGGTTGAAAATTTTCCAGTAAATTAATCAGGCCTGTAAGTGATACAAGAACTATTCCTCCTACGCAAAATAAAAGAGAAAGTAAGAGCCAAATGAATTGTATTCCATTATTTTGATCAATTGGCAAGAAAAAAGGTTGAGATAATCTTCTTAACTTTTGTAATTGCAATATAATTTTGGATTTATTATCAACTACTGTATTCATTAATCATCTAAGTTTTATAAAAATAATTATATATTGTATTAAGGCTATTGACCAAAGCCAATAAATGAGAGTGCCCAGTTAGGAAGATGAAGGTAATTCAAAATATATATGTCAAACTCATGAACTTTCATAATTGACTTATCTAGTCCCAACCAAATTAAAAAAGGCACATTAAATAGAATTTGTAGTTGCCATTTATAAGTTAAAACTTTCCATATTTTTGTGAGGGTAGATTTCTTGGAGTCATCTAAATTGTCCCAACTTTTGGAAATTAAATGAGATAAATTTTTAGATTCCGAGTTTATTGATTCAGGTGTATTCATTTTTATTTTTATTTATTTATAGCTAATAAATAATTTTTTCGAGAGACTTAGCCTGGAGGCCAATTCATTTTTCTTCCTGAAATGAAATGAATATGTAAATGGAAAACTGTTTGCCCAGATTCTTCTCCTGTATTAATAACTGTTCTCCAATTATTTAAATTTTTAGACTTAGCTATTTTGCTGCCTATAAATAATAGATGACCTAATAATTTTGTATCCTCTTCCACACACTGTAATAAACTTTTTATTGGTTTTTTAGGAATAACTAAAAAATGGACTGGGGCCTGAGCTGCAATATCATTAAATGCAATACAGAAATCATCTTCATGGAGTTTTTTGCAAGGAATATCTCCATTTATTATCTTTTGAAATATTGTTGTTTCTGTCATTAAATTAATTTATAGGAATCACGTCTTTTTCGTGAAATCCTTCTTTTTTGAGTTCTTTATTCAAATCTTCTTTTGCAGTAACTCTATCAACAAATAATACGCCATTTAAATGATCCATTTCATGTTGAATACATCTTGCAAGAAGTCCATCTGCTTTCATTTTTCGCGGCCTCCCCATTGCATCTCTAAATTTTAATTTTATAGTAGATGGTCTTACTACGTTTAAGTAAATTCCTGGGATACTAAGACAACCTTCTTCGTATGAATTGAGCGTTGTGCCATAATCTGTAATTTCTGGATTTATTAAAATTAAAGGCTCCGCAGCTGAATCTTCAAAATTGACATCAATGACAAGAAGCTCTTTATTAATACCAATTTGGGGTGCAGCCAGTCCAATACCTTTTGCGGCATACATGCTTTGAAGCATTTCTCTAGCTAAATTCCTAATTTTGTCGTCAACTTTACTGATTCTTTTAGAATTTTGCCTCAAAACATCATCACCAAGTTTATAAATTTCTAGTGATGGTTTGCCTGTCTGTTCTTTTGCAATTGTTTTCGAGTTACCATTTGTTCTTGATTTTTTTGCAAGTTGTGAAAAATGGTTTGCCACGTTAAATCAAAAACTATCTATTGAACAGTTAAACTATAAAAATAGTAGCACTTTTAATTCACTTTCAATAGAGTTTGCTAAATGAGTAATGTTGATAAACTAAAACTTGGAAAAGGAGAACGTAGAAATATAGCTTTTAAAGAGTTATCAATTCTTGGGAATAATATTTTTTGGGTAGATGCTGTTAGTGATGGCAACAATTTAAATTATGCTATTTTTGCTAGACCATTTAATGATAAAGATGCTTTCCCCCAACAATTAACTGGTGATAAATTTAATGTAAAAAGTAATTTTCATGGATATGGTGGTAAATCTTATAAATGCTTTTACTTTAAAAAAAATGTTTATCTGATATGGATCGATCAGTTTACAAATGCAATATGGTTTCAGATTTTTGAAGGCAAAAAATCAATAGATAGAAGCAAAACACAATATCTTGTTCCAGTTCAAGAAGCTAGGCAACTATCTAAATCTATAGAAGGAGATTTTGATTCATCATTTGTTATTACTGAAAAAAATATTTTGTATGGTATTTGTGAAATTAATAATACAGATTATCTGTTTTCGTTAGATTTAACAAAAAGTAAACAAGATATTTATCAAATAAAAAGATTTGATAATTTTGCTGGAGATTTATCTTCTAATATTTCAACTAACTTATTTTCTTGGATAGAGTGGGATACTCCATATATGCCATGGGAAAAAAATGATCTTTTTTTTGCTGAAGTACATGATGGGAAGATAAAAAAAATAAAAAAATTTGAAAATTTAGTTATCAATGGGAGTAGAAACGTTTCTTTTTTTCAACCTTATTGGATAAGTGATAAACTGTTAGTATGTTCTGAAGATAGTTCTGGTTGGTGGAATTTATTATTTATTGATGTAAGTGATATTCAAAATATTCTTATTAAGAAAAGAATAAAGAAAAATTTGTGCGAATATGGATCACCCCAATGGGTAGCTGGAATAACTTTTTTTTCTGGGTCTCTCAAAAATTTATTTTGTTTGGCAAAAAAGGGAAATTTATGGCTATTAGAGCAATATCAATATCTTAAGTTTATACAAGAATATTCTTTACCAGTTTCTTCAGTCAGTGATTTTAGTGCTTTTGATGAAAAATTAGCCTTAAAAGTTTATGGTCCTGATTTTTTGGGTCATTTACTTGAAATTGATTTCGGAGAACAAATCTCCTTAAATGTAATCAAGAAGGTATCTTGTGAATCTATAGTGGATTGTTCAAAACCAGAATCTTTTTGGTTTAAAGGTTTTGATAATCAATCTACCCATTCCTTTCTTTATAGGCCTTTATTTGCAAGGTTTAATAAGCCACCACTTTTGATAAGAGCGCATAGTGGACCTACTGCAAATTTTGATGGATCTTACAATCCTGAAGTGCAATATTGGCTAGCAAAAGGTTTTTTTGTTGCTGAAGTTAATTATGGAGGCTCATCAGGTTTTGGCAGGGAGTATAGAGAGAGATTGAATTATAAATGGGGAATTGTTGATTCTTATGATTGCAAAGCATTAGTTCTTGAATTGGTGAGATTAGATCTAGTTGATAGTGAAAATATTGTCATTTTTGGCAATAGTGCTGGTGGCTTAACTGCCCTTAATTCTCTCTGTGATGGTAATGTTTTTAAAGCTGCTATTTGCAAATATCCTGTAATTGATCTAGTGGATATGTATTTCAATACTCATAGATTTGAAAAAGATTACTTAAATTCTCTAGTAGGTAACTATGAGGAGTTTTTTAGCGATTACAATAGTAGATCACCAATAAATAAAATTAGTAATTTAAAAAAGCCAATATTATTATTTCATGGCAAAAAAGATTCAGTTATTTCATATAAACAAACATTAAAATTTCAAGAAAAGCTTATTAATAATAATAATAAACTTTCAGAAATTGTTTTTTTTGACAATGAGGGCCATGGGTTTAAATATATTGAAAATAAAAAAAAAGTATTGCAAAAAACTGAAGATTTTTTAAATAAAGTTTTAAATATTTAAGAATTTATTTTTAGAAAATTAATAGTCTCTTTTAGTTTTTCTATGAATATATCAATATCAGCTTTGTTGGTTGTGAAGTTCATGCTAATTCTTGCTGTTGAATTAACTCCAAGGTTTCTATGAAGAGGCTGACAACAATGATGACCGCTTCTTATACAAATTCCTTTCGAATCAAGAATTTCAGCTATATCGTTAGAATGTATTTTTTTGACATAGAAAGTTGCTAGTGATGCCCTTTTTGGATCTATCTCGGGAGGTGGACCAATGATTGTAATATCCTCTACTTTATTTAATTTTTCAAATAAGTATTTTGTAATGGTCTTTTCATATTCATGGATATGATTTAATCCAATATTATTTATATAATTTATAGCTTCTGCAAGTCCTATAGCTTCTGCAATAGCTGGAGTTCCTGCTTCGAATTTATGAGGAAGTTCTGCCCAAGTACTACTTTCTTCAAAAACATCCTGAATCATTTCGCCTCCACCAAACAATGGAGGGATTTTTTGTAATATTTCTTTTTTTGACCACAGGAAACCTATTCCTGTTGGACCACATAATTTATGACCTGAACCTGCTAAGAAATCTATCCCTAGATTAATAACATCGATCTTTTGATGAGCTAAGCTTTGACATGCATCGAGCAGGACTAAAGAACCTTTTTGCTTTGCTAAGTTAGTTATTTCTTTAATTGGATTACAGCAACCTAAAGTGTTACTTATGTGTACAAGACTAACTAACTTTGTTTTAGATGATAGTTTAGATTTGAAATCATTAATATCTAGTGTCCCATTTTTATCTATTCCAATAAATTTCAGTTTACATTTGTTTTTTGCAGCAACCATTTGCCAAGGAACAATATTACTATGATGCTCCATAATGGATATAAGAATTTCATCATTTTCTTTTAACGTAAATTCTCCCCATGATTTTGCTGCTAGATTTATAGCTTCAGTTGCGTTTCTAGTAAAAACAATTTCTTTAGTTGAATTGGCATTTAAATATTGACTAATTACAGACCTCGAATTTTCAAATTCTTCTGTTGCTTTTGCACTTAATTGGTGGGCACCTCTATGAACGTTTGCATTAAAGTTTCTATAATATTCATCCATCTTATTGAGGACTTGTATAGGTTTTTGTGTAGTCGCAGCATGGTCTAGATAAATAATTTTGTTATTGCTTTTAAAATTCTTTTCTAAGAGAGGAAAATCTTTTGTTGAAATTTCAGGTAAATTTTGAATCGCTTTCATTAATCCTGTTTTAAAAGTTTATTAAGTAAATCCCATCTCCCTTTTGGAACTGGAATAAATGAAATTATTTCTTTAAAGAAGGAACCTAATTGTAGCTTACTGGCCTCTGCCAATGTAAGACCTCTTGATCTCATATAAAAAAGTTCTTCTTCGTTTAATTGTGAAATTGTGGCTCCATGTTTGCATTTTACATCGTCGGCAATTATTTCTAGCTGGGGTTTTGTATCTATTTGTGCATGATTTGATAACAGTAGATTTCTACTTAATTGAGAAGCATCAGTTTTTTGGGCTATTTTGGGAACGATTATTGAACCTTCAAATATTGCATGTGATTTATCATCGGCTAATGATTTGTTAATTTGATCTAAGAAACCATTTGGCCCATTAAATTCTATCTTTGTATAAGTGGCTATTTGTTCATCATTTTTTGTGATTTGCATGCCTTTGATATTTGTTCTGGCATTACCTGATGACTGTTTTATCCGAATTTCAAATCTTGCATAATTGAATTTAAAATGTAGTGTTCCTAAGTTATATTCACTATTCTGTTGTTGAATTACATTTAGTGAATTTAATAGATTTGATTTTTTTTCTCCATAGGCAACCATGCCATGGTTTACAAAACTATTTTCCTCTAAACATAAGTAGGTTGAGTGAGATAGTGAAGAGTTTTCTGTACCGAGATTAATTTGTAATAAGTCAAGATTGCAATTTTTTTCTACGATTAATATTAATGTTTTTGCATTAATGTAATCATTTGATGCATGACTTAGGATTTCAAGAGGAGGAATTTTTGTTCCTTGTATTCTTAAACCTAAGATATTTTGTTCAAAACTTAAACAGAGATTTAAGAGCTCGCTCCAATTTTCGTTTTGATCAAATGAAGAAAGATTTTTTTTAATATATGCTATTAATTCTTCATTATTTAATTCATTTATAGAATAATCTTCGTTGTTTATGTTTGTTGGACTATTCTCGCCGATTATTAATCTAATTATATTTTTGGAATTATTTTGATAAGGGAATTCAAAATTAGTACTGTTACCATTTAGTGAAAAGTCTAAAAAGTTTGAAAATTTTGATTTATTTGAAAGTCTCCATAATTCACTTTTGAGATTTGGTAGAGGGTTTGATTGTAATTTTTTAAGACAAAGTTTTTGGATCTCTGTTGGATTACTAAATAGCTTATTTGTTTTTATCCTTTCGATAATTTCCATTGATTTATTTTTCTTTTACAAAATTATCAGTCCATTCATAGCCATTCTTTTCAAGTTCAAGAGCAAGATCGCTTCCGCCAGTTTTTATAATTTGACCATCTGACATGACGTGTACATAGTCAGGTTTTATCTCGTCCAATAATCTTTGATAGTGAGTAATTAAAATAATTCCCGTCTTATTATTAGCTATTTTCTTAATTCCTGAAGCAACTATTCTAAGAGCATCAATGTCTAAACCTGAATCGGTTTCATCTAAAATTGCAATTTTGGGCTCTAGTAATGCCATTTGAAGTATTTCATTTCTTTTCTTTTCGCCTCCGGAAAAACCTTGATTCACACTTCTTGATAAGAATGCAGAATCCATTTTTACTAGTTCTAATTTTTCTTTAACTAAATCTTCAAAATCGAAAGTATCTAATTCTTCTTTTTTAAGAAATTTTCTTCTAGCATTTGTTGAAACACGAAGAAACTCAAGATTACTTACTCCCGGTATTTCTATAGGATATTGGAAACCAAGAAAAATACCTGATTGAGCTCTTTCTTCTGGTTCTAAAGAGTTTACATTTTTTCCTGAAAAATTTATTTCACCTTCAGTAATATTGTATGAGGGATGTCCTGCGATAATTTTTGAGAGAGTACTTTTTCCACATCCATTTCTTCCCATAATCGCATGGATTTCACCAGGATAAACAGTTATAGAAACGCCTTTTAAAATTGGCAGATCATCCGTAGATGCAAAGAGATTATTAACTTCTAATATTGGGTTTGATTCTGTCATTGTAATTTGCCTCACACTTAGAAATTCGTTAATTAACCCACTGATCCCTCAAGTTTAAGAGCAAGGAGCTTGTCTGCTTCAGCTGCAAATTCCATAGGTAATTGATTGAAAACATCTCTGCAGAAACCACTTACCATCATAGAAACAGCTTCTTCAAATTCTATACCTCTGCTTTGTAGATAAAAAAGTTGGTCTTCTGAGATTCTACATGTGCTTGCTTCATGTTCAATTTCAGAATTTTGTTGTTGAGATGTTATGTAAGGAAATGTATTTGCTGATGCTTGATCACCTATTAACATTGAATCACACTGGCTGTAATTTTTTGCTCCAATCGCTTTTGTTCCCATTTTGACAAGACCTCTGTAGCTGTTTTTCGAATGACCGGCACTGATCCCTTTACTAACAATTGTTGATTTGGTTTTGGGTCCAATATGAATCATTTTTGTGCCTGTATCAGCTTGTTGGAGGTTATTTGTAAGTGCTACTGAATAAAATTCCCCTATAGATTCTTCTCCTAAGAGAAGACAACTGGGGTATTTCCATGTAATAGCAGAACCAGTTTCAACCTGAGACCAACTGATTTTACTTCTATTGCCTAAGCATTTTCCTCTTTTGGTGACGAAATTGAAAATTCCACCTACGCCTTCTTCATTGCCTGCATACCAATTCTGGACTGTTGAATATTTAATTGAAGCATCATCTAAAGCAATTAGTTCCACTACTGCTGCATGCAGAGTATTTGTGTCGAACATTGGTGCTGTGCAACCTTCCAAATAACTAACTGAACTTGATTCTTCAGCAATTATTAGTGTTCTTTCAAATTGGCCAGAATCTCCACTATTAATTCTGAAGTAGGAAGATAAATCCATAGGACAAGCCACACCTTTTGGGATATAAACAAACGAACCATCACTAAAAACAGCTGAATTAAGAGCTGCAAAATAATTATCAGTAGCTGGAACCACAGAACCTAAATATTTTTCTATCAAATCTGAATGATTTTTCACTGCTTCACTTATAGAGCAAAATATAACTCCATGTTCAGCAAGTTCTTCTCTAAATGTAGTTGCAATAGAAACGCTATCAAAAACTGCGTCTACGGCAACATTGGTTAGTTTCTTTTGTTCAGTGAGAGGTATACCTAATTTGTCAAACGTTTCTAGAAGTTTGGGATCAACTTCATCCAAACTAGAAATTTTTTCTTTTTGCTTTGGAGCAGAATAATAAATTATATCTTGATAATTGATTTCCTCATATCCTAATTCTGCCCAGTTAGGTTCTTTCATTTGTTGCCATTTCTTAAAGGCATTTAACCTGAAATTAAGGAGGTATTCTGGCTCTTCTTTTTTTGTTGAAATCAGACGGATAATATCTTCATTCAATCCCTTGGAAATTTTCTCAGTTTCAATATCCGTTACAAAACCATATTTGTAAGGTTCTTTTACTACATCTTTAACTAAATTTTCGTTAACCATGTTATCCAAAAATTAACCTATTACAATTAGGTTTCTATACTCTAACTAAAGATGTGCATAAATATAGAGTTTGTTTTATTAAAAGTAAAAATTAATGTCTTCTCAACTTGATCCATTATCCAATTCTCTAAATCTTCAAACTATTCAAACCATTGAAAAACTGAATTTACCAATAATGCAGAAACATCACATAAGGATACTAGTGCATTGCCTTTCAATTTTGAATTCTATATCTAGAGATAATAGTTTTTGCGCGGATCAGGAAAATCTTTTAAGAGAATGGTGTAATAGCGAATCCCGAAAATTTAATGATCAACAATTTAGTGATCTTCTTTATGAACAATTAGCATTAACTGCAAAAAAGTTGAATCTTTTTTCTCAGAAAATAGGAAAGGATATCAAAGATCTAGATATTGAGGATTTAGTTCTTTTAGTGCAAGAAAGTACAGGGAACCACCTGAATTGATCCCGAAGAAAAAATATATTTTTGTTGAGTCCGTGACAAATATAGGTAATAAAATTTAAAAGAAAAGAAAATTAATTTAAATTCTGCTGATTCTCATAATTTATAAAAACTTAATGATAACAATAACTCTTGAGGAAAATGTTAAAATTATTTAATTTTAAGTAGTCAGAGGATGCTGACGACAGGCTTGAAAGGCACACAAATAGAATAAAAAGCGAACATACTGATCCCAAACAAAAACGGAGATTTTAAAGTGGATGATGGGATCATGAATAAAGATCAATTGCTTTCACTTACCCTCAGACAATTACGTCAAGAAGCAAGTAAATTATCAGTTCCTTTATATAGTCGTAAAACTAAGGCGGTTTTAGTTGATTTAATACTCAAATATCAAAATAAAGTTGCTGTATTAAAGAAAAAAGTAGTTAGTAAATCTACTTCTTTAAGTTCTAGTGAATCTAAATCTTCTAGTCAATCTAAATCTTCACATATCACTGAAGAAGTTGTAACAAAAGTGGTTTTTCTCCCTCGTGATCCTGACTGGGCTTATGTTTTTTGGGAAATCTCTGAAATTGATAGAGAAAAAGCACAATCTTTAGGTGCAAGTAAATTATGTTTACGTTTATATGATGCTTCTGGTTCTGATGGTAATCACTTAAATCAAGGTACTTTAAGAGAAATTACAGTTGATAGTTATAGTACTGAGTGGTATTTACCCATTCCTCTTTCAAATAGGGACTACAAAGTTGAATTAGGATATAAATATGGTTTTAACTGGATGTCGCTAGCCTTTTCTTCAATAAGTCATGTGCCTGGATCAAATCCTTCTGGGCAAATTTTAGATAAGTTCGTACCCTTTAATTTAGATTCTACTTCTGAAACCTTACCGGATATTTCAAATTCACAGGAGCAGGAAGTTAATGGAATGCATCAAAGATTATATCAAGCAGCAACAAATATTTCTGTAAGAAGAAAAGTTGGATCTGAGGAATTTATGGAAAACATGAATTCGAATGTTACAGATTCTGGAGCAGGTAAATGGTCTTCAGGCTTAAACGATTCTGGAATTGGAATAGTTAAAAATAGATCTTTTTGGCTGGTTGCAGATGCTGAATTAATTGTATATGGTGCTACTGAGCCATCTG
>QCPB01000019.1 GCA_003209795.1 Prochlorococcus sp. AG-436-C05
CTAAAGCCATTAATACATGTGAAGGTTCGCCATTACTGCATGCCGATCCACTAGAGCAAATTATTTTTGATTTTAATAGTTTATGAAATTTTGTACCGTTTACATCTAATGCAGTCAAATTTAAATTATGCGGTAATCTTTTTTTAATGGAACCATTAATTAATAAACCAGAATTATTTTCTAATAAACCCTTTAACAGGGTATCTCTATGCACAAGCAATCTATGAGCATTCTTTTTTTGATTAAAAACTGCGATCTCTATTGCTTTAGTAAAACCTACAATTAAAGGGAGGGGTAAGGTACCTGATCTAAAGCCATATTCATGACCTCCTCCAACAATTAAAGGTTGCAGATCAATATCATCATCAATCAAAAGAAGACCTATTCCTTTTGGACCATATATTTTGTGGGAACTCATCGTTATCATATTTACATTTGATAAAAGATCGTTTAACTCGATATAACCTAAACATTGAGCACAATCAGAATGGATAATTATTTCTCTTGATTTACATATCTTTGAAATATTTTCTATAGGCTGAATAACACCTATTTCGTTATTTGCCACCATAATACTCACCATAAATGTATCATTTCTTATGCTTTTTATAAAATTCTCTTCTGAAATTAAACCATCGTTTTCAGGTGTAATTTCAGTAACTAGAAATCCTTCTTTTTTTAATTGATCTAAAGGCTCAAGTACAGCTTTATGCTCAGTTTTCAAAGTGATAATATGACCATAATTGCCTGTTTTTTTATAGTAATTTCTTGCAAAACCTAATAAGGCCAAATTATTAGATTCCGTCGCACCACTTGTAAAAACAACTTTCTTATTGTTAAGTAATAAATTTTGCTCTATTTGTTCTCTTGAAGCTTCCAAAATAGCACTTGCATTTATACCAGCCAGATTAGATTTGCTCGAAGGATTAGAAAATATTTCAGTCCAAAAAGGTTTCATAGAATCCACAACATCTTTAGAACAAGGAGTTGAAGATTGGTAATCTAGTAGTATAGGAGTTGAAAGCATTATGTTTAGTATATAAAATTCTTATTAGCCCTAGAAAATCTAATTCAATAACTTTAAAAATGAATGACATTAATCAAATAAATAATGAACCGGTCAGAAAATCAAAAATTTTATTAGTTGATGATGAACCTGGATTAAGAACAGCTGTTAAAACATTTCTCGAAGATGAAGGCTATGAAATATTCATTGCAGTTGATGGAGAAGATGGATGGGAAAAAGCTCAAAAGATTTTTCCTGATTTGATAATTAGCGATATTATGATGCCCAGGGCTAATGGTTATGCATTATTAGAAAAAATTAGACAGGATGAAAAATTAGGAGGTACCCCAGTTATCTTTCTTACAGCAAAAGGGATGACATTAGATAGAACAGAAGGTTATCTTGCAGGTATTGATGATTATATTTCTAAACCTTTTGACCCAGATGAATTAGCAGCAAGAGTCAAAAATGTAATCAATCGTCAAGAGCGATTATTAAAAGAAGCTGCACGATTTGCTGATATTGATGTAAGCAAAATGGCAAAACAAATCACTGAAATAAAGTATATGCTTACAGACCAAAACCCCTCAAATTTAGAAAATGCAATAGATATTCCAAGTTTTACTCCAAGGGAAGCAAGTGTACTTCAGCTTGTAGCAGAAGGTCTAATGAACAAAGAAATAGCCAGAAAGCTAGAAACTTCTATCAGGAATGTTGAAAAATATGTAAGTAGGCTTTTTATTAAAACAGGAACATCTAGCAGAACTGAATTAGTCCGTTATGCTCTTGAAAATCATTTAGTGACATAATTTATTTAATTCTTCTCAAATTCAATTAATTTAGAAAAATAAAAAGGGGCTTGATTTAATTTATTTCTAACTACAGTAAATCCTTTTTCCTTAGCAGCATTAATAATTCCCTTTTCTCTTAATGTATAGGCTCTTGTAGTTTTACTTGGTCCTGGAAATAATTTACCTATATTCTTTAGAACAGCCAGAACTGGGGTATAAGGAGCAAAACTAACGATTAGCTTTTCTTGACTTAAATCGCATAGATGTTTGACCATTTCCTCCGCCACTGGTTGAGGATAATGAATAAATACATCTAAACAAATTACAACATCAAATAACCCTCTTAATTGTTCCAGATCACAGGTTTCAAATTTTATTTTTCTTTGATTCAACCCTAATTCATTTACTCGTCTTTTCGTTTCTTTAATCATTTCAGAAGAAATGTCGCTTACCTGCAAATCTTTTATACCAAGTCTTAATAAAGGTATAGCTAAACTTCCAACACCACACCCCGCATCACAAAAACTTTTTTTTGTTAGTTCAGGATAGTTTTTTATATATGAAACTACATCGTCTACAGTCTTTTGATGACCTTTACGAATGTTTTTCTGCACTGTATTAATTTCTTCAGATTTGCTATAAATTCTGTTCCATCGATCAAAGCCAGTACCATTGAAATACTCCCTAACCTCACTTTTCTCTAGAATCTTTTTAGACGACATAATATTTTATAGAAATTTTATTCTTTTCAATACTAACCAACTGGCGCTCAAGTAATTGCACGCCATTATAGGAAAGAATTGATTTGTTATTTTGTCAGACTTGAATTCTACAGATTTTTATAAGATTGCTGTCGTAATGGGCAGTGATTCAGATCTAAAAACATTAAAACCTGCAGTAGATATTTTAAAAGAATTTGGCATAGAAACTGAGGTTTGCATACTTTCTGCCCACAGAACACCTATTGAAATGATGGAATATGCAAAAAATGCAGAATCAGAAAATATAAAAGTAATAATTGCTGGAGCAGGTGGTGCTGCTCATCTTCCAGGAATGTTGGCTTCTTTAACTTGCATTCCTGTTATAGGTGTACCGGTAGAAAGCAAAACACTTAAGGGGATTGACTCTTTATTATCAATTGTTCAAATGCCTGCTGGGATACCGGTGGCAACTGTTGCCATTAATGGAGGACAAAATGCTGGTTTATTGGCAATAGAAATGATTACTTTGTTTGATGAATCTATGCAAGTAAAATTGAAAAAATTTAGAGAAAACCTTCATAAACAAGTAAGAACTAAAAATAGTAAGTTATTCTCTATTGGAACAGAAAATTATCTCAACAATCATTAAAATTATGCTCATTTAGACTTAGTAATTAAATTCTCTTGTTTAAGGTAATTAATAACTTTTTGAACTGACTCGTTTAACGCTAAAGAGCCTGTATCAACAACAATTTCTGGATTTTCAGGAGCTTCATATGGACTGGAAATCCCAGTAAAATCTTTAATTTCTCCCGAACGGGCTTTTTTATATAGACCTTTAGTATCCCTTTTTTCGCATACTTAGATATTCTGCTTTAACGGCCATGATATGAATACCGTCTGCGATATTAATAAAATCTTTAGCTTGTTCTGCAGCAATTTGTATTCCTTCTTTTAAGGGGTCTTTGGAATCTTTCAGACGATTTAAAATGTTTTCAGGAATGTTTGCGCCTGGAACATACTTATTTATAAAGAGAGCATTTTTGTATGATTTTAAAAGAAATACTCCTGCAATTACTGGGATATTAAGAGGCTTGCTAATTCTCTCGCAAAATTCAATTAAATATTTTCTTTCCATAACCATTTGAGTTTGTAAAAAGTTTGCACCGGCTTCTTTTTTTTGTTTCGTCCTATTTTGTAAACTTCTTTGATTCTTCAAGTTGGGATTAGCTGCAGCACCTGAAAATATATTTGTTCTTTGATCGGCAAGTTTTTCAAAAGTTGGATCAATTCCTTGATTAAAGGCTTGAATTTGTCTTAATAATCTAATTGATTCAAACTCATGCACAGCTTTTGTTTCTTTTTGGTCCCCAGCCTTTACTGAATCACCAGTAATGCATAAGATATTTTTAATTCCTAAAGCATTAGCTCCAAGGATGTCTGATTGTAAAGCAATTTTATTACGATCTCTACAAGCGATTTGCATTATTGGTTCTATCCCATTTTCCAGTAATAGTTTGGACATTGCCAAGCTACACATTCTCATTACAGCTCTGCTCCCATCTGTAATGTTAACAGCATGTACCTTATCTTTTAAAAGTTGTGCTATCTTAAGAGATCTTATGGGGTCCCCACCTCTTGGCGGCATTAATTCTGCCGTAATTACTTTAGATCTTTTTTCTAAAGTCTGCTGAAGTTTTGATTTCAATTGCTATTGTTTCCAACTAGGTTAACAAGTGTAGTGAGATTGCTAAACTTAATTAATATAAAAAAGGAACTGTTTAAATGCAAATGGTTGATGAAGAAGTAAACAACCTTGATATGATGGGTCTCTCGTCTAGAGAGATGGAGATCATTAACTTAGTAGCTGATGGGCTCACAAATCAAGAGATAGCAGTAAAACTTACTATTAGTAAGAGAACTGTTGATAATCATGTAAGCAATATGTTTACAAAAACAGGTTCTAAAAACAGGGTTGCATTATTGAATTGGGCCATGGATCACGGAAAGATTTGTAGGGATGGGTTTAATTGTTGTTCTCTACCTGATTCAGATCAAGATTAGTACCCTCTAATTTATTATTATTTTCAGCCAAATCCATTACACAATAATTGGTCGAGTTTAATTCAAAAAGTTCTGCATATGCGATGCAAGCCTCTTTGTCTGAATCTATAAATCTTAATATTCCTTGCCTATCGTAAAGACCATACATTTGTAGAATTAATATTTATTTTTAAAATATAAAATAAATATAAAGGAAAACTGGTCTTTTTGACTAGCTCTTTTCGAGAATTCTCAAATCATCATTATTCCATTTTGACAAAGGATAAGATGTAAGACTGAAATTCGATAAATTGTGAATTCCAGTAATTTCTTTTGAAACAAACTTTGGGAGTTTGAATGCTTCTTCCTCTTTGGAAAGTTCAATTTCTGCAACCTGAAGTGGAAAATTCTTTTCTTTAAAACTATCTATAATCCATTGTTTTTTTTCAACTTCTAAAAAGAATCTATCTTTCTTAATAGTATTTTTAAGATTTGACATGATTTTCTCACCATCACTATTAGGGATTAAATATTCAAATTCAAAGTTAGTAAAATTTTCAATGTGTTTTTTGAGTGCAATTTTAAAGTTCGCTCCATTAAATCTTATCCTAATTATCCAATCGTCTAATTTATATGAAAGGTATCCTTGTTCAATGCATATTTTTTTAGTGATGAATTCTTTCCAGTCATCATTTTTTATCAGAAATCTTCTTTCTATTTCTAATGCCATTTAGCTCTCTGGATTATTTTTTAATGATAGATTTCCTTTCCAATCTAGTTTTTGTATTAATGTACTGTAGTAGGAAATACTTTTTCTAAACTTAATCATTTTGCAGTATTTTGAACCTTTTCTAATCTCACAGTAATTATTTTGTTTTATAGTCATACACTTTGATCCGTCTCTCCAAAGCTTAATTGCTCCTTGACTTTTATTTACTGCTCGAATGATTATATTACTTGTATGAGGGATAACAATTGGCCTACTAGCCAAACTCATAGGACATATTGGATTTATCACTAATGCATCTATTGAAGGATGAATTATTGGCCCCCCCGCAGCCATAGAATATGCTGTAGAGCCTGTTGAAGAAGCAATAATCAAACCATCGCCTTTAAATTCATTTACTTTTTCAGTATCTATCTCAATTTCTATTTGATTTGTAGGTGAAATGTCCTCTTCAACAGATTTAAAATAGAAATCATTTAATGCGTCGTAGCTTTTTATGACTTTTTTCTCATTATCAAGAATGTTACATTTCAACCTGTTTCTTGAATCAATAATAAATTCTTCTTTCTCTAAAATTTGAATAAAAGATTTATTAACTAAAAATTCTTTTTCTTGTGTAAGGAATCCTAAGTTACCTCCAATGTTGAAACAAAGTAATGGAATATCATAATTAACTAAAGCGTTAGCGCATTTGAGAACGGTTCCATCTCCACCAAGAACGATTGCTAATTCAGGTAATGGTTTCTTTTTATCAAGGTATTTATCTATTTGCTCATTATTAAAATCACTTCCTATCATATGGGATTTAATATTTTTATCTTTTAAAGCTTTTTTACAAAATATCGATGAATCTAAAGCGATAGAACTATTGGAACGATAAATAATAAGTACCAATGAAAGCTTCACTTAATATATTTACCATTTTAATAAGTTAAAACTTTCCATATCTACAGTAACTCTGTTTCTATAAAGAGATAATAATATTGCCAAACCAACAGCTGCTTCTGCGGCTGCAACTGTAATAACGAAAATTGTAAAAACCTGCCCTTGAATTAAATTGTTATCTACAAAAGAAGAAAAGGCCATCAAATTTATATTAACTGCATTGAGCATTAACTCGATGCACATTAAGACTCTTACCGCATTTCTACTATTTAATAATCCCCAAATACCAATACAAAATAATATTGAAGATGTAATTAAAAAGGCTTGTAATGGGATGGATTCTAGATTCATGATTAACAATTTAATTTTAGAATTAATTCTTTTTGATTAGAAAAGGTTCCTTTGTTTTCTCAATTAACTCTTGATCGACAGGTAATCCTGTGGAAATATCTTGATTCATAACATCCCTTCTAGCTAAAACTATTGCTCCAATCATTGCCATCAATAATAATACAGATGCTACTTCGAAAGGTAGTAAATAATCACTAAATAGATGTTCGCCAATTCTATATGTAGCTTCTTCTCCTATGGAGTTATTAGGACTTGCTAGAACCCATACTTTTGATATATCTACTCTAATTAAGAGGCTCAGGAGGGTTAAACAAATTGATGTTGATATAATTCTTCTTGAATTAAGATTTTCTATAGGCTTTAAATCTTCTTTTTTATTAACAAGCATAATTGCAAAAATTATCAGAACATTTACTGCTCCTACGTAAACTAATACTTGGGCTGCTGCAACAAAACTTGCATTTAGAAGAAGATATAAACCTGCAACACTTAAGAATACGCCACAAAGAAGAAACGCTGAATAAACAATACTTTCGAGTAAAACTACACCTAATGCTCCAATTATGACAACTAAAGATAATAATGAAAAACAAATTAATTGTGTACTGACTGCTATTGACATGATTTTTTGAAATTAATTATTTGGTTCAACAGCCTTATCTTTGATCTGATTTGACACTGGTTTCATCCAATCAAAAACTTCTTCAGGCAGTTTACCAACTCTGGGATCAGAAGGTGATATTTCGTGAGGGTCCATAACTCCTTTAGGTAAATAAGCAAGCTCTTTTAAGGGTTTTACTGATGGATCTGTAGTAACATTTGTAGGTAGGCGGCCTAGTGCAATATTATCGAAATTCAAATTATGTCTATCAAATGTTGCTAATTCATATTCCTCAGTCATTGATAAGCAATTCGTAGGGCAAAATTCAACACAATTTCCGCAAAAAATACAGACTCCAAAGTCTATAGAATAATTTCTCAGTTCTTTCTTTTTTGTTTCTTTGTTCATTACCCAGTCCACTACAGGTAAATTTATTGGACAAACTCTTACACAAACTTCACAGGCGATACATTTATCAAATTCATAATGTATTCTTCCTCTATATCTTTCAGAAGGTATTAACTTTTCATAAGGATATTGAACAGTTACTGGTCTCCTGCGAAGATGATCAAAAGTTACAGAGAAGCCGTTATATAAATATTTGCCGGCACTGAAAGCCTCTTTAATATAACTATTTACTTTTTGAAAAAAATCTTTCATTTGTAAAGAATTTACTTAATTATTTTAGTGTAGTAGATTAATTTTTTTTTAAGTATATTTACTTAAAGTTAACCTCCAAAAAATTGAGGAAAAGCAAGTTTTAATCCTGCAGTTAATAAAAGATTAGCAAGAGAAATTGGGAGAAGGAACTTCCACCCTAAGTCTAGTAGTTGATCTATTCTTACTCTTGGTGTCGTCCAACGTAGCAATATTGCAATAAATACTAAAAGATATGCTTTAAGAACAGTCATTACAATTCCTATTGAAGCAGTAAGAACTTGTATTAAAGGAGCATTAATTGGGATATTTAGAAATTCAGCGATTATCTCAACAGGAATAGGAAAACCCCAACCTCCCAAGTAAAGTATCGAAACTAATAATGCTGAAAGAATTAAATTTATATAACTGCCTAGATAGAATAATGCGAATTTCATTCCAGCATATTCAGTTTGATACCCTGCCACTAATTCTTCTTCCGCTTCAGGTAAGTCAAACGGAAGTCTTTCGCATTCTGCAAGAGCACAAATCCAGAAAATTATGAATCCAATAGGCTGTCTCCATATATTCCAACTTAATATCCCTGCTCCGCTTTGTTGATTAACAATATCAATGGTACTAAGAGAATTTGTCATTAACACAATAGCTAGTACAGATAATGCCAAGGGTATTTCATAACTAATAGATTGAGCAGCTGCCCGTAATCCACCTAATAATGAGTATTTATTATTAGAAGCATATCCGCTCATGAGAAGTCCAATAGGCTGAATACTACTTAATGCAATCCATAAGAAGATTCCAATCCCAACATTGCTAATTAATAAGTTTTGACCAAAAGGAACTATGAGCCAGGAAAGGATGACTGGTACTAAAACCAATATTGGACCAGCTGTGAAGAGAATTGAATCAGCTTTAGCTGGAATAATATCTTCTTTTACGAGTAACTTAAGACCATCCGCTATTGGTTGAAGTACACCAAGTGCTCCTGCATATTCAGGCCCTATTCGCTGTTGAGCAGCAGCAGATATCTTTCTTTCTAGCCAGACTGTTACTAATACTCCAACAACTGCGGAAACTAAAACCAACAGCATTGGAAGAGGTAGCCAAATTATATGAGCGATTTCACTTGAAAGGCCTAAACCTTTTAAGAATTCATTAAAGATATATTCGAGATCTAATCCGTTTTCCAAAATTTTGATGTTATTTACTTAATAGATTAACTCGCCACAAACAATATGTGTGCTTTTTATGAAAAGCTACAAATATTATTTTCGGTTTTCTAAATTGATCCAATCTCTTGGAGCGGAACCTGTGTAGATTTGCGATGGTCTGAAAATTCTATTTGCACCTAATTGTTCTCTCCAGTGTGCTAACCAACCTGCGACTCTGGATATGGCAAAAATTGGAGTAAATAAGTCTTGTGGTATACCAAGTTTTCTGTAAACTAGACCAGAATAAAAGTCTACGTTTGGGAAAATACCTTTTGGTCCAAGTCTTGGGATTGCTTCTGCCTCTAATTTTTTGGCAACATCATACATATCATCTACACCAAATCTTATGAAAAGTTCCTCTGCTAGTTTTTGAAGAATGATTGCTCTTGGGTCTTTAACTTTGTACTCTCGGTGACCAAAGCCCATTATTTTAGTTTTATTTTGTATCGCACTTTCTAAAAAGGAACCAGCTTTATCTGGAGTCTCAATATCTTCTAACATGGCAATCACATCCTCGTTTGCTCCTCCATGCAGAGGGCCAGCCAAGGTCCCCACTGCAGAAGCAATAACGGCATAAGGGTCTGTAAGAGTGCTTGCAGTAACTCTAGCGCTAAATGTACTAGCATTTAAACTGTGTTCTGCATGAAGAATTAAACACCTATCAAAAACTTTTGCAGCTATTGGATCTTGTTCTTTTTCAGTCAGCATGTAGAGAAAATTTGAGGAGTATGATAAATCATCTCGGGGTTGAATAGGGTCCTGCCCCTTCCTAATAAGTTGGAACGCTGCTATCATCGTTGGGATTTTTGCAATTAGCCTTATTACTGCGTTATAAATATAATTTGGATCATCTATCGCCCTTCTTGAGTAGAAGAGTCCTAAAGAAGCTGCGCTAGACTGGAGAGCGTCCATAGGGTGCCCTGTCGCGGGGAAACATTTCATCATATCTCTTACTCTAAAGCTCAATCTGCGATGCATCTGAACTTCCTGTTCAAAATCTCTTAGTTGAGTAGCTGTTGGTAATTCTCCCCAGATCAATAAAAAAGCTGTCTCTAAAAAACTACTTTTTTGGGAAAGTTCTTCTATTGAATAACCTCTATATAATAATTTCCCCTTTTCACCGTCAATATCACATATCGAAGAATTAGTAACTGGAACACCTTCAAGCCCTGGTTTTAAAATTAGTTTGTTACTATCCAATTGCTGAATCCGATATATATTACTTATAGATACAACATAATCAAATAATTTTTAATTAACCACAAGATATAAAATAAACAATAATTTTTTATTGAATAACTCTTTGAATTATTTTATTGAAATATCTCTATCTTATGTTCTGAATAAATGATGGGATTTCTCTCCGGGATAGATTGTTTTGAAATTTCTTTGAATTCTGAAGTGGAAAAATTGATTATATTATTAAACATAAAATTAAGATTTTTTAAAGAAGAAAGATTTTCATTATTTGTAGAGTCTAATCCTTTGATATCAAGTTTGTTATAGATAAAATCATTAGCATCCTTTTTATTATTTATTTCAAAGAATTTTTCTGAGATTGAATTTATATTTCCATCTTTAATTAAATTATTGCTTATAATAAATAATTTATCAGATTCAATTGTAAATAAATCTTTATAAGTAAACTGTTTTATTATTTCTTCTTCTTCTTCAAGAATATCTTTTGTATAAACAGAATAAATATACTCATTTTTTTCTAAACTATATTTATTGAAATCTTTTAGTTGTTTTATATCATCTATAAATAAACTCTTTTGATGATTATTTTCTAACACAACTATCCAGTCTTGATTAGAATTGAGTAATAGAATATTTTGAGTTAAATATTGATTTAATTCTTCTAGAAAACTTTTTTCAAAATTATTTACTAATGGGCTTAAATAATTCATAGAGGAACTCAAATCACTGTAAATAGATATTTGATACTTATCAAAGTTTATTTTATTCTGAGTAATTAAATTTTTATAAGAAAAAACATCTAAATCTTTTGCATTATTTATTAAATATGATTTTAAAATTATGTAATTATCTTTTAAACTTAATGTTGTAGAGATAATATCCTCATTACCTTTTATATAATTTTCATCATTTAAAAATAAATTATTTTCAAGTCTTCTTGTGAATAGTATATTATTTTGAGTTTTAAAATTTCTTAGAATTTCTTCAGAATACTCATTATTTTTTGCTCTCCAATTATTACTTGATTCTATTGAATCTAAAATTAATTTCTTATCTGAAGATGCAATAATATAATCATCTTTAGTTTTATACATATAATTTAAATAATTAATTTTATTTTCTCTATATATTTTAATTATTTCATCATTCTGATCAATTTGATTAGATAGATTCAATAGATCATTGATATTTTTTTCTGGCTTAATTTTAAATACTAGTAGAATATCATCTTTATTGCTTTTATTATTGTTATAAGTGGAAATTATAAGTTCATTATTATAAATTTCTTCTAATTTATTTTTACCAAGATCAATACCTAAATAAGATAAAATATTGTTTTTAATTAAAATAATTTCATCTGTATTTTTGCTATTAAAGTTTTTTGTAAAACTATTTTTAATATTTGAACTGTGGGAATTTGAAATAAATAATAATTTATTATCTTTCGGCAAGTATTTAAGAATTTTCAATTCCCCAATAGCTCCATTGGGGTTTTCATTTCTATAACTAGAAATTTTCTTAAAACCAAAAAAAAAGCATAGAGATAATAATATTATTATCGCTAGTACTTTAAAATTCATTCTTAATGTTTATTTTCATTTTTAACAATAAACATACTCTTGCAACTTTACTTATTAAATTGTTAATAACAAATAATTAATCTGTGAAATCGGGAAATCATCCTAAACCTATTGATGCCTATAATCTCAATGATTGGTTTAATTCTGAAAAGGAAAATCCAATCATAGTTGATGTAAGAGAGCAATCAGAGTTAGAAATAGCTTGTTTCTTAAAAGAATTTTTACATATACCAATTAGTAAAGTTACTCTTGAATACGTGCAAGAAAAAATTGGTGGTTTCTTAGATAGAAAAATTGTCGTTATATGTCATGCTGGAATTAGAAGTTATAACTTCTGCCAATGGTCCTTAGATAATAATATTGTGAGTGAAATATGGAATCTTGAAGAAGGAATAGATGGATGGAGTAGATATATTGATTCAACAATCCCTAGATATTAATTAATTAAATATTTAATGAAGATGCAACGGTATTAACATCTTTGTCACCTCTCCCAGAGCAATTAATTACTATTTGAGTATCTTCGTTGA
This sequence comes from Prochlorococcus sp. AG-436-C05, assembly GCA_003209795.1. Classification (GTDB taxonomy): domain Bacteria; phylum Cyanobacteriota; class Cyanobacteriia; order PCC-6307; family Cyanobiaceae; genus Prochlorococcus_A. The sequence goes on from QCPB01000019.1 coordinate 12,284, forward strand.
GAGTAGGACATAATTTTTCTAACCAAGCAAAGGCATGGGCCGTTTCAAGTGCAGGTATAATCCCTTCAAGCTCACTAACAAGTCTCAAGGCGACTAAAGCTTCGTGGTCTGTAACTGATCCATATTCTGCTCTACCTATATCCTTTAAATGACTATGTTCAGGCCCTACTCCAGGATAATCTAGACCTGCACTGATTGAGTGAGCTTCTTGTACTTGACCATTTTTATCTTGTAAGAGAAGACTCATTGATCCATGCAAAATTCCGACTGATCCTTTAGTTATAGTTGCAGCATGTTTGTTAGTATCAACTCCGCTACCCGCAGCTTCAACGCCAATTAGTCTAACTGATGTTTCCTTAACAAAAGGATGGAAAAGACCCATTGCATTTGATCCTCCACCTACACAAGCAATTAAAATATTGGGTAAGGATCCAAACGATTCAAAACATTGTTTTTTAGCTTCTTCTCCTATAACTGCATGAAAATCTCGGACAATCGTTGGAAAAGGGTGTGGACCAGCAACAGATCCTAAAATGTAGTGTGTAGTTTCGACATTAGATACCCAATCTCTAATAGCTTCACTAGTAGCATCTTTAAGTGTCGCAGTACCAGAATTAACAACTTTAACTTCAGCTCCCAATAGTTTCATCCTAAAGACGTTGAGGGATTGTCTTTTTATATCCTCAGCTCCCATATAGATAATGCATTTGAGGCCAAATCTTGCACAAACGGTAGCAGTGGCAACCCCATGTTGACCTGCACCTGTCTCTGCTATTATCCTTTTTTTCCCCATTCTTATTGCTAGTAAGGCTTGTCCTAGGGCATTATTGATTTTGTGAGCACCAGTATGATTTAAATCTTCTCTTTTAAGCCATATTCTTGCAGTCGCTTTGTTGGTTTTGTAATGTTCAGTAAGCCTTTTAGCTTCATATAGTGGTGTTTCTCTACCTACATAGGTCTTAAGCAAATGATTTAATTCTTTTATAAATAGTTCATCTTTCCATGCATTTGCTGCGGCTTCTTCAAGTTCAAAAAGAGCAGGCATTAACGTTTCCGGTACATATTGACCACCATATTTTCCAAATCTTCCTTCTTTAGAAGGTTGATTCAAATCATCATTTCTATAATTCTGATCTGGACGAGAAAATGTACTTACCAATTTTCTATACAATAAGTATTAACTAATTATAGATTATTTTAAAAATAATGAAAAAAAAAAATTGGATCGAATTTGATAACCAAGAAAACAAATATGAAGAAAACTTTAAAGTAGATGATTCTAGGAAAATATCAAAATTCATTATTGTAAAACAAAAAAAAGGGAAAAAAGGGAAAACTATTACCTTAATAAAAGGTTTAGGAATTGAAAATGAATATCAAATAAAAGAGTTGCTTAAAAAAATGAAAGTTTTTTGTGGAACTGGAGGAACATTAATCGATAATAATATTCAATTACAAGGGGACATGGTAATTAAAGCAATGGATTTTCTCCGTAAAGAGGGATTTCAAAAGTTATGAACCAAAGGTTAGGATAGGTTTTTAAATTTGAAAACATCAAAAATGAAAGAACACAATCAAACAAATTCAGGGAATATAAAGTGGCACAATTTAACTATTGATAGAGATAAGTTAGAGAAAATGAGAGGTCATAAAGGAATGGTTATATGGTTTACAGGTTTATCGGGTTCTGGTAAAAGTACTTTGGCTAACGCTTTAAATGAAGTTTTACACCTAGATGGTTTCTCAACTTATGTTTTGGATGGAGATAACATTAGGCATGGTTTATGCAAAGATCTTGGTTTTTCGGATGAAGATAGAGAGGAAAATATAAGAAGAATTGGAGAAGTTGCGAATTTATTTATGAATGCTGGAATAATCACTATTACAGCTTTTGTTTCACCTTTTATTAGTGATAGAAATAAGGTTAGAAAAATTATTGGATCAAATGATTTTATTGAAGTATATTGTGCTGCAGATATCAAAGTATGCGAAAAAAGGGATACTAAAGGTCTATATAAAAAAGCCCGTTCGGGAGAAATTAAAGATTTTACTGGGATTTCCAGTCCATATGAAGCTCCTGAAAATCCAGAAATTGTTGTTGATACAGGCTCTTTAGCGTTAAACGAGTCAGTTCAAAAAGTTATTAATTACCTTAAACAAGAGAATTTAATTACTAAGTCTAAATGAGCATAATTTTAATGATTGTTGAGATAATTTTCTGTTCCAATAGAGAATAACTTACTATTTTTAGTTCTTACTTGTTTATGAAGGTTTTCTCTAAATTTTTTCAATTTTACTTGCATAGATTCATCAAACAAAGTAATCATTTCTATTGCCAATAAACCAGCATTTTGTCCTCCATTAATGGCAACAGTTGCCACCGGTATCCCAGCAGGCATTTGAACAATTGATAATAAAGAGTCAATCCCCTTAAGTGTTTTGCTTTCTACCGGTACACCTATAACAGGAATGCAAGTTAAAGAAGCCAACATTCCTGGAAGATGAGCAGCACCACCTGCTCCAGCAATTATTACTTTTATATTTTCTGATTCTGCATTTTTTGCATATTCCATCATTTCAATAGGTGTTCTGTGGGCAGAAAGTATGCAAACCTCAGTTTCTATGCCAAATTCTTTTAAAATATCTACTGCAGGTTTTAATGTTTTTAGATCTGAATCACTGCCCATTACGACAGCAATCTTATAAAAATCTGTAGAATTCAAGTCTGACAAAATAACAAATCAATTCTTTCCTATAATGGCGTGCAATTACTTGAGCGCCAGTTGGTTAGTATTGAAAAGAATAAAATTTCTATAAAATATTATGTCGTCTAAAAAGATTCTAGAGAAAAGTGAGGTTAGGGAGTATTTCAATGGTACTGGCTTTGATCGATGGAACAGAATTTATAGCAAATCTGAAGAAATTAATACAGTGCAGAAAAACATTCGTAAAGGTCATCAAAAGACTGTAGACGATGTAGTTTCATATATAAAAAACTATCCTGAACTAACAAAAAAAAGTTTTTGTGATGCGGGGTGTGGTGTTGGAAGTTTAGCTATACCTTTATTAAGACTTGGTATAAAAGATTTGCAGGTAAGCGACATTTCTTCTGAAATGATTAAAGAAACGAAAAGACGAGTAAATGAATTAGGGTTGAATCAAAGAAAAATAAAATTTGAAACCTGTGATCTGGAACAATTAAGAGGGTTATTTGATGTTGTAATTTGTTTAGATGTATTTATTCATTATCCTCAACCAGTGGCGGAGGAAATGGTCAAACATCTATGCGATTTAAGTCAAGAAAAGCTAATCGTTAGTTTTGCTCCTTATACCCCAGTTCTGGCTGTTCTAAAGAATATAGGTAAATTATTTCCAGGACCAAGTAAAACTACAAGAGCCTATACATTAAGAGAAAAGGGAATTATTAATGCTGCTAAGGAAAAAGGATTTACTGTAGTTAGAAATAAATTAAATCAAGCCCCTTTTTATTTTTCTAAATTAATTGAATTTGAGAAGAATTAAATAAATTATGTCACTAAATGATTTTCAAGAGCATAACGGACTAATTCAGTTCTGCTAGATGTTCCTGTTTTAATAAAAAGCCTACTTACATATTTTTCAACATTCCTGATAGAAGTTTCTAGCTTTCTGGCTATTTCTTTGTTCATTAGACCTTCTGCTACAAGCTGAAGTACACTTGCTTCCCTTGGAGTAAAACTTGGAATATCTATTGCATTTTCTAAATTTGAGGGGTTTTGGTCTGTAAGCATATACTTTATTTCAGTGATTTGTTTTGCCATTTTGCTTACATCAATATCAGCAAATCGTGCAGCTTCTTTTAATAATCGCTCTTGACGATTGATTACATTTTTGACTCTTGCTGCTAATTCATCTGGGTCAAAAGGTTTAGAAATATAATCATCAATACCTGCAAGATAACCTTCTGTTCTATCTAATGTCATCCCTTTTGCTGTAAGAAAGATAACTGGGGTACCTCCTAATTTTTCATCCTGTCTAATTTTTTCTAATAATGCATAACCATTAGCCCTGGGCATCATAATATCGCTAATTATCAAATCAGGAAAAATCTTTTGAGCTTTTTCCCATCCATCTTCTCCATCAACTGCAATGAATATTTCATAGCCTTCATCTTCGAGAAATGTTTTAACAGCTGTTCTTAATCCAGGTTCATCATCAACTAATAAAATTTTTGATTTTCTGACCGGTTCATTATTTATTTGATTAATGTCATTCATTTTTAAAGTTATTGAATTAGATTTTCTAGGGCTAATAAGAATTTTATATACTAAACATAATGCTTTCAACTCCTATACTACTAGATTACCAATCTTCAACTCCTTGTTCTAAAGATGTTGTGGATTCTATGAAACCTTTTTGGACTGAAATATTTTCTAATCCTTCGAGCAAATCTAATCTGGCTGGTATAAATGCAAGTGCTATTTTGGAAGCTTCAAGAGAACAAATAGAGCAAAATTTATTACTTAACAATAAGAAAGTTGTTTTTACAAGTGGTGCGACGGAATCTAATAATTTGGCCTTATTAGGTTTTGCAAGAAATTACTATAAAAAAACAGGCAATTATGGTCATATTATCACTTTGAAAACTGAGCATAAAGCTGTACTTGAGCCTTTAGATCAATTAAAAAAAGAAGGATTTCTAGTTACTGAAATTACACCTGAAAACGATGGTTTAATTTCAGAAGAGAATTTTATAAAAAGCATAAGAAATGATACATTTATGGTGAGTATTATGGTGGCAAATAACGAAATAGGTGTTATTCAGCCTATAGAAAATATTTCAAAGATATGTAAATCAAGAGAAATAATTATCCATTCTGATTGTGCTCAATGTTTAGGTTATATCGAGTTAAACGATCTTTTATCAAATGTAAATATGATAACGATGAGTTCCCACAAAATATATGGTCCAAAAGGAATAGGTCTTCTTTTGATTGATGATGATATTGATCTGCAACCTTTAATTGTTGGAGGAGGTCATGAATATGGCTTTAGATCAGGTACCTTACCCCTCCCTTTAATTGTAGGTTTTACTAAAGCAATAGAGATCGCAGTTTTTAATCAAAAAAAGAATGCTCATAGATTGCTTGTGCATAGAGATACCCTGTTAAAGGGTTTATTAGAAAATAATTCTGGTTTATTAATTAATGGTTCCATTAAAAAAAGATTACCGCATAATTTAAATTTGACTGCATTAGATGTAAACGGTACAAAATTTCATAAACTATTAAAATCAAAAATAATTTGCTCTAGTGGATCGGCATGCAGTAATGGCGAACCTTCACATGTATTAATGGCTTTAG
>QCPB01000020.1 GCA_003209795.1 Prochlorococcus sp. AG-436-C05
GACAATACTTCTTTTGAAGTTAGAGGCTTACACCTATTGTCTGGTTTACCAAGATCAATTAGTTTAAATGCTCGAGAAGTTAGAGAGGCGATGGCTGATCCACTTAGTCAAATTGTTGAAGCTATAAAAAGAACATTAGAACGTACTCCTCCAGAGTTGGCTGCAGATATTGTTGAGAGGGGAATTATGCTTGCAGGTGGTGGAGCTTTAGTAAGAGGCATAAATGATTTAGTCACTAAGGAAACTGGAATTTTGACTCACGTAGCAGAAGATCCTTTGCTTTGCGTAGTTAATGGCTGCGGTGCAATATTAGATGATTTTAGAAAGCTTAAACGAGTTCTTGATACTCTTGATTTAGGAAATGATTCAATAAGAACTTAATTATTCATTTGATATATCTTCTTAAATCTAAACATTAAATAATTAATTCTTAAAATTAGACCTATATAAACAAATCAAGAATACTTATTTTTCTAGTAAAATTTTTTTTGGCCGGAACTGATTTCCATGAACAAATTTTTTCTTTTGAATACTCTTTTATTATGTACCACTCTTCATTAATATATTTCTTCAGGTCATTATCTTCACCACAAGAGATTGTAATTTCAATACTCTTTTTTCGGTTAATATCTTTTTCTGATGATTCGTCTTCCAAATCTTGTTTAATTTCATTACCTGTCTTTTATAACGCTATGCAGCTGATTAATAAAATTGGAACAATCAAAAGATAAAGGTATTTTTTATGTTTTTTCATTTTTCTTGCATACAGACATTAAATTTTGAAATTGCTGTTTTAGGGAATCCAATATCCACAAACTTTGCATAATCACTATTTTTGTCTTTACATTTTTCCTCCTTTTTTTTAAGTTGTAATTTTATTTCTTTTTTAATTAATCTTTCCATTTTATAGTTTTCAATAAACTTATAAGTATGAGGTATAGCGCCAATTAATGCACCTATACTGAATGAAGATATAAACGCTAATATATATTTTCTAGAATTGTCTAAAAGAAAATTTTTTACGAATAGAGGAATCATAATTTATGTAATTTAATTTTGTTTTTTGTGTTTTATTTCTGCTCCAATTTTCTTTAATTTTAATGCAAAATCCTCATACCCTCTTTCTAAATGTTCTAATCCCTGAATTATTGATTTACCATTTGCATAAAGTCCAGCAATAGCTAATGCCGCAGTACCTCTTAAATCAAATCCAATTACCGAACTTGCTTTTAATTTCTTAACCCCGACTACCTTTGCAGTATTATCTTTCAATGAAATTTGTGCCCCCATTTTATTTAGCTCCTTAACATGATGCATTCTATTTTCAAACACAGTTTCTTTGATTGTTGAAACACCATTTGCTGTTGTCATTAAAGCCATAAAAGGAGCTTGTAAATCAGTAGGAAAACCAGGGTATGGCAAAGTGGTTATATCAACCGAATTTAGTATTTGATTTGGGATAATTTTTAGAAACTTATCGGAGTATTCGAACTTACAACCACACATCTCTAGTTTTTTAATCACTTCTTTTAAATGCTTTGGTTCAATAGATGAAAAAGTAATTTTTGACCTAGTCATTGCTGCTGCGATTAAATATGTACCAGCTTCAATTCTGTCTGGCATTACCCTGTAATCACAACCCTCAAGAGATTCAACTCCCTCAATAGTTATGCATTCCGTTCCTGCACCTTTAACTTTAGCCCCCATTTTATTTAATATGTTTGCCAAATCTACTATTTCTGGCTCTTGGGAAGAGTTTTTTAATATAGTACGTCCTTTGGCTAGGGACGCTGCCATTATTAATGTTTTAGTCGCACCAACACTTTTACAATTAAATTTGATTAGGGCTCCAATTAATCTTTTTTTCGGAGTAATTACCTCTGCTATTAAATAATTATTTTTAAATTTAAATTGAACTCCTAATTTTTCAAGTGCAATAATATGCTCATCAATTGGTCTTGATCCTATGGAGCAACCTCCTGGCAAAGGTATGTTTGCACTCCCAAGTCTTGCAAGGATTGGTCCTATACAAAAGAAACTTGCTCTAAGTGAATGAAATAAATTAGTGAATACTTCTTGTGGTTGGTGGAGAATACTTTTACTATTTATTTCTAATTTGTCTTCATTAGATTTTATATTCATACCCATTGAAGTTAATATTTTAGACATAATTGCAACATCTGTAATTTGAGGAACATTAAAAAGATTAATTTGACCTTTAGAAAGAATTGAAGTCGCCATTAAAACTAGAGCAGAGTTTTTTGCTCCACTTATTTTTATTTTTCCTTCAAGAGATTTACCACCGTTAACTTCAATATATTTCTTATTAATAAAAACGCTCCTAGAGTTTTTTAGAGCATTGTTTTTTATATTCATCTATTAAAATTTCTTCTTTATATATTAAAAATAATAACCTTTTATTCTTTCATAATATTGTCTTTTTTATGTATCTTTTTACAATATTAAAAGATACATAATAACCTTTTTAATTCATCTAATAGATAATTTTAAATATTTTTGGAGCAATGACTGGTTTAATTAAACTCAGTAGATCAACAGTAGAGAAATATATCAATTGTCCTAGATGTTGTGTATTAGATAAAAAGCATAAAATTAAACCTCCATCGCTTCCTTTTACTTTGAATATTGCTGTAGATAATTTATGTAAAAATGAGTTTGATTATTATCGAGAAATTCAAGAACCTCATCCTTTATTTATTGAACATAAAATTGATGCTATACCTTTTAAACATAAAGATATAGATGTTTGGAGAAGTAATTTTAAAGGTATAAGATATAAATCTACTGAGCATAATTTCGATTTTGGAGGAGCAGTTGATGATATTTGGCAAAAAAAGAATGGTGAATTGATTATTGCAGATGTAAAAGCAACATCTAGAAATAACTTTGATTGGAATGAAACTTTTAATAAATATGATTATGCAAAAGCATATAAGAGGCAATTAGAAATGTATCAGTGGTTATTTAGAAAGAATGGTTTTAAGGTGGCAGATGAGGCTTATCTTGTTTACTTTAATGGAAAAAAAAATGAACGTTTTTTTAATAATAAACTTCATTTTGATACTCATGTTATTAAGTTAAATTGTTCTGCATCTTGGGTGGAAGGGAAAGTTATTGAAACTGTGAGACTTCTACAATCTAACCACTTTCCGAAACCTTCAACTAACTGTGAATATTGTAATTATTTAAAAAAACGCTGGCAGTTGCAGAATAATTAAATTTATCGAAAAAAAATGAATAATATTTTCTATAAATATCTAAAAATAATTTATAAAATATAATCTTAAGTAGATATTTAATTAAAATTTGTTTAATAGAAAAAACCCAAAAAATAAAATTAGAAATCATCTCCGTAAAGATGTAATAGAAATAGATAGAAAAACTATTTTTATTAATCCATTTTTATATTGGAGAAGATTTGACGAAAATACGAATACTTGGTTAAGAGAGCCAGGACAAATTTCTGCAAAAAAAATATTTTCTAATAGAAATAGATTTTTCCCTGAATTAGATTGGAATGATCTGAACGAAGAAGAAAAACTTATAAAAGATGCAACTGTGGAAATGTTTATAAAAACTATGGAACTAATAACTGTATTTCATCCCCAACTTAATTCTGAGCAACTACTAGAAGTTGAGAGAAAGCTGTTAATTCAAAAAAAAATATCTTTTGAAAAGTGGGTTAAAAAATCTTTTGCTAAAAAAGCTAGAATTGAACTGAACGAGCAAAGGAAATTTCAAAGAAATAAATTTATTAGAAGTTGGAAAGATTGGTTAAGTCTTGACAATACTCATCAAGCTTTTTTACCGATAATAGTAGTTATTTTTATCTCTTCATTTGTGGGATGGACATTCGGAATATCTAAAAACAGCTGTAATCCTTATTTTGAGGAAAATTTAAATCAATCAATTCAAGATTCTTAATTAAATAGAATATTTTTTATCATTCACAATTCTTTTGATAAGTTTTAATTTCTTTTCTAGAATGTTATTAAGAACTCTTATAAACAACTTATTATAATTTGATGACTAATAACCAACCAAAAAATTCAATACAAAATAATGAATTTGACCAAAATAGTGAGCTCAATCATTATCAATTATTAGTTGACAGACTTGTAAGAATTAAAGAAACGATAATTTCTTTAGAAAAAAATTTTTTAGTTAAATAAAAATCTAATTTGGAAAATCATAAACTCAATTCAGAGAATTTTTCATTAAATAGACAACCTCTTGTTCTCTATTTATTAACTTCTTTTACTTTTTTATTGATATTAATTAGATTAATTTTTCTGCAAATCATCCATGATGAGAATTATAAAAGAATGTCTGATGAAAATAGAATTAGGTTAATTGCTTCTCAACCAATACGAGGTTTGATATCTGATAAAAATGGATTTATTTTGGCAGATAATAAAATTAAGTATTCTTTAATATTAAAGCCTCAATACGTTAATGCACTAGATTGGCAGAAGTATAAATCCAAGCTTTCTATTTTATTAGATACTGAATCTGATTTACTTGAAAAAAGATATAATGATGGGTTGAAATATAATAATCTTTCAATCACTTTATTAGATGATTTAACAGTTGATCAAATTATAAAATTTAAAGAAAATGAAAAGTTTTTAAATGGCATTGAAATTTCTAACAAAGTTATTAGAAATTATCCTTATAAGACATTAGCTGCTCATGTTATCGGATATACGCAGCCAATTACTCATTCAGAATTTAGTATTTTATCTAAAAAAGGCTATCAATTAAATGATTCAATTGGAAGAACAGGAATAGAATTTGCTTACGAAGATTTTTTACGAGGAGAATGGGGTGGAGAGATGATTGAGGTGAATTCAGCAGGGACATTTCAAGAATCTTTAGGTATTAAACCCTCAAAAAAAGGAAAGGATATTCAGTTAACAATTGATTTAAATTTGCAATTAGTTGCAGAAAAAGTTCTTCAAGACAAAAAAGGTGGAGCCATAATAGTTATGGATCCTAGAGATGGTGCAATAAGAGCTATGGCTAGCAAACCTACATTTGATTTGAATTTTTTTTCAAAAGATTTTAAGTCTCAAAAAGAATATGATACACTTTTTAATTCGTCAAAAAAACCTTTATTTAATCGAGCTTTAAATGCCTATGATCCAGGAAGTGTTTGGAAAATTGTAACTGCTTTAGCTGGTTTAGAAAGTGGAAAATTTCCGTCTGAAACTTTATTAGACACTAAGCCATGCATTACCTATGGAAGTCAATGTTTTAGAGAACATAATGATTTAGGTTTTGGTTATATTGGCTATGAAGATGCCTTGAGAGTTTCTAGTAATACTTTTTTTTATCAGATTGGTCATGCTGTAGGTGTTGATCAAATTTATGATATTTCAAAGAAGCTTGGCTTTGCTTCATTATCTGGAATTGAAATCTATGAACAAGAAAATCTAGGTCTGGTAGCAAGTAGTAAATGGGCTAAAGAAGGAAGAGGATGGGGTAAACCAGGGACAACTCCATGGGTTCCAGAAGATATCGCAAGTATGTCTATTGGTCAATTTGTTGTACAAGTTACTCCTATTCAGCTTGCAAGAGCTTATGCTGCTATTGCAAATGGTGGTTATTTAGTCACTCCTCATTTATCCAAATTAAATAAAAAAAATTATATTGAATCAAAAGCTAATTAAAATTGATATAGATCCAAAAAATATTCAGGTTATAAAAAGTGGTTTAAGGAAAGTAGTTGAATCTGGTACTGGAGTATCTATTAATTATCGAGTATCAAATTTGCCTCCTGTTTCTGGTAAAACAGGAACTGCTGAAGATGGAGAAGGTGGTTTAGATCATGCTTGGTTTGTTTGCTTTACTCCCTCAGATGAAAGTGAGTTACTAATAGTGGCTTTTGCACAAAATACTCCAGGAGGTGGTTCTGTACATGCTCTGCCAATGGCAAGGGAAATTTTAAAAGTGTGGAATGAGAAAAATTGATTTAAAATTTTAATTACGCAAAATTATTATGTTTTTAATTTTTTCATTTGCGATAGTCTTTGAATTATATCTTCAATAGTTTTGCTATCAATTGGTTTACTGAATGAAGAAAAAAGTTGTCTTCCTAAAACTTGACTTCCCAAATGCACTAATTGAATTCGTAATGATGTTAGTAGTTCTAAACCTATGCCTCCAGAGAATGTAGCAATTGCAATTGGTTGACCATTAAATAAATCTCTAAAATCATCTCCCGATATAGACAACCATGCTATGAAGTTTGTAAGAATTGGAGGTATTGATCCATTATATTCAGGTGCACAAATTATCCACTTTTCTGTTGCGAAAAGCTTTTCTTTCATTTTTAATATTTCTACTGGAATATTTTCACTACTATGAATTCGAGGATTAAATAATGGAATATTTAAAGTTGTAAGATCTAATATCTCGGAATTTATTTTCATTTCACTGCTTTTTTCAAGAAATTTTTGTGAAAGTTCTAGGTTTTTCCCGCAACTTGCCGAAATGATTATTATTTCTTTTGAATCATTCATAAATTAAAAAGTACTTTAATAGTTAGCGCCACTCTTACGGTGATGAACAGCCGTTAGACTATCTGATTTTAGTATATTGCCATGTAGAACCTCAGCATATATTACCCAATGATCTCCACATTCCATTCTTTTTTTTACTAAAGCATCTAACCATGCTAAAGACTCAGGAATAATTACTTGATTATTAGGAGTTAATTCAATTTTTAAGCCTTCAAAGCGGTCTTCCCCTGGAGCGAAAGGTTTTGTGAATCTTTTTAAAGGTTCCTTGAAATCTTTGTCGCTCAGAATATTTAAGGCGAAAGCATCACCTATTTGTAGCAGAGATTCTACTGATCTATCTTTTGCTACTGCAATACTTAATCCAGGAGGAGAAAAACTTGCTTGACTAACCCAGGATGCCAGCATGGCTCCTTTTAAATTATTCTCATCTTTTCCTTTAGAGGCAGTTAGAACGCAAAGTGAACCGATTACTCTTCCTAAAGCTTGAAGTGTTGGATTGGTTTTACTCGTAATCATTCCAGTATCTGATTGCCTGACTTTTTGTTTTGCTTTTTTTAATATGTTTCTCCCAAAATGAGTGCCAATTTCTTCCAGTTCCTTAATTTTGGGTTTATTAGGACTAAATTTAATTCTTATTGGGTCAAAACTAAATTTGAAACCTCCATCTTTTAATTTTGATTCAAGTAAATCTATTGCTTCGCCACTCCATCCATAACTACCAAAAATACCGACTGGCTTATCTCTATTGCCTTCAGATAACAAAGTGCCAAGGGCACTTACTATTGGAGTGGGTGCATGGCCACCTAGTGTGGGAGATCCAATTAAATAGCCATCAGCATTGTGAATTGATTTGATTAGTTCATCATTAGATGTAAATTCGCAATTAATACTTTTAACCTCAACTGAAGTTCTAGTTATACCTTTAGCTAATGCATCTCCTATTGCGGCTGTATTGCCATATGCACTAGCGTAAATCAAGGCAATTTTAGGATTATTTGGTGAAAAGTTTTCTCCCCATCTGATGTAGTCATTTAATAAGCTTTTTAAGCTATATTCAATAGCTGGACCATGAAGTGGAGCAATAGTTTTAATATCTAATTCAGCAATTCTTTCAGCTATTGATACGATTTGATTAGACATTGGTGCCATCAGGCAATCATAAAAGTGCTTTCTATTGATTTCTGTACTTATTCGATTTGTCTCAGACCAATATTCAGAGGCAATGTGTGCAGAGAAAATCTTTTCACTTAAAAGTATTTCTTGATTTGGTTCATAAACTATAAGTCCTCCAGGCCAACGCGCTGTTGGAACAGGAATTAACTCTAGTGAAATATTTTCTAATTCTAAAATAAGTTCCTTTTTGATTATGTTAATTTTTGGTAATTTAACCTCTACAAATTTTTCTAAGTTTGGGTTCCTTTGATTCCAAAGTTCGCTAATAAGTTTAAATCCTGGATTAGAGCATGTAATAGTTAAGCTTTTGAATTGGGTATTGATATTTTTTATAGTTTCTATGATTTGGGGATTTATATGACCAGTAATGAAATTTATTTTATTTAATTTAAATTGATCAAAAAAAATAGAGATTATTTTATTGAATGAATTTAAATAACTTTTTTCAGGTGGATGAATAACAAAAAGCTCTTCATTACTTCTAATTAAAAAAGTGTTGAAGGAAGTTCCCTGTTCAAGATTAAACTCAAGTTCAAATCTTTCTTTATTGTTATCTAGAAATCTGATGCAAGTAAAATTTTCAGTAATTTCAAATTGTGATAAGTTTTTATCTTCAACGATTGAACTTTTATTGACTTCTAACATTTTTTAAAATAATTTTCTAGTAGTGGTTAGTGATTTATCTGACTATGACTGATGTCATATCCATCTTCAACGAATTCTCAACTATCGACCAGAACATTTAATGCTTGTGAAATCTTTTATATCAATTGATTATACCTACATAAGGAACTAATATGTTCATATTGCTTCTAGGGTTTCTAACTAGCGATATTGATTCGTCAGTGTTTTTAATCAAGCATTAATGCTTTGTGGTTTTTTTACTATCATTCTCTATATATTTCGAGTAGAAATAATACAGTAGTCAAAAGAACTTAATCGACTTTGTGGAAATCGATATGCATAATACTCAAAGAGGGCAAAAAATGTCCTCTTATTTTTGTTTGAATTTTGGTATTTATTCACAAAAAGTTAGATAAAAAAAAGACTCCTATTACTAGAAGTCTTTTTCTGGTTTTACTAAATTAAGTGTTTCCTTGTTTCCACTTTTTTAGTAAAACTACTCCTTCACACTTTCTATATTATTAAAGATATTTATTTTCTTTGTATAGGTAAATGGAATATTTCTCTACTGTCACATGTGACAGTTGGCAAAGAATAATATTCCAACTTTTAATTTGAAAGAAATAATTTATTCTTTAAATGTGTGAGTGAGTTGATGAAAATATTTTAATTTTTAAAATGAAAACTCTTATCGCAATTCTAATATTGGGGGCATCTTTTCCAGTCAATGCATATGAGAGCATTGGAGATCGCAGTAATCGTGAAGCGTACCAGTCACAAAGAGGATATGCATACGAAAAAAAATGTTTCCGTTATGAATACAGGGAACAATATATTCCAGGCAATTCAATGTCGCCCGGTTATGTCAAATCTTATAACGAGAAAGTTTCTATCCCATGCAATAGATATCGCAAAGTATTCAATCATTATCATAATAAGACTGAACCCAATAATTCATATGTGAAATATCATCAATCCGCTTCAAATTGTGCTGGAAGTACAACGTTAGGTGGATTGATTGGAGGTGGGATTGCAGCATCTCTATCGAAAAGTGATGCATATGGTTGGAGTATCCCTTTAGGTGCAGTTTTAGGAGCAGGCATTGGGAATGCCGAATGTAAATAGTTATGGTTTTTCTTTAATACTGACTGGGGCCATTTTTAACTAATTCTATTGCTTGCAGTGCTGCAATAAAATTAGGAAAATCAAAATAAAACTTTTACATTCCTTTTAGACATCTATAAGAATAATTTGAGTATCCCTATCTGAGATACTTTTTCAACGTAATTTCAAATTATATTTAAATTACATATTGATATTACAGATTTTTTCAAAATTGCGACTGTAAAGTCTGATCAATAGTGATTACCAACTTTCCTGTGATGAACAGCTGTCTTAGCGGACAAATCTGAGACATTGCCATTTTCAACAATACCGTAAATAATCCAATGATCGGGAGTCTCTAATCTTGAACTGACTTTACAATCTAAAAATGCGAGAGAATCAGAAAGGACCGGCCCACCTACTGCAATGTTGCTAATTATATCTACATCAGCAAATCTATCAGCTCCAGGTGCGAATCTCTTTAAAAAATGTCTAAACATTTTTTGATAGTTGTCTTCTCGCAATATATTAACAACAAAACCTTCGCCAACTTGCATGTAAGATTCAATAGCTCTGTCTTTTGCTACAGCAACTGTAATGCCTGGTGGAGAAAAACTTGCTTGACTAATCCAACTTGCGACCATTGCACTTTGTCTAAATGTAGAACCTTCGCCTTGGCTAGCTGTAACTACGTATAATCCTCCACTTAATCTACCTAAAGCTTTATCTAAATTTGAATCAAGGCTCTTCATGGAGGCAATATTCTTCTTTTTATTGATCAGTTGCCCTAAGTCAGTTCCAGCTTCTTCAAATTGTTGATAAATAATTGGATCAGGTATAGTTTTAACTCTTAAAGGGGAAAAAGCTTCTTTTTGGCCTAGTTCTCTTAACTTATTAGCTAAAGAATCTATTGGCTCATCATTCCCTCCAAATGCATCATAAACAGCTGTAAATTGTTTAGGTTTTAATGCGGCAAAGAGAGTTCCAAGAGATTCTTTTAATTCATTATCTGCATCAACTGACCATGTTGGGATAACTACAGCTTTGGATGCAGAGATCAAACCTGTTAATTCCTGAGAATCGGAAGATCTTATATCAATTAATTGCACTTGAGCATCTGCTTTACTGATGCCATGGGATATAGCTTGGCTTAGTCGATCACAATATCCATAATCGCTTATGTAGCATACAGAGACAAATTCGCTTCCTTTACTTTTATTACTACTCCATTCAAGATATTTAGCTTTCCAAAATTTAACTTGATTTTGAAGTAAAGGTCCATGACCAACGGCAATTGCTTTTAGTTCAGGTAGTTTATCTATTCTTTTAATTGCTTGTAGAACGCTTCTTGCGTTTGGGCCCATTAGGCAGTCGTAATAAAAACGAAAATCATCATATATTTCTTTTTGATCAGTGTCAAAAAACTCTTCGGAGCAATAATGTAGTCCAAATGCATCGCATGTGTAGAGAATATTAGTGCTGTGATCGTATGAGAAAATTGTATCTGGCCAATGTAAATTAGGTGCGCTTATGAATTCAATATTATGCTCTAATCCGCTATTCGTATTAACTCCAAGATTTAAAAACTCTCCACTCTTAACTTCTAGACGCTTGAAGGGAACATGTATTTGATCCTCAATGAATTTAAGCGCTAATTTTGATCCGACTATAGTGATATTTTGATTGAGTTCTATTAGATTGCTTATTAAACCAGAGTGATCAGGTTCTGTATGGCTTGTAATTAGGTAATCAATTTCTTGAGGTTTAACTTGCTTAAATAATTCTTCAAGCCATAATTTTTTG
This sequence comes from Prochlorococcus sp. AG-436-C05, assembly GCA_003209795.1. Taxonomy (GTDB): domain Bacteria; phylum Cyanobacteriota; class Cyanobacteriia; order PCC-6307; family Cyanobiaceae; genus Prochlorococcus_A. Next base: position 11,250 of record QCPB01000020.1, read on the forward strand.
AACTTCGCATGACTTGTATCAATAATTGCTAGTTGTTGACCTTTAATAATAAAACTATTGTAAGTAGTTCCGTTTCTTAATCCAAATTCGATATCAAATCTACTGCGATCCCAATCTAAAGATCTTATTGCACAAGAATCTTCACCAAAATGTTGAGATTGAACTGACAACCTGTTATTTTTTTGTGCCAAATTTGAGTTACTTGTCTGGGCAGAGGCTATCATAGAATAATTCGCTTTATAAATTAACGTTAGTTATATAGAATATAAATCCGCGTGATTACTTTTGTGAAATAACCGAAATTACGCTCTTTTTAAATTTTTGCTCTTTTTATTCTGGATAAATGACATCTCAACTAATTAAAAAAATAATTACTGGAGATGAGATAAGAAATGCATTTTTAAAGTTTTATAATGAGAAATCTCATAAAATCATTCCAAGTGCATCTTTAATTCCAGATGACCCTACGGTTATGCTCACTATTGCTGGAATGCTACCTTTTAAACCAGTGTTTTTAGGTCTGAAAGAAAGACCATCAAAAAGGGCCACTTCTAGTCAAAAGTGCATAAGAACTAACGATATAGAAAATGTAGGTGTTACAGCTAGACACCATACTTTCTTTGAGATGCTTGGTAATTTTTCTTTTGGAGATTATTTTAAAGAAGAGGCAATTCAGTGGGCCTGGGAATTAGTTACTAATATTTACAGACTTTCTGCTGAAAATATAATTGTGAGTGTCTTTAGAGAAGATGAAGAGTCTGCAAAGATTTGGAGAGAAGAAATTGGTATTCATCCAGATAGGATAATTAAACTTGGTGAAAAAGATAATTTTTGGTCCTCAGGGAAAACAGGTCCATGTGGACCGTGTTCCGAACTGTATTACGATTTCAATCCTGAAAAAGGTCTTCAAAATATTGATTTAGAAGACGGAGAACGTTTTATAGAATTTTATAATCTTGTATTTATGCAATATAATCGTGACTCTTATGGTAAATTGACAGATTTACAATTTAAAAATATTGATACAGGAATGGGTCTTGAGAGAATGGCTCAAATATTGCAAAAGAAAAAAAATAATTATGAGACGGATTTAATTTTTCCTATTATTCAAAAGGCTTCTGAGATTGCAAATATTGACTATTTTTCTTCAGATGAAAGCACTAAAATTTCTTTAAAAATTATTGGAGATCATACAAGAGCAGTTATCCACTTAATTTCTGACGGAGTAGTAGCAAGCAATCTTGGAAGAGGATACATATTAAGAAGACTTATTAGAAGAATGGTCAGACATGGGAGATTATTAGGCATAAAAATTGAATTTTTGTCCAAAATTGCTAATGTTGGCATTCAGTTAATGCAAAAGAATTATCCAGATTTAATAAATAATATTGATTTAATATTAAGTGAGATAAATATTGAAGAAGTAAGGTTTCGAGAAACTCTATATAGAGGAGAGAAATTGCTAGATGAAATAATCTCTTCAGGGCAGAAATTAATTACTGGCTTTAAAGCTTTTGAACTTTATGATACTTATGGATTTCCTTTAGAACTCACAGTGGAAATTGCTCAAGAAAATAGTATCGCTGTTGATGTTAAAGGTTTTGAGAAGGAAATGTATGCACAAAAAGAGAGAGCTAAAGCTGCTACAAGTACTGTTGATTTGACAGTAGAGGGATCATTAGAACGTGAAATAGACTTATTTGATAAAACTGTTTTCACTGGTTATGATTCTCTTTTATCCGAAGCAGAAATAAAGGGGGTATTTCTGGATTCAACCTTAGTTAAGCAAGCAAGTGAAGGTCAGAAAGTTTTAATTGTTCTTGATCAGACATCTTTTTATGGAGAATCTGGTGGTCAAGTTGGTGATATTGGAACAATATTCTCAAAAGACCTAGAGGTTTTTGTTGATAACGTCGTTCGAAAGAAAAATGTTTTCCTACATTATGGATTAGTCAAGAAAGGACTATTGACTATTGGACAAAAAATTAAAACTAAGGTTAACGCAGCCAATAGAACTAAGGCTGCTGCTAATCATACCGCTACCCATTTGTTGCAATCTGCTCTCAAAACAGTTGTTAATCAAAGTGTTGGACAAAAAGGTTCATTAGTCGCGTTTAATAAATTACGATTTGATTTCAATTTATCTCATCCTATTTCTAAAGATCAACTTTCTAAAGTTGAGACTCTTGTCAATTCTTGGATTATGGAAAATCATTCTCTTAACATTAAAACTATGGCTAAGAGTGAGGCTCTCGAAAAAGGGGCAGTGGCAATGTTTGGCGAAAAATATGATGATGAAGTAAGGGTTGTAGACGTCCCAGGAGTGTCGATGGAACTATGTGGTGGAACACATGTTAAAACTACATCTCAATTAGGTTGTTTCAAAATAATTAGTGAAGAAGGTATCTCAGCCGGAGTAAGAAGAATCGAAGCATTATCTGGGCAGTCGGCTTTTGACTATTTTAGTGATAGAAATTCTTTAGTTAATCAACTAAGTGATTTGTTAAAAGCAAATCCTAAACAACTCTTTGATAGGGTAAATAATTTGCTATTAGAGCTTGTCAATAAGAATAAAGAGATACAAAAAATGAAAGATGAAATTGCATATTTTAAATATTCTTCTCTAATTTCCTCTGCAGAAAAAATAAATTCTTTTGCAATATTAGTAAGTCAGATTGATGGCTTAGACGGAAATTCTCTGCAATCTGCAGCACTAAATTTAACTACTAAGTTAGGTGATAAAGCGCTAGTTATTCTTGGAGGAATACCAAATCCAGAAAATAAAAAGTTGTTATTTGTAGTATCTCTTGGAGATGCTGCAGTAAAAATAGGATTTCATGCAGGGAAATTAATTAATGAAATTGCAAGTATTTGTTCTGGAGGGGGAGGAGGAAAACCTAATCTTGCGCAAGCAGGTGCTAAAGATATTGACAAATTAAATATTGCTTTAGATTATGCAAAAAATCATTTGAAACAAAACTTATAAAGTTATTCTGATAAATAACTACTGTTTCTTAGACTGATCTCGATTTGGCCAATTAATTTTCTTGCTTCCTCAATAGTTAACTGCTTTTGATCAATTGCTGATTCAGTATTAATTCTTATAGATTCCACTAGAGAGTCTGAATCGTAATCTAGTAATTGTAAAATTTCAGCTTTGCTATCTTCCTTAATAATATTTTTAACCTTATATGAATTATCTTCATTTATATCAATATGAATAACATTTGTATTGCCAAATAAATTATGGAAGTTTCCTAATGCCTCTTGATATGCTCCTGTCATAAAAATTCCTATTAGATAATCTTTATTTGGTTCTGGTTTATGTAGATTTAGCAGTGATTTAATTTTTCCATTATCAATGAAACTATTTATTTTTCCGTCTGAATCACAAGTTAAATCTGCAAAGTTACCTTTACAGAATGGTTCTTCTAAGTGTCTATGTATTGGAATAGTCGGAAAAATTTGATTAATGGCCCAGCTATCGGGAATAGATTTAAAGATAGATAAATTTGCATAGTAAGTAGATGAGAGTGTTTCTGTAATCTCACATAAATCTGGATGCTTTATTTCATCATTATTAAGGTTATAAGCAATTTCTTTTGCGCAAGACCAGGTAAGCTCTTCAGCATGTGCTCGTTCTTCTAAATTTAAAAATCCTAATCGAAATGCGACTAGGCAATCTTCCTTAAATTTTTTTGCATCGTTCCATAATTCAATTATTTCAGATAAATTTACTTTTTTCTTAGTAATTATTTTTAGCTGATTTAGAGTTTCAATTAGATTTGCAATTATTAATGATTGTGGTTTTTTCTTAGATATTTTTATTTGGGAGCTTAGATTGCTTGTACCTAAAACATTAAAAAATTAAAACTGAACAATGACTAACTATTGCTCTTCCACTTTCTGAGATTATGGTTGGATGTTCTATATTATTTAACTCACATGAATCTTTTATTGTCGCAATTACATCGTTAGCATAATTTTGAAGAGAATAGTTTGTAGAAGTGCTAGAGGCAGTTTTCGTTCCATCGAAATCTATCCCCAATCCTCCTCCAACGTCGATATATTCCATTGGTGCTCCTAATTTCCATAATTCAACATATATCTGACTAGCTTCTTGTAATGCGTCTTTGATCACAGCAATATCACTGATTTGACTACCTATATGAAAATGAAGTAATTTCATTTCGTTTATCAGATTTGCTTCTTTAAGTTCTTTTATAGTCGACATAATTTCTGGAATTGATAACCCAAATTTGGAATTATCTCCAACTGATTTGCTCCACCGACCACTGCTTTTACTTGATAACTTTGCTCTAATTCCTAGCAATGGGGTAGCTTTAAGATCTTGAACTGCTTTAATAATTCTTTTGACCTCATCTCTTTGTTCAATAACTATGATTGGCTTTTTACCGAGTTTTCTGGCTAATGTAGCAACCTCAATATATTTTTTTATCTTTATATCCGTTGCAAATCAATAATGAGTTTTGGTTTTGAAGGAGAGCAAGACCAATTAATAATTCTGATTTACTGCCTACTTCTAAACCAAAATTCCATGGGCTTCCAAACTCTATTATTTTTTCAAGAACATTCTTCTGCTGGTTGCATTTGACAGGAAAAACACCTTGATAAATATTTTTATATTCGTAAGTTTCTATTGCTTTGGAGAAGGCCTCATGCAATTCATTAATTCGATCTTTCAAGAAGGATCAGAAGTTAAGGATTTAACAATAGAAAAAAACAAAATTATTGGAGCAAAAGTTTTAAATGCCACCGGAGAACTTAAAGATATTAGATGTGAAAAAGCAATTTTATGCAGTGGCGCATGGAGTAAAAAAGTTTTAAATAAAGTTCCAGTCTTTCCAGTAAAGGGACAAATGCTATCAATACAAGGTCCCTCAAATTATATTAAAAGAGTTCTTTTTGGGCCAGATATCTACTTAGTACCTCGTGATGACGGTCTAATTATAGTTGGAGCAACAGTTGAAAAAGATTCAAAGTTTAATCAAGGCAATACTCCTAAAGGAATAAAGCAACTTCAAAAAGGTATCTGGTCTCTATTACCTGAAGCAATGAATTGGCCACAAATGGAACATTGGTGGGGATTTAGACCCTGTACACCAGACTTTAAGCCAATAATTGGCAAGTCAGATATTGAAAATCTTTTTCTAGCTACCGGTCATTACAGAAATGGAGTTCTATTCTCTGCAATAACAAGTGATATTATTTTTAAATTTATTCAAGATAAAACTCTCTCAGATAGTGAAAGAAACTTTTAGAAAAGTTTAGTTTAAAAAGATTTGAGATATAAATTTTTAGTTTTCAGAACGCCATTTTGCATCAGAAGTTTCCCATTCACATAGTTCTTCTTGGTTAAACCATAAATTAATTTCAAATTTTGCAGTTTCTTCTCCATCTGAACCATGAATTATATTCCTGCCTATATCTACCGCGAGATCTCCTCTTATTGTACCAGGCTCAGCATCAAGCGGTTTTGTAGAACCTATTAATTTTCGAGCACTCAAAATAACTCCTTCACCTTCCCAAACCATTGCCACGACTGGACCACTTGAAATGAAATCTACTAAATCATTAAAGAAAGGTCTCTCCCTATGGACTCCATAATGATTCTTAGAAAGCTCTTTTGATGGAATTAATTGCTTTAGACCAACCAATTTAAATCCTTTTTTTTCAAATCTACCAATAATCTCAGAAATATATCCTCTTTGAACTCCATCTGGTTTAATTGCTACAAAAGTTCTCTCTTTGGTCATTTAATTAATTATCACTCTATGTATATTCATCTTTTAGGTGGTAACTTGGCAAGTAATCATTAAAATAAAAGATATTGTTTTGAGTTTATTTCAAAAACAATTCTTAATTACTAAGACATAAATTGACCAATTTTGCGCCAAGGAAATCAAATAAATATTGGACTATAGAAAATAGTATTGCCACTTACAACATTGATAAGTGGGGGGGGCAATATTTTTCTATAAATTCCAACGGAAATATCTCAGTCACTCCAGAAAAAAACTCAGCAAAAGAAATTGATCTTTTTAAGCTTGTCAAAGAACTCAAAAGTAGAGAAATAAATACGCCATTAAT
>QCPB01000021.1 GCA_003209795.1 Prochlorococcus sp. AG-436-C05
AGTCGTATACCAGTTATTGCTGAATTTCCTTGTCTCCCCAAGGTTGACTCAAATAATTTAGATATACTATGGAAAGAACTTAATATTAAAAACAAATTAGTCTCAATCTTAAATTCAAAAGCAATCTAAATTAAATCTGTGGTTTCAAACACTCAAAAGCAAGATTGGCACCCTAATATATGGCCGCCTTTTACCCAGATCACCAACAGCAAACCTCAACAAGAAGTTACTCATGGAAAAGATGCACTTCTATTTACTAAAGATCCTCAACAAGAACTTATCGATGGAATAAGTAGTTGGTGGGTAACTCTTCATGGTCATAGTAATGAATACATTGCAAATGCTATTTTCAATCAAGCTAAAAGTCTTGAGCAAGTTATATTCGCCGATTTCTTACACCCACAGGCTAAAAGATTAGCAGAAAGACTCAGCAAATTAACACAATTAGAGCGACTATTTTTTTCGGATAATGGATCTACTGCTGTAGAAGTGGCTTTAAAAATTGCTTACCAATCATGGCAAAATCAAGGAGAAACAAGAACCCAAATTATTGCTTTTGAAGGAGCATATCATGGAGATACATTTGGAGCAATGGCTTTAGGCGAAAGAAATATTTTTAATGAGAATTTCGATAATCTAATGTTCCCAGTAAAAAGAGCTCCATGGCCTTCTACCTGGATAAACGATGACGAAGTTGAAAAAAAGGAGAATGAAGCAATCCAAAAATTAATTACTCTTCTGAAGGTTCCAACTGTGGCAGTAATACTTGAACCACTTGTACAAGGTGCTGGAGGGATGAATATGGTTAGGCCTGAATTTATTAAAAAAGTTTCAGAAGTAGTAAAAAATAATAATTCTTTATTAATTGCCGATGAAGTATTGACTGGTTTCGGAAGATGTGGAAGCCTTTTTGCATTTAAAAGAGCTAACATAATTCCTGATTTAATTAGTATTTCAAAAGGTTTAACGGGTGGATTCTTACCCATGGGAATAACTCTTACTAAAGAAAATATTTTTCAATCCTTTATAGATGAGTCCCCTAGAAAAACTTTTTGGCATGGTCATAGTTTTACCGCTAATCCTTTAGGTTGCGCAGCAGCTAATGCAAGCCTTGATTTATTAGAAAAGGAACCACTGAAATATCTGTCATTAGAGAAAAAGCATTTTAATCATCTAGTTAAATTTAGAAAATTGCCATTCATAAAAAAAATTAGGGTCACTGGAACTATAGCTGCTTTTGATTTAGAACTTGGGAAGAATGTTGGTTACTTAAATGATATTGGGAAAAAGATAAAGAGCTTATCAATGAAAAAAGGTTTATTTATTAGGCCCCTTGGAAATGTAGTTTATCTTTTGCCGCCAATTTGTATCACAGATGATCAATTAGACAAAAGTTACCAGATAATATGGCAAACTTTGAATGATCTATAGAGATAAATTTAAGGGCCTTGTAAAATTGCATTTTCTACATCCTCTCTATTAATACAATATGAAAATAGTCTTTTAGTTTCTTCCCCTTCACTCTGCCAGACGACACTTAAATCCTCCTGTTCAAAACAAATAGTAGCTTTCCAGTTAGATAATAATAAATACCATTTAGAGGGATTATTATTATCCTTTTCTGCACCTAAATCATTAAGCCATAATTCTAATGATTGTAGCGAATGTTGGTTGATTGGAGTGTTAGGAGAATTCACAAAATTTTCTTATCAATAATCATTGCACAAGCCAAGTAGGTATAGTATCTAATTCTTGACCAGTCAAAGAAGCGATTAAAATAGAGCATACTAAACATATGCAAATAATAATTATCAAGAGAAATAATGAAAAAATCTCTCCATTTGAAAAAGGTCTTCTATTCCCTACTAAATTTTGATTACTAGAATCTATTAGAAAAGAATTAAAAACATTTGTTTTCTTTTCATTCACATTTTTAGATTTCTCTTTTAATTTGTCATCATATATTTTTCTCAACCTACTATTATTGAGATTTTCATAAGCCTCTAATACTTCTTGAAATTTATTTTTAGCTTCTTCTAAGTCTAAAGAAGTGGTATCTGGGTGTAATTCAATAGAAAGTCTACAAAATGCCTTTCTTAATTCATTATTAGAGGCATTTTGATTAACCCCTAAAATCTTATAGTAGGATATATCCCCTTTCAAAATATTTTTTTATTTTTAAAATATTCTAATCAATTCTAATGAAATAGAATATTTTTAATTCAATAAAAAAGAAAATATTAATAACACAATGAGAAAAGAAAGCATACCATTCGAACTTTTTGAATTAATAACTGAAGAAGAAATACTGATGTTCAAAGAATTACAAATAAAACTCCGAGAATTAAATAAGAGAATCAACCTTACACGATTAATTGAAGGAGATGATTACTGGATATCACAAGTTTTTGATAGCATCTGGCCATTTAAATTTATTCCAAACTACAATTTCAATAATAAAAAATTTGTAGATATAGGATGCGGCTGTGGTTTCCCAGGATTTGCTTACGCAATAACACATCCTGATTCAGAAATATACTTGATTGATTCATCCAAGAAAAAAACAGATGCATTAAAAAGCTTAATCAAAATTATTAACTTCAAAAATAATATATTTGTAATCAACGACCGAGTTGAGAATATCGCTCATCAAACTTCATTTAGAAACAGCTTTAATATTGCGACTACAAGAGCTGTAAGTATTCCTTCAACAGTTTCAGAATATATATTACCTATATTGAAGACAAAAGGATTAGGAGTTTTATATTGCGGCAAATGGAGTAACGAAGATGAAAATAGTTTAAAAAAAACCTTAAAAATATTGGGAGGAGAAATTAAAGCAAGGGAAAAAATTTTGTTACCAAGAAATAAAGGTACTAGAAATATTATTTGTATTCAGCCAAACAGAGTCTGTCCAGAAACTTATCCAAGAAGCGTTGGCAAACCTGAGAAAAAACCATTATCAAGCTAATTATTTGACAATCTTTGAATTGTTGTTTGTCCAAACTTATCTTTTAAGATTCTCAATTTTTTTAAAACCTTCGTTGGATTTATATGGCCTTCCAAAACATTTAATAATTGACCTTCTGAAACATTGACATCTAATGAATTTGCATTATTACCTTGAAACCAGTGGCTTCCATTACCAAGTAATTGATATCTTGATCTAGCAAATCCCTCCATATCTAAACAATCTATTAAATTAGAAAGCCAAAGAAGAACAGGTATATTAATCCCACCTGGTGTATTTTTCCAACTTGGCAAATTTTTATTCCAACATTGATACCACTCAAGACCTAAACTTTTTATTGATTCTTCTCTTAATCTATTTATTATCTTCGGAATATATTTTTCAGATTCTGAAATCAAAGACACTGCGCTTAAATGCAAATCAAAATCACTCTCCTTCGCAATTCCAACGCTTATTGTATGTACATTTTTATTCCTTAAGCAAAAAAGATCATTAAAAACTATTGGATGAAGCGGTCTACACAGTTCCAACATTTTGGTTGAAGGCGTATGAAGATGACCTCCTTTATCAGTAGGACTTATTATAAAAACTCCAAGATCATATTTATGTGCTAATTCAATTACTTTTGAATTCGACTGGTTGATGTAATACCAGTGCAAATTAACATAATCAAATAAATTTGTTGATATTGCCTTTTCTATAAGTGATAATTCTCCATGCGTTGAGAAACCAATAGAACCAATTAAATTTGCTTTTTGCAATTTTCTTAAAACTTCAACACAGCCTCCATCTCTCACAGCCTGATCAAGATGTTCAGGTAAATTCATTCCATGTATTGCTAATAAATCAATTTTCTTTACTTGTAATTTTTCAAAGCTTCTAATAACATCTTTTTCAAAGATTTTCGGATCACGATTAGGAGGAATTTTTGTTTGAATTATTCTTGGTATTTTTTTTATGTTCTTAAAGCACATTCCCAGCTGAACTTCTGAAGTTCCATAATCCTTTGCAGTCTCTACATGACTTAAGCCATATTTATCTGCAAGATTTAAAATATTTTCAACTTTCTTTTGTTCCTTAAATGAAATTTTAGAAAGATCTAATTGCTGCCAACTTTTTTGAAATCTCATACCCCCTAATGATAAAACGGGTATCTGTAAATTTGTCCTCCCAAATCTACGGTTAGGCAAATTCATTGAAAATTAATGCTTGTTTATTCTTGGTAGTTTTCCTAATGATTGAAACATATCTCTATCAAGACTATTTTCTAAATTTGCCAATTCTTCAAATTTAACCCAGTGGATACAATCTACAGGACATGTATCTATAGCTTCTTGCAAGATTTCAAGGCTATCACCATCTTGCCTAATTGCTCTACTTCTTCCAAATTCTGGATCAACTATGAAAGTATTAGTAGCAACATGTGCACAGTATCTACAACCTATACATACACTTTCATCGACCCAAACTGCTTTTTCGCATAAGGTGCCTCCCAGGACTGGTTCAAAACCAGTAATATCATTATTTTCTTCGAAGTTATCTATAGTTTTAGTGAGATTAAAGCCCAAATATTAATTTTCCCATTTAGTTAAAACCAATTCAATCGATCCGTCATTTTTGTTCTGATGCTCAACAACTTGGTACCCATCCTCTTCTGTTTTTGAAATAATTGTATGATATGCATACATTTGTGTCACTTTAGAAATAAATCTTTCGACAGGTAAATCTAAATTCCAAAGATCTACATCAGTCACTAACTCATATGAGTTAGAATTTTTATTAAATTTAAATCCAACCATAGTATTTCCTTGTAATTCCATACTTATGTCTACATCTGTAACTTGCCCTTTATATCCCTTAACATATTTTTTTCCTTGATTAATAGAATAACCAAGTTGATTTAAAGCTTTAATTAAGGGTTTTACTTCCTTAAGCTCAGTTTTAATAGTACTAAAATGTGACATTAGATTCGTTGTTAACTTTACTTGGATTTGTAACTTGGTTGGTTATAAATGCATCTAATGATTGATTTTTAACCTTTACTTCACCAAGAGAATTTTCAAGATTTTTTGTGGCGTAGTTACATGACTTTCCTATGAAACCTTCCACAGTTTCCTCAACTCTGCCATCTTGGTGAATTTTGAATCTTAATGTTCTTTGAGGCATTAAATTCAAGTAATTAGTATTTACACTTTATATAGAATAACGAAAAATATTGGTTTCAGTTGGTACAAATTAATATTTTTTTTATTTTTATATGGATTGTCTCATAAATAATATTATCTTATCAATAAATGAAGGTCTAATTATAAAAACTTTCCATCCCCATAGAATCTAGAGCAGTTTTTGCTTCTTCCATGACTGAGGGTTCTTTATCAAATAGAGCTATCTTAGTACATTCATCAACAAACCTCTCCTGAAATGTTTCGTTTAATTTTTCAAACAACCTAGACAAAGACCATATACAATTGCTTCTAACTCCTGTCTCATTATCTATTTTTAAACTTATCAGAAGTTGTTCAGCCGCTAATTGAGCGTTTTCAAATGAGATACTTCCAATTTCCGCTAAAGAACTAGAAGACCATAATCTAACTGCAGCCACATCATTCTTCAATGCATTTATTAGTGGCTTTAAAACAATTTGATTATCATAGTTAGCTAAACTCCAAGCAGTAGCTCTTCTTACATACGCGTTGTCATCTGTTTCTAAAAGAGAAACTAATTTTTGAACTGCACTAGGGCAAGGGTTTCTACCTAAAGCATATACTGCACTCATCCTTTCCACGGGGCAGGGTTGATCAAGCAGAGGTAGTAAAAAAGGAAAAGATCTTTCATCTCTAAATTCACAAAATATTCTTAATCCTTGTATTCTTTGTTCTCTATCGCCCTTAAGCAATTTGAGTGCCTCATTACATTCTGAAGTTATATTGAGATTACCTTTTGAGAAGTTATCTGAATCTATTTGATCTAAAGGATCTATTTCGAGTTCATAAGCTAATTCTTTAGCTAGAACCTCAGGATCAATTGCTATTTCTGCTAAACTTTCTTTTTTAGGATCCCTATTGTTTTTCATTATAACTTAAAAGTATTGATAAATATTAATTAATTGGAGCAGGTGACATCATATCTCCTGGCAACCAAATTCTTGCACTCACCGCAAGAAATGCAATCCCAAAAAGGCTAACAATTGCAAAAGGTAAAACTTTTGTTTTAATAAAACCCAATAATCAAAAAATCATTAAATTAATAATAACGTGTTTAAGATAAATTTAAAAAATAATTTTAAATATGATTATTTATTATTAGCATTTTGTCTTAACTGTCCACATGCAGCATTTTTTTCTGATCCTCTACTTTTGCGAAAACTTACAGCTATACCATTATTAGCAAGTCTAGACTGAAATGACTGAATATTTTTTGGAGCAGTCTGCTTAAATTCAACCTCATTTATTTGATTATATTGAATCAAATTCACGTGACATTGAAACCCTCTCAGTAATCTAATTAATTGATCAGCATGTTCTATTTTATCGTTAACTCCTCTTAGCATTAAGTATTCAAAACTTACTCTTCTGCCTGTCTTTCTAACAAATTGCCTACAATCTTCAACTATATCTTTGATATTGTAATTATTTGCGCTTGGTATAATCATTTCTCTTATTTTTTGATTTGAAGCATGCAGGCTTATTGCCAATGTGAATTGACATTTCCCCAAAATTTGGAAAGACTTTTCTGTTAATTTAGCTATCATTTTTGGTATAGCTACAGTACTTACAGTTATCTTTCTCTGGCTTATATTCAAGTCCTCATTTATTGATTTAATTGATAAAAGCAACTCATCAAGATTTAATAATGGCTCACCCATGCCCATAAAAACAATATTAGTTACTCTTCTATTCATTTCATTTTCAATAAATAAAATCTGATCTAATATTTCACTAACTTTTAAAGATCTCTTCAATCCCTCTTTACCAGTAGCACAAAATTGGCAATCCATAGGACATCCCACTTGAATTGAAAGACATGCTGTTAATCTTTTTTCAGCTGGTATCCCTACACACTCAATGCTCTCATTATCTCCAGTAGAAAGTAATAACTTTAGAGTTCCATCACTAGCTGAATATTTTTCTTTCAATTTAAGATCAGTTACTTTGAAGCCATCCTGCTTTAATTGATTTCTAAAATCGAGAGGTAATACTTCAATTTGACCAATATTTTTATTCTTGTTCTTATAATTATAAAGCCAATTATGAATTTGCCGACCTCTAAAAGCAGCCTGACCATAGTTTAAAGCTACATTTTCTAAATCTTTAAGACTACTTCCAAGAAGACTTTTCAAATTATTTCTTGTTTAAATTAGATACTACTTTCACCATACTAATAATCCATGTTTTAAAAAGAATTCTGTAAGAATTAGTGCAAAAAAACCAATCATAGCAATTCTGCCATTAAGTCTTTCATTATAAAAGTGAAAACCATAACGAGGCAATTTTCTTTTTGGGATAATTTCAGGTTTAATCATCATATAAAAGTAACAATATATTCTAGTGAGTTCAAATAAGAATAGTTTCTATTCATCAGAAAGCAATCCTTCCTCTTGTAATCCTTCCAAAGCTGCAGGATCAGGCAACTGATCTTCAGAAAATTCATTTTCAGCATTTGGTCTTGCAAAGGCTGCAAAATTACTTGAATTAGGATCAATGCCATGTCTATTTCTTGTAGTCTCAAGATCTTCATCACTGGGATCATCAAGTATAGCAGTGGAGCTAAAGGTAGGTGTTTGCGGCATATCAACAGTATAATCTGGCCTTAAATTCTGAGCCCTCCTGTATCCTCCTGATTCTTCAGCAAGAATATCAGGATGAGGTCCTGCTTCTGATGCCAATTCTTCTACAAATCCACTAAATCCTGTACCAGCGGGTATTAGCCTACCAATGATGACATTTTCTTTTAAGCCCCTTAGCCAATCAGATTTACCTTCTATTGCTGCTTCTGTGAGAACTCTTGTAGTTTCTTGGAAAGAAGCTGCTGAAATAAAACTATCAGTATTAAGAGAAGCTTTAGTTATACCCAATAATACTGGAGTAAATTCTGCTGGAGCTCCGCCTGTAATTGACATTGCTTGATTTGTATCTTCTACTTGCCTTAAGTCTATTAATTCTCCTGGTAATAGAGTTGTATCTCCAGCATCTTCAATACGAACTTTACTTGTCATTTGTCTTACGATGACTTCAATATGTTTATCATCAATTGCAACACCTTGAGATTTGTAAACATTTTGCACTTCGTTAACCATACTTCTTTGTAGTTTTGATATAGATTCTCGAGCTGAATCTAATAATGGTTTTTGATCCTTTAAGTCAGTGAAATAACAATCTAATAATTCATGAGGATTAATTGGACCATCAGTTAAGACTTCTCCACCTTTAACTTCCTGACCATCGCTAACCATGATATTCTTCCCAACTAAAATTTGATATTCGTTAATCACATCGTCTTTCTCAAGAATTGACAAGGATACTGATTCGTCATCCTTTCCTTCTTTAATCTGAACAATTCCAGATTTTTTACATAAAACTGCAGAATCTCTTGGTCTTCTTGCTTCTAACAACTCTTCAATTCTTGGCAAACCTTGCACAATATCTCCTGTTTTCTGCCTTTCAAAAACAAGTAAAGCTAGACCATCTCCTCTAAGTACCAAATCTCCATCTTTTACATGCAAGACTGAATCGGGAGAAACCATATACGGCCTTCCAAGTCTTAAAATTACAGAATTATCAGAAATTTTTTCAATTTCACCGCAAGCATTAGACTTTTCAGATTTACTAATAGGGTCACCATCAACTACACGATCGCCAACCTTTACAAGTGCATTTTTACTGATTTTCATCTTAACTTTATCTTGTTCTCTTTCAACTATTAACCTTCTGATTGGTTCATCATCAATTATATTTGGCAATTGAACTATCCCTTTCTCTTTACAAAGGATCTGAGTAGTTGCTATTACATTACCTGCCTGAACAATTTGATGATTTTTTACTTGTAATTCTGTATGTGTGGAACCATGGCTAGAATCAGATATTGTATCCCTTCTTACAAGAATAGACTCTAATATAACTAAACTTAATCTATTAATTGAATCATCATTCTTATCTTGACTTATCTCAACATCAATTGTCATCTGAGGAGTAGCTTCAAAGCTTTCTAAACTTAGATGTGTTCTAAGAAGTTCAACTCCCTCAACTGATTTTATTAATTCACCATCTTTATAAGTAATCCTTTGAATGGCTTTTAACCCTAGATGGGGCCCTTTATCTTGTTTAACATGAGTTAATTCTGGCAACTCTGCTTCATCAGGAATAGTAAATTCTTCTACAGTTCTTAATAATAACCCCCTGCATTTAGGAGTTTCTAATTTCTGCACAAAGAGAATTTCTTGATTATCTACTCCATCTAAAATCTTCTCCCCTGGACTAACTAACGTGCCTTCCTCATTAAATCTACTCAAAACTTCTTCGTCGTCACACTCATGAAAAGTACCATTTCTAACCGTAATTTCCCTTAAAATATCATTTTTTTCAGTCACTGTTACAATTCCTGATGTTTGACTAAAAATATCTTTTACAACTTCTGTTCCTGCTTCAATCCATTTCATATCTTCAATCATTAATAGAGAGATATCTTTGTTTATTTCATGTGTCTCCTGTGGAATCCAGAGCAATGTTCCTCCTTGGCTAACTTCAAAACCATTTTTGGATGATCTCGCTTTTTTGACGCTTAATCCAGGAGCATATTTTACTAATCCACCAGTTTTTGTGCGGAATCTTTCATCTGCTAAATCAGCTACAACTTCCCCGCTACTGATTTTACTACCAGGAGTAGTATTCAATCTATAAGTAGTGCCATCATTAGATTCCAAATGATATATTTGACCTGAATGTGTAGATTCTTCAATTAATTTAAAATTACTTAAAGTCATTGAAGTAGTGACAATTTGAACTTCCCTTGAATCTCCTATTGATTCTCTTAATCGAACTTCTCCACCAAACTCACTAAATTGACTAGCCTCAGCTAAAACAGTTCCTTCTTTTACATTGCTCAAAGATGAGACGACAGGTCTCGCATTAGGAGGTAAATTATATACGTCGCCAGCTAATACCCACAATCTCCCTAATCTTTGAGCTTTCAAAGTAATATTGCCTTGTCTATCTGTAACTTCTCTTGGCTGAATAACTTTGTCATACATTACTTGACCAGCTAAATCACAGATAACATCTTTAGTAGCTTTTTCAACACTCTTCTTCACAGCTCCAGCAGTAATCTGAGCAACAGTTATATCAGCATCAATTTCTTGACCATTTTCTACAAATAAAAGTGATCCACTAGAAACTTCTATTTTCTGAACTTTATTTGAGTTACTTGCTTTTGGAACAATCTTTAAGAAGAAATCAACTTCCGCCTGTTTAGCTTCTACTCCATGAGGTGTTCTATAACCTCTAACTTTTGCTTTTGCACTAAATTCAACTTTACCAGCAATCTTTGATCTGACTACTCCACTTTCAGCAGTCGATACACCTCCTGTATGAAAAGTTCTCATTGTCAATTGAGTCCCAGGTTCCCCAATTGATTGAGCCGCAATTATTCCAACTGCTTCTCCTAAATCAACTAAATGATTATGAGCCAATGCCCATCCATAACATCTCCTACAAACTGATCTGTTTGCTTCACATGTTAATGGAGATCTAATATTCACTTTGGTAATTGATGATGACTCGATTCTTGCGGATAATGGAGGGTCGATTGCAGTATCTTTGGGAGCAATTAAGTTATCTTCAGAATCTACAATGTCTACAGCTGTCAGCCTTCCAAGAAGTCTTGTCCCAAATTTACCATCTTCAGCCTCTACTACTATTGAACGTTCTGTTCCACAATCTTCTTCCCTGACAATTACATCTTGAGCCACATCTACTAATCTTCTAGTCAAATAACCTGAATCTGCTGTTCTCAACGCAGTATCAACCAATCCTTTCCTTGCTCCATAAGAAGATATCACGTATTCGGTAACAGTAAGACCTTCTCTAAAGTTTGTTCTTATCGGTAAATCAATAATTTCTCCTTGAGGATTAGCCATTAATCCTCTCATCCCAACTAGTTGTCTTACCTGCGACATATTACCCCTAGCTCCTGAATTTGCCATCATCCAAACTGAATTAAGAGGATCATTTTGATTGAAATTATTTTTTACTGCATCGACTAATCTCTCATTAGTTTCTGTCCAGGTATCAATAACTTTTGTATGCCTCTCAACTTCTGTGATTGCACCAAGTCTATAGCATTCTTCAGTTGCGGTAATTTGCTCTTCAGCCTGACCTATCAAATCTTGCTTAGCTTCAGGAACTTTTAAATCATCTACTGAGATAGAAACAGCCGCTTGGGTAGCATATTTAAATCCTAAATCCTTTAAATTATCAGCCATAGCAGCAGTTACTGCTGTGCCATGCGTTTTATAGGCCCAAGACATTAAATTTTTTAGAGCTTTTTTATCAACTACCTTGTTTTTAAATGATGCAGGAGTTTTTGCTAAGGCAGGCATAGTAACCTTATTACTCTTTTTAGAGTTTTTAGCAGTTTTACGTACTCTCGAAGTTTTTTTAGCTTTAGATGATGTCATGATTTTTTAATGAATGAATAATGATTTTTTTAAAATTACGTTTTAGATACAGATTCAATAATCGTAGAATTCATTACTACTCTTCCAACTGTTGTCAAAACAAATCTACTAATTAATTTGTTCTGAGAATCAAATCTATCTCTCCTCAAATTCCAAATCTCTAATCTCGAACCATCTTCTAAATCTTTAGATTCTTTTGGACTAATATCTTCTTCTTCATCTTCCACTTCACCATTAAACCTGACCCAAACCCACTGATGTAATCCAAGTCGTTTATCTTCATAAGCAAAAACCACATCTTCTAATGAAGCAAAAGTACTCTGATTATCTCCAAAATGTGGTTTTTTATAATTCGGTTGCAAAGCTGTCAAATAATAAGATCCCAAAACCATATCTTGGGATGGAGTAACAATTGGTTCCCCTGTCGCAGGAGAAAGAATATTATTACTAGCCAACATGAGCATACGCGCTTCTGTTTGAGCCTCCAAAGCTAAAGGAACATGAACTGCCATTTGATCTCCATCAAAGTCAGCATTAAATGCAGGACAAACTAGAGGGTGCAGCTGAATGGCTCTACCGCCAACCAATTTCGGTTCAAAAGCTTGAATACCTAACCTATGAAGAGTTGGCGCTCTATTTAAAAGTATTGGATGCCCTTCTATAACTTCTTGAAGTACTTGCATAACTTCATCATCAGCTTTTTGTATTAATTTTTTTGCAGCTTTTATGTTATTTACAATATTTTGGCGTATTAATCTATGAATTACAAACGGCTGGAAGAGTTCAAGAGCCATTTCCTTTGGGAGGCCACATTGATGCATTTTTAACTTAGGCCCCACGACTATTACAGACCTTCCAGAATAATCAACACGTTTACCAAGAAGATTCTGTCTAAATCTTCCCTGTTTTCCCTCTATAATATCGCTAAGAGATTTTAAAGCTCTATTATTTGCTCCAACAACAGTTCTGCCTCTTCTTCCATTATCTATAAGAGCATCAACTGCTTCCTGCAACATTCTTTTTTCATTTCTTACAATGATTTCCGGTGCTAATATTTCTTGAAGCCTAGCTAGTCTATTATTCCTATTTATAACTCTTCTATAAAGATCATTTAAATCAGATGTTGCGAATCTTCCTCCATCAAGCTGAACCATTGGACGCAGATCCGGTGGTATAACAGGAATCGCGTCCAATACCATCCACTCTGGCTTTGCATTTGTTGCAATAAAATTATCAATAACTCTTATCCTTTTAATAAGTTTTGCTCTTTTCTGACCTTTGCTACTAGTAATTTCTTCTCTAAGCTCTTCAGCCACCTTATTTAAATCAAGGTCTTCAAGTAATTGCTTAAGAGCCTCAGCACCTATACCAACAAAAGGTTCATTTTCAATAGTTGAATCCTCTGCATAGATTTCATCCTCAATTTCTAACCACTCATCTTCAGTGAGTAATTGCTTGTATTTAAGTTCTTTATGATCTCCAGGATCTAAAACAACATAACAATTAAAATAAACTATTTGTTCTACATCTCTTAGTGGTATATCTAAAAGGATTGCTACGTAACTTGGAATACCTTTCAAATACCAAACGTGTGAGACAGGTGCGGCAAGTTTTATATAACCCATTCTATGTCTTCTAACTCTACTTTCCGTTACCTCAACCCCACATCTCTCGCAGACAATTCCACGATGTCTAACCCTTTTATACTTACCGCAATGACATTCCCAATCTTTTGACGGGCCAAAAATCTTTTCACAAAACAAACCATCCATTTCTGGTTTAAGTGTTCTGTAATTAATAGTCTCAGGTTTAGTAACTTCCCCTACTACTTGTCCGTTAGGCAATGTCCTCTGTCCCCAATCCATTATTCTTTGCGGAGAGGCAATTGAAATTTTGACGTAATCGAAGTGATTTTCAGTTCTTAGGTTGCTGTTTGTCATTTTTAGGAGATTTAAATTAGAAAGTTTTAAAAAAGTATTTAATCTTCCTCATATTCAGAGGTTCCAAGAGATTCATATGTCGGCCTTGAGGGAGTATTCCTCCTTGGATTTATATCTTGCATTAAATCTACTTCTTTACCTTCATCCGTATAGACACCAATATCTAAACCTAAAGATTGTAATTCTCTCATCAGTACTTTAAATGATTCAGGAGTCCCAGGTCTAGGGATAGGCTTACCTTTTACAATCGCATTTAAAGCTTCATTCCTTCCTTGCATATCATCTGATTTAACTGTTAAAAGTTCTTGAAGAGTATAAGCCGCACCATAAGCCTCAAGAGCCCATACTTCCATTTCACCTAGCCTTTGACCACCTTGTTGAGCTTTACCTCCTAAGGGTTGTTGTGTAACAAGAGAGTAAGGACCAGTAGATCTAGCATGGATTTTATCATCGACTAAATGAACTAACTTAAGGAAGTGAGAATATCCAACAGCAACAGGCTGATCAAAAGGTTCGCCAGTTCTACCATCTTTTAGTAATAATTTTCCAGGATCATCAGGATTATAAACCCAATCTTTCCCAGGCTGTTTAGCGGCCTCTTCTAAAAATGCTTGAACAGTTTGATGTGATTTTTCAGGACCATACATTTCATCAAATGGTACGACCTTAACCCTGCTATTCAAGTTCGAAGCAGCCCAACCCATCAACAATTCAAACACTTGGCCTACATTCATTCTACTGGGAACACCAAGAGGGTTAAGCACTATGTCAACAGGAGTCCCATCAGGTAAATAGGGCATATCCTCTCTAGGTAAAATTCTACTAATTATTCCCTTGTTTCCATGCCTTCCAGCCATCTTATCACCAACTTGAATTTTTCTCCGCTGGGCAACATAAACTCTAACCACCATATTTGCCCCAGGAGGTAACTCATCACCTTGTTCTCTAGTGTAAATACGCACATCTAAAACTCTTCCTTTTTCTGTTTTAGGAACTCTAAGAGAGTTATCCCTAACATCTCGAGCTTTTTCCCCAAATATAGCTCTTAAAAGTTTTTCTTCAGGTGGTTGATCTGATTCACCTTTTGGTGTAACTTTTCCTACAAGAATATCTCCGCTTTCTACAAAAGCTCCTATTCTAATTATTCCCATTTCATCAAGATTATTCAAACTTTCTTCCGAAATATTAGGAATCTCTCTTGTAATTTCTTCAGGACCTAACTTTGTTTGTCTAGCTTCTATTTCATACTTTTCGATATGTACCGATGTATATAGATCATCAGTAACCATTCTTTCACTAACAAGAATTGCATCTTCGTAGTTGTAACCTTCCCATGGCATATAAGCAATTAAGACATTCTGTCCTAATGCTATCTCCCCTCCTTCACAGGCGGATCCATCAGCAAGTACTTGTCCTGATATAACGTGATCTCCAATGTTTACAATGGGTCTTTGATTAAGGCAAGTATCTTGATTGGATCTCTGATATTTTTGCAGATAATGAAAATGTTCATTACCATCTTCATCTTTAACTACAATCTCATTAGAATCAACATAGGAAATGGTTCCATTTACTTTTGTTATAGGTACCATCCCTGAGTCTCTTGCAACTTGAGATTCCAAGCCTGTGCCAACTAATGGCCGCTCTGGTCTAAGCAATGGAACAGCTTGTCTTTGCATATTAGATCCCATGAGTGCCCTATTTGCATCATCATGCTCCAAAAAGGGAATAAGTGAAGTCGCCACTGAAATGACTTGAACAGGAGAAAGTTGAACGTAATCAACTTGATGAGGAGGTACTTTTTCAAAATCCTGTCTATATCTAACTGGTATTAAATTTGCAATTATATTTCCATCTTTATCAGTAGCTACATCTCCTGGGGCGACCCTACACTCATCCTCTAAATCAGCAGATAAATAAACAGGATTACCTTCTTTAAGAACTCTACCTTTATCTACTTCCCAAAAAGGAGTTTCTATAAAGCCATATTCATTTACTCTTGCATGGGTAGCCAGTGAATTAATAAGTCCTGCATTTGGACCTTCGGGAGTCTCAATAGGACATAACCTTCCATAGTGTGAAGGATGAATATCTCTTACAGCAAATCCTGCTCTTTCTCTAGTCAAACCGCCAGGACCAAGAGCTGAGATTCTTCTTTTATGGGTTAATTCCGCCAATGGATTCGTTTGATCCATAAATTGACTTAATTGACTGGACCCAAAAAACTCTTTAATAGCAGCAACTAAAGGTTTTGGATTTACTAACTGAGCTGGAGTAAGAGAATCTGTCTC
>QCPB01000022.1 GCA_003209795.1 Prochlorococcus sp. AG-436-C05
ATGCTAAATAAGGCTATTAATTGTTTATCAAAAGGAGATGAATTAATAGTAACTCAGCTAGACCGTGCATTTTTAAACAAGAAAGACTGTTTGATAACAATAAATAAACTTATTAATAATGATGTTAGATTGCGCACTATATCTGGTTTTTTAGCAGATAAAAATTCTTCTCAAATAAATTTTTCAATTTTCAATATGTTATATGAATTAGATAATTTAGAGGATAACTATTTATTAGAAAGAAAAAAAGAACATAGGATACTTAGGAAAATATCAGGAAATAATTTAGGAGGAAGGCCTAAGATTAGTCCATTAAAAGAATCACTAGTCTTAAGACTACGTAATGAGGGATATTCATATCGTTCAATTAGAACACAAACAGGAATTGCTTTATCAACAATCAGGAGAATAATTTTAGATGGAGAAGCAAGATAATATGAACAAAAAAGAACTTGAAAACCTAATTAAAGAAAACCTTAAAGATAAGGCATTACGTATTTATGAATTAGATGAGAAGGATAGAAAAAGTTTATTAGCAGAATATAAAGAATGGATTATCAATGAAATAGATTTTGAAGAGATTATGATGTTACCTTTTGAAGCCTATACAGATGGATTAGATAAGAATTTTTTAGATGAATTAAATTAATCTCTAATACAAAGAATTATTATATTCGTAAACCGCTTTAGCTATAGATGGAAATAAAGAAGTATCTTTAAAATATTGTTTTCCATTTCCAAAAACTACTAATAAAGTTTGTACTGAACTACTATTAATCCACCAAGCAGCATCATGTCTAACTTCTGACATTAAACCTGCTTTACTCCATAATGTTGTACTTTCTGGTAATCCCTCTCCTAAAAAGCCCTTTACTTGATTAAATGGATCCTCTTTCAAGGCGTCTTTATTTAAATTTCTTTTTAAAAAACTTCTTAAATTCAAATCATTCTTTTGATAATCAATATGTATCATTATCTCCTCCAAAATCTTTGCAGTTGAATCAGTTGACATTATGTTTCTATTTTGATTTTGATATTCATAAAATTCCTTTTCTCGACCAAATGGACCATCGTCCCAAGTCTTTTGACAACAATTAATTCCACGCAATTCTTCCCAATTTAATTCTTTTAACCAATCATTAATAATACCCCGTTGATATTTCCAATGTTTCCAAGATTCACCTTCAATACGTGGACCACTTGTAGTTCCAGTAAGTATATCAACTAAAAAGCTTGTAGCATTATTACTAGAGTAAAATAACATTTTTTTTACTGCATCCCTTATTTCTTCTGATATAATTAATCTTCCTTGTCTAATCCAATCATACGCAGCGAGCCCATAAACTAACTTGACTATGCTTGCAGGATATATTTTTTTTCTATTATTAATACCAAATCCATAACCTTTAAATAAATTATTATTTTCAATTTTATAGTTAATCCAAGTTACAGCGAAATTTTCATTTGAATATTCTTTATCATTAGAACAAACTGTACTTAAAATATTATTTAAGGCTACGCCCATTTCTTTGCTCAAATAGTAAAAAGACATCGTATGAAAAATTATATAGAACCTATCTCACTATTTAAGCAAACTAATTTTTCCAACACTATTTGGTGGGAATTAAAAGTTAACATTTCTGGGTATCAACATGAAACTGAAAATCATCTAGTTACAGAGATATTTAAAAATAGAATTTTTAGATTAATTCATCCAAATTTCTATCAAAATACAAAGAAACTTTCTAGAGTTTTAGTTCAATTATTTGAAGATGGATACATTTGTTGGATCGATTTAGATAAATTAATTATTGAGAAATACGAAATAACAAGAAATGAGATTATAGAAAATGAAGGCTTATTAATAAAGCAGAAAATCCCCTTAATTCTTCATTGGATCGAAGGTCAATCTGAATTAAACAATAGATATCTTTGGGGAGGTACATTAGGACCAAATTTCGACTGTTCAGGCCTAATTCAGACAGCTTTTTTCATTCATAGAATTTACATACCTAGAGACTCTCTTCAATTAAAAAGTTTTTGTACACACCTTTTTAATTTCAAAGATAATCAAAAGCCTCTCCAAGCAGGTGATATTTTATTCTTTGGAAATCAAGAAAAATGTGATCATGTTGGAATCTACAAAGGAGATGGGTTTTATTTCCACAGCTCTGGTAATGATTTCGGAAGAAATGGTATAGGAGTAGACACGATAAAAGAAACTAAGGACAAAATCTCATTGCATTATCAATCAAAGTTAATTTCTGCAGGCCGAGTAATGAGAAACTACAGATGGGATAGAACTATAAGATAGAAATTATTTATATTAAATTAAAATATTAAAAATATGATTCGTTCTTTAGATTGTACAGTTAGCCAGTAGTCCAAATATTTTGTATTAGTTGCATTATGTTGTTTAAATGTAGTGTTCCTACAAGAAGCCATGCAAATACTGCACCACCACAACCACCTAGCCAAAATCCACTAGTAAAATCAGCCCATCCTTCTTTAGTAAATAAATCGGAAGGAGGATTATTGACTGTAGCATCAGCAGGTTGTACGTTAGGTCCTTTACCTGGAGCATTATAAAGAACTAAAAGTGCTGTCAAGATATGAACAGCGCCAACGGCCGCGAGTAGTCCTACTGTCAATGCAGAATCAGAATTTCTTAAAGGACCAGTCATTGTAAATGGACCATACAAGAGATAACCAAAAGCTGCTCCAGTCTCTAGACCTCTAAAATTAGGAGAGATTCCTTCTCTATAAAAAGGTAGATTATTTATAAAAGCTTTAGTAAAATAACCGCTATTAACCGGGGTTGCTAAATTTCCGACGCATGGATCAGCTACTGTTTTTACTGCCCACTGATCTGCAATACCAATATCTGTTGGTTGAACACTTTGGTCAATATACTTTTCAGCAAATCTAGGCGTTGCGCCTAATAATTCTTTACTTGTTGTTTGTGAATCGCTCATTGTAAAAAAAGATAATGTGATAATAGATTTTTATTCAGTAGCTGTTATGAATCTGCCTATTAATACAATAAATACAGCAGGTGCTACCAAGCCAATCATTGGGACAAAGACCGAAGGCAGAAGATTTGAGAATTCAGATGACATAGTTGATTTAACATCTTTAAACACTTTAGTATTTATCTGAGAAATAGTGTTACTTTTATTACTGGATGATATAAAAATTATTAACTTTTTACATGCTAAATTTTTTTGCAATAGTACTAATTATTTTTATAGTATTTTTTCTATTCATTTTTAAAAGAAATAAAGTTAAAAATGCAGTAAATATAAAAAATATATATTCTAATAAATTCTTAAATACACAAGAAAATAATAATAGATATAAATCGAAAAAGAATATAATATCTTATCAAAGCGAAGAAAATATATACTCAGAATTTCATAAAAAATCCCTAAGAAATAGAATGTTTAAACTGTTTCAAAGTAATGAAGAAGGTAAATTAAAAGCCTTAAAAATTGCTGAGCAATTAGGAGATAAATCAACATTGCCTATTCTTAGAAGAGGATTAAAAGATCCATCTCTAAAAATAGTAGAAAGGTCAGCTAAATTAATTAGAAAATTTAAGTAAAATTATCATTTTTAATGGCACCTTGAATTGTTCTCACTCTGTAAATTGGTCTTTTTTGACTTTCATGATAGGTCCTCATTAGAAGTTCACTTAATAAGCCAAAACTAAATAATTGAACCCCAGCGACTCCTAATATTAATGCAAACATTAACATCGGACGATTTCCAATATTCTGACCCAATATCTTTTCTATTAACAGATAAGAAGACATTGAAAGACTTATTAGAATACTGATTATTCCAACAAAGCCAAATCCATACATAGGTCTTGTCAGGAATCTTGTCATAAACCAAACCGTTAGCAGATCCATTAAAACTCTAAAAGTTCTATCAATTCCATATTTACTAGATCCATATTTTCGACTTCGATGATTAACCTTAACTTCTTTAATTCGTGCTCCTTCTATACTTGCTAAAATTGGCAAAAACCTATGGAGTTCTCCATATAACTTCACATCATCAATTATCTCTTTTGTAAAAGCTTTTAATGAGCATCCATAATCATGTAACTTTAAACCTGTAACTTTAGCAATTAACTTGTTTGCTATTTTTGATGGAATCCTTCTGTTAATTAATTTATCTTTTCGATCAAACCTCCACCCACATATCAAATCGTATCCAGTATTAATTTCAGAAATTAATTTAGGAATATCATTTGGGTCATTTTGCAAATCACCATCCAAAGTAATAACAATGTCGCCTCTAGAAATATCAAAGCCGGCTGCCATTGCCGCAGTTTGACCATAATTTTTACGAAGAGAAATGACTAATAATTCTTTAATATTTTGAGTAAGTTTATCTAATACTGCTTGAGTATTATCTTCTGAACCATCATTTACTACAATTAACTCGTAATTAAATTGATTTACTTCCATAACGCTCTTAACTTCTTCTAATAGATAAGCAATACTTTCACTTTCATTAAAAACAGGTATAACTATAGAAATAAACTGGTTTATATCTGTCATATATTTTTAAGTGGATAATTTTACAATTTTAACTTAATTTAGAACAAAAAAATTAAACAAAAAAAATCACCACATAAGTGGTGATTTAAATTATTTAATCAGAATTTATCCAAACTTACCAGAAGTAGATGCTATAACAAATGCTCCGAATGTAAGGATATTTCCAACTGTAAAATGAGCTATACCAACTAATCTTGCTTGAACAATTGAAAGAGCAACAGGTTTATCTCTCCATCCAACAAGGTTAGCTATTGGTGTGCGCTGATGAGCCCAAACTAATGTTTCGATTAATTCTTGCCAATAACCACGCCATGATATTAAGAACATGAAGCCAGTAGCCCATACTAGATGGCCAAATAGGAACATCCAAGCCCATGGTGATAAGGAGTTGACTCCAAATGGATTATATCCATTGATTAACTGTGATGAATTTAACCAAAGATAATCTCTGAACCAACCCATCAAATATGTTCCAGACTCATTAAATTGAGCTACATTACCTTGCCAAATTGTTAGGTGCTTCCAGTGCCAATAGAAAGTTACCCATGCCATGAGATTTAAAGCCCAAAACATTGCTAAGTACATCGCATCCCATGAAGAACTATCACAAGTTCCTCCTCTACCTGGGCCATCGCAAGGGAAAGCATAACCTAAATCCTTTTTATCAGGAATTAATTTTGTACCTCTAGCATCTAATGCTCCTTTAATAAGTATTAGAGCTGTTGTGTGAAGTCCAAGTGCAATAGCATGATGAACTAAGAAATCTGCTGGTCCTATAGGTAAGAAAGAACTTAAAGCATCTTGTCTATTAATTAAATCCATCCAGTAATGGTTACCTGGCATAGAATTTGCTGCAATAGTAGCTGAACTTGCAGGATCAGATAATAAAGCATTAAAGCCATACATCATTTTTCCTTGAGCAGCTTGCACGAACTGAGCAAATACTGGTTCAATTAGAATTTGTTTTTCTGGATTTCCAAAAGCTACTACAACGTCATTATGAACGTATATACCTAAAGTATGGAATCCTAGCAACATTGTTACCCAACTTAAGTGACTTATTAATGCTTCTTTAGTTCCTAAGACTCTAGCTAAAACATTATCTTTGTTTAATTCTGGATCATAGTCACGTACAAAGAAAATAGCTCCGTGAGCAAAAGCTCCAACCATTAAAAACATAGCTATGTATTGATGGTGAGTATATAGAGCTGACTGAGTAGTGTAATCTCTAGCAATAAACGCGTATGAAGGAAGAGCTCCCATATGCTGAGCAACTAGAGAAGTAGCAACTCCAAGAGATGCTAATGCTAAACCTAGTTGAAAGTGTAGAGAGTTATTAACTGTCTCATAAATTCCATCATGACTAAGCCCAAAGTAACCTTTATGTGGATCATTAGGATGTCTTGTGTTATGTGCTTCAGTTATTTCTTTTAAAGTATGACCTATACCAAATGTATTCCTATACATGTGGCCACCAATAATTAGTACCACACCGATAGCAATATGATGATGTGCAATATCAGTTAACCATAGAGATTCACTTTGAGGATGAAGGCCTCCTAAAAAAGTAAATATAGCTGATCCTGCTCCTTGAGTTGTTCCAAATACAGCATCTAATGAATCTGGGTTTTGAGCATAAGCACCCCAATTTAAAGTAAAGAAGGGAGCTAATCCTGCAGGATGAGGAAGAACTGTTAACCAGTTATCCCAGCCAACATGCTGACCTCTAGACTCAGGAATTGCAACGTGAACTAAGTGACCAGTCCAAGCAATACTACTGAAACCAAACAGAACAGATAAATGATGGTTTAATTGTGCTTCAGCATTTTTAAACCAAGCAAGTGTAGGTCTGAATTTAGGCTGTAAATGTAACCAACCAGCGAATAAAACCCAACAAGCTAAAATACTCATAAAGATTGAAGCTTGAAAAAGTTGTTCGTTAGTTCTCATACCAATTGTGTACCACCAATGGTACAAGCCTGAATAAGCAATATTCACTGGACCATTAGCTCCAGCTTGTGTCATTGCTTCTGTTATGCCTGTTCCAAAATGAGGGTCCCAAATAGCATGAGCTATAGGACGAACATGAGTTGGATCAAGTACAAATTGCTCAAAATTACCCTGCCAAGCAATATGGAACAGATTACCAGCTACCCATAGAGCAATAATTGCTAGATGACCAAAATGAGTGGAGAATATCTTCTGATAAAGTTTCTCTTCAGTCATCCCATCATGACTTTCAAAGTCATGAGCTGTAGCTATTCCGTACCATATTCGACGGGTTGTTGGGTCCTGAGCTAGACCCTGGTTAAATGATGGAAATTTAGTTGCCATTGAATTAAAAAGGTGAAGTTCAGGTTATTTAGCCGAGGCCAAACAAGCGTGCATGGAAGAAAGCCCAAGTAGTTGCTATACCTCCTAATAGGAAGTGCGCGACACCAACCGCTCTACCTTGAGTAATTGATAGAGCTCTAGGCTGAATGGTTGGAGCAAGTTTAAGCTTATTATGTGCCCATAATATTGATTCAAATAATTCTTGCCAATAGCCTCTTCCACTGAATAGGAACATTAAACTAAATGCCCATACGAAGTGAGCTGCTAAGAACATCAATCCATACATACTAATAGCTTCACCGTAACTTGTTAGTACCTGAGATGACTGAGCCCATAGGAAGTCTCTTAACCAACCATTAATTGTTATAGCACTTTGAGAGAAGTTGCCTCCTGTAAGTCCCCAAACATCACTTTGCATTTTCCAAGAGAAGTGGAAGATAACAATTGATATACAGTTATACATCCAGAAAAGAGCCAAGAATACATGGTCCCAAGATGAAACCTGACAAGTACCTCCTCTTCCTGGACCATCACAAGGGAATCTAAATCCAAGAGAAGCTTTATCAGGGATTAGCCTGGAACTTCTTGCATAAAGTACACCTTTAAGAAGAATCAATAAAGTTACATGTATTTGGAAAGCATGAATGTGATGGATCATCAAATCAGCAGTTCCTAGTTGAATTGGAGCTATTGCGACTTTTCCACCTACTTCAACTACATTACCGTTAAAAACTTCACTTAAAACTTTATGAGGTAATCCCTCTGGAGTACCAGCTAAAATTGAGGTTCCTACAGCAGAAGCCTGAATACTTTGAATCCATTGAGCAAAAATTGGCTGTAATTGGATTGCATTATCACTAAACATATCCTGAGGTCTACCTAAAGCTCTCATCGTATCGTTGTGAATATAAAGTCCAAAACTATGGAAACCTAACCACATACAAACCCAATTAAGATGACTTATTAATGCATCTCTAGCCTTTAAAATTCTGTCTAAAACATTATCTATATGCTTAGCAGGATCATAATCTCTTACCATCGCTATGCCAGCATGTGCTCCAGCTCCAACTATAAATAGAGCTCCTATCCACATATGATGCGTAAATAAACCAAGGACAGTCATATAATCTGTCGCTAAATATGGATATGGAGGCAGCGCATACATATGATGAGCAATCAAGATACTAAGAGAACCTAGACATGCAAGGTTAACAGATAGTTGTGCGTGTCTACTTTCAGCCATAAACTCAAACAGGCCTTGATGACCTTTTGGCGCAGGGAATAATATTGGATCTCCTTGATGAGCTTCTAATATTTCTTTCATACTGGAACCAATACCATAGTTAGTTCTATATAGATGGCCACCAATTATTGCAATTACTCCGAAAGCTAAATGATGATGAGAAATATCAGTCATCCATAAACTTCCTGTGACAGGATTAACACCACCGTTAAAGGTTAAGAAGTCTGAAAAAGCAAACCAATTTAGACTAAAGAAATTACCTACTCCACTAGCAAGTCCAGGGAAAATCTGTGAGATTATCTGAGGATCGCATAATTGATGCGGCATAGGCATGTCAGCAATAGTTGCTATCTTTTGACCATTTATCACTAAAGGTGAGCCTGCATCTATTGCATCAAGAAGTGCAGCAGTTGGCGCACCGATATGAATACAATGTCCTGCCCAAGCTATTGATCCAAGCCCAACCAAACCAGCAATATGGTGATTAAGCATAGATTCAATATTTTGGAACCATTCCAACTTTGGAGCGGCCTTATGATAATGGTATATTCCTGCATGCAGCATAAGAGCAGCCATTATTACTGCTCCAATAGCTAGAGCCATTAACTCACTTTCGTTAGTAATACCCCAAGCTCTCCACATATGGAAAATTCCAGAGCTTATTTGTATACCGTTGTAATCTGCACCAAGATTACCGTTTAGCATCTCTTGGCCAACGACTGCCCAAACTTGCTGAGCTCCTGGTTTGACATTGGTAGGATCTGCTAACCAACCTGAATAATTAGAAAATCTTGCTCCATGGAAGAATGCTGCACTCATCCATATAAAAATGATTGCAAGATGTCCAAAGTGAGCTGAGAAGATTTTTCTAGTTGCTTCTTCAGTGTCTCCTGTATGCACATCGAAATCGTGTGCATCTGCATGCAAATTCCAAATCCAAGTAGTTGTTTTTGGTCCTTTTGATAATTTAGTTGACCAGAAACCTGGCTTATCAAATTTTGCAAAATCAATAGGTCTTGCATCGGCCTTTACTGGCTCTTGCAAAACCTTGTTGCTGTTTTCTCCACTTTCTGGTGGGCTGATGGTCATCTAGCACCTCGAAAATAATTGACCCTAAAGAAGATTGATTGAATCTTGAATTTATCTTTAATGATAATTCTCAAGAAAACGAAAGAATCAAAACTTTAGATATTCGTTTCAAAAATAATAAGCCAAAGATTCTTTGGTTATGCATTAACGTAACAAATGTTCTAATGATTGTTACTATATGAATAATTTGTAAAGTTCTCAAATATAACTACCTTCTAAGCATAATTACCCAAAGAATGCAATAACTTCTTAAGGTTCTTTTTATATTTGATCTATAAAATTTATTGAATACAGCGAGAGTATATAATTTCAACATAACAAAAGATTTTAAATTTGAAAGGAATTGCTATAGGTTTATCTGATACGTCCAAAGAAATCTTAAAAAGGCTAAAGAAAACCGAATTTATTAATGAAATTTATATTGCTAGCTCATCCAAGAGAACAAAAGGTCATGCTGAAATAGCACTTAAAAAACCTAAAGTTCTCCTGGAAGATAATTGGGAAAAATTAGATTTAATAATTTTTATAGGTTCAATTGGTGCCTCAATTAGATTAATAAATTCTTTTTTAACCACAAAAGATAAAGATCCTGGGGTAATTGTCATAGATAAAAAAGGGTCTAAAATAGTACCTATTATTGGATCACATCAATCAAATACGCAAAATATTGCATTTCAGATTTCTAGTTTATTTGGTGGGGCAGTAATCGAGACAAATAATTCAAACGATCAAAACTACTTAAGTCTTGATTCATTTGGATATCAATGGGGATGGAAAAGATCTGGGAAAACAAAAGATTGGTCAAAGTTAGTAATAAGACAAGCAAAGAATAAAAAAATTTTTTGTAAGCAATTATCAGGTAATAATTTATGGAAAAGTTCGGAATCAGATGGACTTATTAATCACCTATCTCAAGATGAGCCTGAAAAACTTAACTCAACATTTCATGTGAGTATCTTTAATAATTTTGCAAACTCTTGGCACCCGCCTACTTTATGGATTGGAATTGGTTGTGAAAGAAACACTAGTAAAGAATTAATAGAAAAATCTTTAAATAATCTTTTAGAAACTAATAACTTATCAAGACTATCAATTGCTGGAATTGCAACTATTGATTTTAAAAAAGATGAAAAAGGAATAATAGAAATCGCTAAAGAGAATAACTGGCCTATCAAGTTTTTCTCTAAAAACAATCTATCGAAAATTAATGTCCCAAATCCGTCAAATATAGTTCTCAATGAAATAGGAACATCCTCAGTAGCTGAAGCGGCATGCTTACTAGCTGCAGGAGAAGGTTCAAAGTTATTAAAGGAAAAAAGAATTTTTAAAAATATAAACTTTTCAAGCAATCATAATGGAGCAGTCACTTTTGCAATAGCAGAATCTAAAAATCAATACTATCCATCAAATGGCGAAATTCATATTGTAGGAAGTGGACCTGGAGATATTTCGTTCCTAACAAATAATGCCAGAAAAGCTTTATCAAAATGTTCCGTTTGGATTGGATACAAAATGTATTTAGATTTAATTAAACCATTAAAAAGGAAAGATCAGGTTTTAATTGAGAGTAATCTTACTGAGGAAAAGCAGAGATGTGAAAAAGCCATAAAACTTGCTGAAGAAGGAATAAAAGTAGCTTTAATTTCTTCTGGCGAATCTGGATTTTATGGCATGGCTGGTCTGACTTTAGAATTGATCCAAAACATTAAAAAAGAATATCGACCTTATTATGAAATCCATCCAGGCATAAGTAGTGTTCAATTAGCCGCCGCGCTTGGGGGCGCTCCATTAATGAATGATTTTTGTTCAATAAGTCTGAGTGATAAGTTAACACCTTGGGAATTAATAAAAAAAAGAATTCAAGGAGCTCTTTTGGGAGATTTCGTGATAGCCATTTTTAATCCTCAATCAATTGCAAGAAATTGGCAATTCAAAAGTGCAATAGAGTTGTGTTTAAAATTTAGATCTAAAAATACTCCAGTTTTAATAGCGAGGCAAGTAGGACGAGAAAATCAATCCAAGAAATTTTTTACTTTAAATAGTATCCCTTTTCAAGAGGTTGATATGTTATCAATAATTATTATTGGTAATTCAAAAACAACTTTGGTAGATGAAATATTTCTCACTCCAAGAGGATATCTATAAAAATCACACTCAAAAATCCCTTAATCCGGAAGAATAATTTATCTTTGCTTTTTTTGTAATGGAATACTACCCTTTTAAAAGGATTACTGAAAAATCATTGAAAAATATTGGTTTAATTTTATTTGATATAGACGGTGTAATACGTAGCGTAGAAAATAGTTACAGACTTTCACTGAGAAAAACAGTTTACAAATTTTCAGGATGGGAGCCCAGCTATATAGATATAGATAACGCAAAAAATGAAGGGATTTGGAACAACGATTGGGATTTAAGTTTGGAACTTATCAAAAGACATATTAAAAGCAAAAAACTAAATCTTCAGATACCTAATAGAAAAGATATAGTAAAGTCTTTCGAAGGTTTTTACTTTGGCGAAAGTAATAATAAAGATAGTTTAGAATGGTCAGGATTCATTAATAATGAGGAGTTATTAGTTGATAAAGAATTCTTTAATATATTGGACAAAAAAAGAATAATTTGGGGATTTGTAAGTGGTGCAGAGTTTGAATCTGCCATATTTGTTTTAGAAAAAAGACTAAAATTAACAGCCCCTCCTTTAATAGCCATGGGAGATGCTCCTGACAAGCCAGATCCTCAAGGTTTTATTCTATTATCGAAAAAGCTTCTTGGGGATAAACTTGGCCAATCAAACATTCCAATCGCATATGTAGGTGACACAATTGCAGATGTCAAAACAGTAATTAATGCTAGGAAACAAATTCCAACTCAAAAGTTCATAAGTATAGGAGTAGCTCCTCCTCATCTACATTTAAAATCACGTTTAAAAGATCGTAATTCATATGAATCAAATCTAAGAAAAGCAGGTGCAGATTTGATCCTGGATTCTGTAAATGATCTTAAAAAAATTTGTACTGATTTATTTGAACGTTATCAATCCTTGAAATGATTATTTTATGAATATGCGATAATGAATCATATTCCGCTTGCTTAATAAAGGATGTTTAGAAATTTTTCTGTTGAGCTTTATTACTAATTAAGAATTAGTTATTTATTTTTTAGCAATTAATCCTGAGAGAGAGTCCCTTAGTTCTAGAAATTATAAATAGTGCAGGGAATGGCTCAGACAATGAATCTGATAAATGATGGTATTTTCACAACCAATGACTAAACATTCTGAAGGAGAAAAATTTAAACCATATGCTTTAAAATCATATAAGCTTTAAAAATATGAATATGAGCTAATTTGGTCTGTGCAATGATTATCTAAAATTATTTTTAAGGAATTAAGAATCTTCATTATCCGAAAAATAATCGAATCTTAAAGCCAAGCAAACATCTGTCCAAAAACTTTTCCATGTAATATTAAAAGAAAAGGCATCCTTCATTTTCTCTGCCTCTGAAGCAATGATGTAGAAACCAGCAGCAAGTTGGGTGGAACCAATAGCTGATGCGACTGGATCATAAGAACCTGTATTAAAGAATCCAAAAAAAAGTAATACCAATGAAGCAACAAATCTAAAATTTCCTGATCGCAATGATGATGGAAGCAATTTAATTATTCTTATAGGGAAAATAATACCCCAAACCAGAAGGCGAAAAAAGTTAACTATTGAAGTTTTAATGTGTTTCAGAAGCATTAGGTAAAAATCATGAGGAATATTAATTAAATTAATGAATATTTAATAAGAAATCAATAGATAAAGAAACAAAGGCTTTTTGTATAGAAAGGAATATAAAACTAATTTTATATTGATTGAGCTTTCCCAATTACTTGAGTTAAGAGCCACTTAATTAAACTATCATTAATTCAATTAAAGCGGAGAGGGAGGGATTCGAACCCTCGACAAAAGTTACCTCCTGTAACTCCTTAGCAGGGAGCCGCTTTCAACCACTCAGCCACCTCTCCAACTCTTATACATTATCAATTTTTTTGCCAAGATTCAAAATTTTTTATTTAATCGAAATGTCTAATTCACTTGAACTCTTGGTAATCTATTTTTAAAAGAGCAAAGTATTTCCCAAGTAATAGTATTAGATTTATTTGCCCAATCAATGGGAGAAATTGTTTGATCCCCATCAGATCCTAGTAATAACATAGTAGTCCCAATTTTTATGTCATTTGAATCTGTTATGTCTACCATCATTTGGTCCATTGTTATAGATCCAATTTGTGGATAAAGTTTTTTATTATGAATGACATTTATCTTGCCAGAGAGAGATCTTAGAATACCATCTGCATAACCAATACTTAAAACTGCTAATTTCGTTTTTCGAATACTGACAAATTTACTTTCGTAGCTTACTCCTACTCCAGTCTCGATAGTTCTTATAAAAGCTACTTTT
>QCPB01000023.1 GCA_003209795.1 Prochlorococcus sp. AG-436-C05
AATAAAAATAATTATAAAAGACGAGATAAAGATAGAATTGACGTTCTGGAGAGGTTCTTATGGATTTTATGGAGAAAAGAGGTTGAATTTAAACAACTTTAAATTAACTTGATTTTAAGGGAATTATTTATGAAAAATCAAATTGGATTAATTATAATATTCTTTAATTTTACTCCATAAAAGATATAGTTTAAAAAAAGAATATTAAAAATAAGTTAAGCAAGGCCAAATACTTCATTTAAATACTTTTCTAATAAATTTAAAAATGAACTTATCAAAAGGAATTCAAAAAAGTTTAGGTCCAGGAATACTTCTTGCTGGAGCAGCTATTGGAGGCTCCCATTTAATGTCATCAACTACCGCTGGAGCAAGATTTGGATTTTCATTAGTTGGTCTAATCCTTCTAACTAATCTATTTAAATATCCGTTCTTATTAGTAGGAACTAGATTTACAGCATCTACTGGAAAATCATTATTAGAGGGTTTTAAAGAGCGGAATTCTTATTATCTCCCTTTATTTTTAATAGTTACTTTAATTACAGGGACTTTCACAATAGCTGCTGTAAGTTTTGTCTCCGGGGTACTTCTAACTAATATTCCTTTGTTTTCCTCTTTTCCTGCTATGGATCTATCTATTGGAATCTTGGGAGTATCTGGAATGATTTTAGTTGTTGGGAAATACAAAGCCCTTGATAGAATCTCTAAATTCTTAGTTGCTTTACTAACTTTTTTAACCTTATTTGCAGTTGGATCACTTTTTTTGAAAGGTTCAATAAATGAATCTCTATTTACAAGTTGGCTTGCTCCTGAAATAAGTCCTTGGAAATTATCAAATTTAATATTTCTAATTCCTTTGATGGGATGGATGCCTTGCCCAGTCGAATTATGCGTATGGCCCTCTTTATGGATGTTCTCAAGAGCAAAAGATTCGAAGTATGTACCAAATGTTAGAGAAGCTGAATTTGATTTTAATCTAGGTTACATAATTACAGTAATTACAGCTATTCTCTTTTTAACTCTTGGAGCAATAACAATGTATGGAACTGGAGATGGAATGCTTTCTGGGAGTGGAGTATCCTTTGCTCAGAAGTTGATATCTCTTTATACAAAGTCTATTGGGGAATGGTCTAAATGGATCATTATTCCAGCATCATTTGCAGCAATGTTTAGTACTACAATTACTTGTCTAGATGCATATCCAAGAAGTATCTCTGCTATTCAAGGTTTAATGAAAGGGACTGATTTTGGACATATGGATTCAACTGCAGAGCAAAATAGATTTCAAAATTGGATGATTTTGCATATCTTTGCATCTTTTTTGGCTCTGCTCATTGCAAGATCTGGAGGAATAGGAGTTAAGGATTTTGTCTTTACTGCTATGTCTGGAAGCTTTTTAGCCGCTCCATTATTTGCTTGGATGGCAATGGACACGATTAATAGCAATATAGTCCCAGTTCAAAATAGATACGGATCATTTTTGAAGACTCTTTCTTGGATAGGATTGTTTTTCTTAATTATCTTTAGTTTTTTATTTATTGCAAATTCATTTTTTGGAATTGGATTAGATTAAACTCCTTATTTTCTCTTGCTTAATAAATTCCCAATTTAAAATGCATTAAAAAAAAAAAGACTCTTGCGAGCCTAGGTGATGGGGAACCTTATTCTGACAAAGAAAAACAATTCAGACAACACTATAAATAGCTAAAAAATTACCTATTGACCCTATATCTAGAGGCATGATTCCATTAAGGAATTTTTAAGGGATTATTATGCTTTATTTTTAGGTTGTAGAATAATAATCCAAACTAATTAGTTTCTTTCAAATAATTAACTTTAAAGTCTTTTAGTCAAGGGTATAAAAATGATGTCTAAATCCAAAAATAAAAAATCTTTGTTATGTTTTCTAATTTTTTAGAAACCCCTTAGGTTTAACTTTACTTATCCAAAATTAATATTTTCTTGAAATAAACCAAATAAGTTATTTCCAACTATTGCAGAAATTATTAGTACAAAGGCTACTATCGCAAAAAGAGCACTTACATCTTTTATATCGTAGGGAGCCTTAAATATTGGTTTTTGATGTCTCATATTTATTGATTTTTGGAAATTTCAAATAAATCCAAATAAAAAAGCCACTTGAAGTGGCTTTTTATTTGTTTGATACTTTACTTTTCTAGCTTGTGTAAGCTTTCCCTCTGTAAGTTAGTTCAAGGTGTTGCTTCTTAGCAATTTGTTTGTTTTGGACGTACTTTTGTCCTCTGTAAATTAGAGTCATTTCTTTAAGCTCCTTTTACGTCTAAGTCCCCGTTCCATGGCTTAGATCGACTTGCGGCTTGTTAAATACAAGTTGAACGTTTTGGTAGCCGTTGCTACTTTTTTAGCATACCATACATAAACAACTTTTGTATTGCTTTTGATTAAATAATTTTAATATTTTGACAGTAAGATTAATTCTATAACCCTGTCTAAATTTATACAGGTTACATTTTGTACGTTTTTAAGAAGTATTTTTTATTTAAACACTTTTTAAATGTAAAATTCTGAATATTATAAAATTTGTTTTATGTTTTCTCAAAGCAAAAAACCTACAGGAAAAAGATTTAAATCTGCCAATACTCAATGGACTCCATTATTTGCTCAATTACTTCCATTCGCAGATAGAATGAACGAAAAAGTTCAGTTGGTAAATGCTTTGGCATTTACTTTTATTATGGGCTTCTCAATTTTTGGCATTGCTCTATGGAGACTTACTGCTATAACTTGATTACTTGATTTTTAAGGATTATTAATTTTAGATTCTTTATTGTTAATCAATGTTATTAGCCACCTAGAGGCTAGTGCTCGAGATATAGATCTGTTTTTTAGAAATCTACATATGTAAATATGTAGATTTTTTTCGTTTTTGGAATTAAATTTCTCTTCAAATTCTAATATTTCCTTTTCTGATGTTCTTTTCCTTAATTCATCAACTAAAGCATGGCTAGGAGAATCATTAAATAAATTCCCTATATTTAAGCTTATTGTCATAATTAATTTATGTACCTATTTAAGAGGTAGCCATAAATTAAATTTTTAAAAACAAATTTGTTTTTTTATTTACAAATTATTTAATATTTAATTTTTTGGTTTAGCCAAAGGAAGTAGACACTTATCGGAATCACAACCTGCTGGACCTGCCTCATCTAGTTCTCCAATATCATATTTATTAAGAGCATCAAAGAAATCATTATTAACTTTTCTCTCAAGTACTTTATTTTGTAAGGAAAGGAACTCTTTTTTACTTATGGGTTCAAAAGGTAATCTTGGGAAGGTTGCATTTGAACTAAATCTAGCTAGCAATGCAGCCGATATGTACCCTTCATTATTTTTAATTGCATTATGAATAGATTTAGCTAAGTCCTCAATTTCATTTTCTCTGAATTCAACTGTAGCAGAGGTATTATGCTCTGTATAAAATTTTTGCACTTGCATGTAAAAGTCAAACTGAGCTAAGGCTGAGAAATTATTGATGTCTATTTGATCTGCTCCTTCTATATTTGCCCAGCTTACTTCTGTTGGGATTTCAACTAACCACTCTGTACATCTTGGATCAAATGGGTTATCGAGCAAACAACCTTTCTCATCTTTGTCAGACTGAGATGGAACTACTGAGTAACCGTAATCCATACAAGCCAAAGCGATAGGATCGTTCTTTCTAAAGGTTATTCTTCTGATGAATCTTTGGGCCTTTGGTGGATGCCATCCTGGCGCTGCTCCTGTTAAAAGACTTTTGGTCCCAGCAGGTTGAACTGTTGTGCATCTATTAGGTCTTCTAAGATTATGTTTATCACAATATTCCCAAACAGTTTCTTTTACTGTTTTTCTCCATAAATCTAAGAATTTAGCTTCTTCCTTTTTGAAGGCTTTGCCTTCTTCATTTTCGGGCCTGCCTGCTTCCCACCACCTCAACCATGGAGTTCCAAAGGCGTGAACGCAGAAATCAAACAATCCCGTAAAACTGACACCTACAATCGGATCATACTCCCTACTCTTTCTGTAACGCTCCACTTCAAATTCATGATTAAGTAAACATGCTACTGAAAGAGCAGCAGCTTTAAATGCCTTTTTCTGTTCTTCGATATTTTTTGGGTCAATCTGGTTTAAATGAACTTCTGCTAGATTGCAGTGAAAATCATTCCCAAGGATTTCTCCACAAGGGTTAAGTCCATATCTACTCATTCTGTGATTAAGTTCTTCTTCAGAGAATGGACCATAATTGTTATTTATCCAATTTCTTGCTTCTTCTTTACCTTGTTCTGAATAAATTTCTATAAATTCCTTTTTTAATTCTTCATCTCTAAGAATATCTGCATTAGATCTTGCTATTGCTTCTGGAGCAAATTGAATAGCTCCTTCTCCAGAATGGAATTGTTTTGTGACAGCATCCAAAATAGTTTGATAAGAGGGCTTTGTATGGTAAACCCTTGTATGATTAGCCATTCTAAGGGCATCTTTCTCAGGGTCTATTCTCCAATTGCCTTTCTCATCTTGACTCCATAGATTCTCTTTAGCCGATGCGGCTTCTTTATCATCAGAGGCAAATTGTCTCATCCCCGCACTTCTTCTGATATTTCCTGCAACTATAGTTACTGCTGCTTCGTCAATTAGTAAACAACATTCTACTGTACTCAATTTCCTACCAACAGCTTTTCCTAGAAGATATGCAACTCTTGAATAGAGATCTTTTAATTTAATAGGATTTGCCATCCCACCAAAACCTTTTAATGATTCTCCCGCAGGCCTGATATCTTCTAAATTAATATATACATCAATATCTTTTTCAAGATTCTCATTACTTGATGCTTCAAGTAGATATTTATAGCTATCTACCCATCCTCTCCTGCTATCTCCTACCTTTATATAGATATTTTTACCTTTAATTTCTATAGATGATTGTTCTTCTCTTTGATCCTTAGGTGTTATTCCAACTTCGCTAACAGATTTGATATTTATTTGGTTTATTACTGTAGGTAGATTATTTATAAAATGAGGTTCAATTATAGCTCCTGTTCCACAACCCATCATGGCTAAGTCCATCATCAAAGCGAAAGCTTCCCAATCAATCAAATTTGTCGACGTACAATTGTATGCTCCTGAGAAGTTTTGATTTTTTTTAATCCAAGGAGTACCACCAATCCAAAGCCATCTACCTGATGGTTGAGCTTTTTGGTTACTTTGCATT
This sequence comes from Prochlorococcus sp. AG-436-C05, assembly GCA_003209795.1. Lineage (GTDB taxonomy): Bacteria > Cyanobacteriota > Cyanobacteriia > PCC-6307 > Cyanobiaceae > Prochlorococcus_A. The sequence goes on from QCPB01000023.1 coordinate 5,222, forward strand.
TCTCTCATTAAGATCAATTCTTCTTCAGAAAGTTTTCCTAATTCTTTCAATCCAGATAAATTCCTTTCACCTACTTCTTTCCAATTCTCTCTTTTCCCGGAGGCTGTCTTCCTACTGTAGGACCTAAAGAAAACAGGATAGGCAGCTGGGGCTGACTTTGGAAAATCATCTTTTTTAAGATTATTAGAATTGCTCTCTGAGGAAGCTTTATTTGGTGCAATTGTCACGATAAAAAAAGTATGTAAATAACCCGTAATGGAAGAATAACTCTACCTGTGGTGTCTGCAACTATTCTTACCACTAATTAACTGTTTGTGTGAAAATATGTCTAATATGAAATCTTTACTTATAAAAGTTTATGGAAAGAGTTGCTGAACCAGAATTGATGGAAACAAAAGAACAAGTCATTTCTTATAGTGAGGCTGACTTCTCAGAAGGGGAGAATAATTTAATTAATCAAATAGATTATTACCTGTTAAAAAATAACATTAGTTTGGGTAAAAAAGATTTAATTGTTGATTTAGGGTGTGGGCCAGGAAATATATCTGAAAAATTATCAATAAGGTGGCCAAATACAGAAGTAGTTGGGGTTGATGGCTCTAAAGAAATGATTATTAAAGCAGAATCTAATAAAAAGATTTCTAATTATAGAAAACAACTAAAGAACTTACATTATATTTGCGCTGATATTAAAGTTTTCGAGTTAAGTGCAATTTCTCAGAAAAAAGAAATAAATCTTCTGGTCAGCAACAGTTTGATTCATCATATTACTCATCTTGATGATTTCTTTAAAACAATACTTAGAGTGTCAAATTCCTTTACTGTGAATTTTCATAAAGACTTAAAAAGACCGCTAGATGAGAAGTCTGCTTTAGAGCTTAAAACAAAATGCTCAAGCAAATATAATAATATTCTTACTAATGATTATTATGCCTCTTTGAAGGCTTCTTATACTTACAAAGAATTAAAAGATTTTCTTTTGAAAAAGAATCTACTTTCCTTGGAAGTGTTTGAAGATTGTGATCAATATTTAATCGTATATGGTAAGGTTTAAGATTAATGAAATCACTAAATTTCAGTTAAATGAGTTTAAGTAGTAAAAGTTTAAATAATGAAGATATCTTGGAAGCGGTAAATAAAAGAAGAAATTTTGCAATCATTTCACATCCAGATGCTGGTAAAACCACTCTTACTGAAAAGCTTCTCTTATATGGAGGGGCGATCCAACAGGCAGGAGCAGTAAAAGCTAGGGGAAATCAGAGGAAAGCTACATCAGACTGGATGGAACTTGAGAAACAAAGAGGTATCTCTATCACTTCAACTGTCTTGCAATTTGAATATGAAAGATCAGTAATCAATCTTTTAGATACTCCAGGCCACCAAGATTTTTCTGAGGATACATACAGAACATTAGCTGCCGCTGACAATGCAGTCATGTTGGAAGATGCAGCTAAGGGATTAGAACCTCAAACAAGAAAATTATTTGAAGTCTGCAGAATGAGGAAAATACCAATATTTACTTTTATTAACAAAATGGACAGACCAGGAAGGGAGCCTTTTACTTTACTTGATGAAATCGAATCAGAACTCGGGTTGGATACTTTGCCTATTAACTGGCCAATTGGAAGCGGTGAGGAATTTAGAGGCGTTATTGATAGGTTTTCAAGAGATATTATTTTATTTGATAAGGCAGAAAGGGGTAAACAATCAAATGAGAAGAGAATTAGTTTAAAAGATAAAGACCTCTCAAACTATGTAGAGAGGGAATTACTTGATACGTCCCTTGAAGAATTGGAAGTCCTTGATGAGGCCGGATCGAAATTTGAAAAAGAAAAAGTTTTTAATGGTTCTCTTACTCCAGTTTTCTTTGGTTCCGCGATGACAAATTTCGGAGTTAGACCGTTTTTAGATAGTTTTTTAAAAATGGCACAAAAACCAACTTCACGAAATAGTAATAAGGGAGGTATTGAGCCAGCAAGTAATGAATTTAGTGGTTTTGTTTTCAAGCTACAGGCAAATATGGATCCAAGGCATAGGGATAGAGTTGCCTTTATAAGAGTTTGCAGTGGCAAATTTGAAAAGGATATGTCAGTCAAACACTCTAGAACTGGGAAAACAATTAGATTATCACGTCCTCAGAAAATATTTGGTCAAGAGAGAGAAGTAGTTGATGATGCATATCCTGGGGATGTTATTGGTCTTAATAACCCTGGTATGTTTTCTATAGGAGATACTCTCTACACAGGCACTCATCTAGAGTATGAGGGGATACCATCCTTTAGTCCTGAAATATTTAGTTGGCTAAGAAACCCTAACCCTTCAGCATTTAAAAACTTTAGAAAAGGAGTAAATGAACTACGAGAAGAAGGTGCTGTTCAAATACTCTATGACTTTGATGAGAGTAAAAGAGACCCTATACTTGCAGCTGTTGGACAATTACAGTTGGAAGTAGTTACTCATAGGTTGAAAAATGAATATGGTGTAGATGCTAATCTTGAAGCGATGCCTTATCAATTGGCGAGATGGGTTTCAGATGGATGGTCATCTATTGACGAAATGGGTAGAATTTTTAATTGTAAAATAGTCAAGGATTGCTGGAATAGACCAGTTATTCTTTTTAAAAATGAGTGGAATCTTAATCAATTTATTGAAGATAATCCTAGTTTGAATTTAAAAAAAGTAGCCCCGGTTGTTAGTGGGGTTGAACCAATTGTTTTATAAAGCCTTAATGGAGGATAAAATTGGTTATTCTGTTAGTATTAAAAAAAACTTTTGGACTCGAACAATAGTAAAAACAATAATGAAAAAACACCTTATGAAGTTTTGGGTGTTGATGAAGGTGCTTCTTTTGAGGATATTCAAAAAGCTAGAGATATAAAAGTAAAAGAGGCGGGAGAAGATTTAATCCTTAAGGCAAAAATAGAATCGTCATTTGATAAATTACTTATGGGAAGTTTAAAAGCAAGACAATCAGGGAATGTTAGTTTGGCCGCTGAAAGTGCTTCGCAGAAAGAGAAACAAGTTAATAAACTTTTAAATAATAATTTCCCATTACTATCTAAGATAAAAAATTTCAAGAATAACGATAACAACGTAAATCAAAATAGACTTCCCAAAATTTCAATTCCAACTTTTGATGATTTTTTAATCAAATTATCTCTAGGGATATTATTTTTAATCTTGCTTTTAATTAGCGCTGATTCTTATAACAGACTTTTACTTTCAATCTCAACTATAATTCTAACTTATATTCAGATAAAATCGGGGAAAAGGTTTATTAGCTCCTTAGGTTGGAGTGTGACCTTGCTCTCAATAGGATTAATATTTGGAGGCTTATTTGAAACTAATTCTTTTATTAAAGAAGTATCTAACAATTCTTTATCAATAGAAAAAATTCAAAGTATTCCTGCAATTATAATCTTGTGGATAGGAGTTATTTGTCTATGATTAACTTTTAATCATAGCTTTAATTTCTTCATAACTTATCAAATATTTATTCTTACAAAATTCACAAACCAACTCGACTTTTCCTTCTTTTTTAAGAATATCCTCTAATTCATTTTTGTCTAGCATTCTCATAGCATTTAAGCTTCTTTGTTTAGAACATTTACATTCAAACCTAACTTCTTGAGTTCGAGCTTTTTCGGATATTGATTTATCATCAATATCTGGAAATATATTTTTTATCAATGAAAGAAGATTATCTTTTGATTGAAATAGGTCTTCACTAAAAGAATTGATTTCTTTACATCTTTCTTCTAGAAGTGAAACTAATAAGGGGTCCGTATCTTTTTTTGGTAAGACTTGAGCTAATAATCCTCCGCTACAAATAAAATTTTTATTTTCGATTTTTTCTCCAATAAAAACAGCAGAAGGTGTTTGTTCTGAATGATATAAATATGAAGCTAGATCTTCTGCAATATTTCCATTTACTAATTCAACAGTGCTAGTGAAAGGTTCTCCAAAACCATTATCTCGAATGATGGTTAAATATCCTGTACCAAATGATTTTTTGAAATTAAATGAAAATTTATTCGAGTTTGTTTTGATTAAGTCCAACTCTAAATCAGGATTACCTACATAACCTCTAACCTTTCCGTCTCTTCCTGCATCTACTAGTAATCCTTTTAGAGGTCCGTCAGACCTAACTCTAAAAGTAACTCTTCCATTCATTATCTTCATCGAGCTTGCCAAAAGAAGTGAAGCACTAAATGCCCTTCCTAAGATTGAAGTCGTAAGATAAGATAATCCATGCCTCTTTTTAGCTTCCAAAGAAGACTCTGTTGTTAATACAGCGACTAACCTTATCCCGCCATTCGCGGCAGTTGCGCGAACTATTCTATCCTTCATGATTTTCTTTCCTTAATTTCTTGATATTACCTTTTTCAATAAGAAACATTTTGGAGGAGATTCCTTGAAATAATTTAGGTTCATGAGTAACGATAATAATTGTATTTTTATCTTTAAGATTAAGAATTAAATTTTTGATATCACACTTCATTGACCAATCTAGTCCAGCAGTAGGTTCATCAAGTAAAAGAATGGTGGGATTTCTTAATAGTTGGACTGCTACCGCTAATCTTCTTTGTTGTCCTCCACTAAGTTGTTCTGGAGGTGTCCTCAGATTAATATCAGCAAGGCCAACTGTTTTTAAGACAATTTCTATACTTTTTTCTCTTAAAAATTTATGGCCTATTTTTAATTCTTTCCCAACTGTTGTACCTATGAAGTATCTTTCTGGAAATTGAAACACTACTCCGCAAAACCATCTTCTTTGTCTGCAGGATAAAACTTTATTTTTCCAGGAAATTCCACCTTTTTGAGGTTTGATTAGTCCACTTATTATTTCAAGTAGAGTTGTTTTCCCTGAACCACTATCACCACAAATTAATATAATTTCATTCTCATCAACTTTTAAATTAAGATTTTTAATTATTTTTTTATCACCAGTTTGAGGCTGGTAAGTTATTCCTTTTAAGTCAAGCATTATTAATATAGAGGTAGTTATGAATTTTAATCTTTTAATAACCAACTTATAATTAAGTATAAATCTAAAAAAGCTATTAGTAAAAATGAATATTTTATTTAGGGAAGTTGATCCTTTCAATTGTTGGATTTGGATTAAATTTTCTGAAACTCCAACTCAAGCGGAAAAAAATTATTTAGATGGAGTTTTTGATAGTTGGTATGTTTTAGGAAGGTTAGGGGGCTTTAATTCTGAGAACTTGCAAACTCATGAAGAGGGATCAGATTTAAGTTGGATGTCATATGACAATGAGCAAAAAGAATCATCTGTACCTGCATTAATGCATAATTTAGGCGTTATGGAATATCACAATTTATGGTCTAGATGTTGGGTTGATTTTGGAACTTCTGATTCTATCTCAATTGACATCTTAATAAATTCACTAAATGAGATATCTAATAATTATGTGAAAATTGAGGAATTAATAATTGGAGGTGAAAATAGTGATTGGGTAATTGAGGAACACGAAGATTTAGTTTTCAAAAACTGATGGTTTTATATGGAAGACTTAATAAGATTACTTATTGCCAACAAAAGAATATTAAATAATAAGAAAAATAATTTAGAACTTACTAAAGAGGAGGCACATTATTTAAATAATGTAATGAGAATAAAAACTGGAAAAGAAATTCTTGTAACTAATGGTGAGGGATTATTATGGAAAGCTAAAAAAGTTACGAAAAATTTTATAGAGATAAGTGAATTAGATAAACCTTACTTATTAAATAAACAAGATAATGTCTTATTAGGAATCGCTGTTGTTATTCCAAAAAATGGTTTTGAGGATATTCTAAGAATGTGTACAGAAATAGGAATTGATTTTATACAACCATTATTTTCAGAAAGACAGATCAATAAGAATTTGAATCTTTCTAGAAAATTTTCTAGATGGGATACGATTATCAAGGAATCAGTTGAACAAAGTGAAAGATTATGGAAACCATCTATTTTAAATGGAATAGATATTATTAATTGGATAGAAGAAAGAGATAATCAAGATACTTTTTCAATTTCTGTTACTCGAAATGATAGCTTTGATTATCTAAATAAATGGTTAAAAAAACAACATGAAGTTTTGGACAAAAAAAATGGGGTATTATGGAATGTAATTGGTCCTGAGGGTGGTTGGTCCTCAAGAGAAATTGAATTTTTTATTAAAAATAAAATCCCATTGGTAAAACTTTCAAATAATATTTTAAGAACTTCAACAGCTACTGTTAAGGCTTCTTCAATTCTTAATCAATGGAGAAATGATTTGAAATTGGATAATTAGATAAAAATGAGCTTTTTTACAAATCAATTCTTTATAGGTTTCTGCATAAATTTTATTTTGATTTCTATATTCTGTCGGATTCCTCTGATGACAAAAAATGGTTGGATAAGTGCAGGGATTTTAGGGACTATCTTGTGGGGATGTTTATCTTGGCAGGGTTGGATTTCTATAGTTATTTATTTATTGCTTGGTTCACTTGTAACGAAAATAGGTTATAAGTTTAAAAAAGAAAGAGGTATAGAAGAGAAAAGAGGGGGTAAAAGAGGACCCGAGAATGTATGGGGTTCTGCTGCTACAGGTTTATTTTTTGCAATGATGACCAAATTGAATGTGGCGAATTTAGTTTTTTTTAAAATTGGTTTTGCTGCGAGTTTTTCCGCAAAGCTGGCAGATACTTTTGGTAGTGAAATAGGAAAAAGATTTGGGGGTAAAACATATCTAATTACTTCATTTAAAAAAGTTGAAAGAGGAACTGAAGGTGGCATTAGTTTAGAAGGCACATTAGCTAGTTTTTTAGGTGCAATATTTATGTCATTTGTGATGTTTTCCCTCTCAATTATTTCTAATAAATATCAATTTATAATAGTTTCAATTTCTGGATTCTTAGCAACAATTTCTGAAAGTATTATTGGGGCTAAATTTCAAAATAAATATAAATTAAGTAATGAAATTGTTAATGCTATGCAGACAAGTATTGCTTCTGTTTTTGCTATCTTTTCCTTTATCTTATACTTATATTTTCTTAATCAAAATTATTAGGAAAGACTTAGGAATCCTTCCATTTTGTAAGAATTTCCCAGCTCTTCAGTCTTTGGAAAATCCAGAAATGACCTTCAGAATTTAGATGAATCCCATCTTTTGTAATCCAACTCTTACTTCTTTGATCAGAGTACATTTCTCTAAACGTTGGTAGAAATGGAACATTCTGATTGAGACATACTTCCTCCATTCTTCTTTCATAAGAATTACAAAAATCATTTGAGTACCATAGACATCCTGCGAATGGCATTTTGTTCTCATCAACAGGTGTTAGACCAATAACAAATACCCTCGTTTGAGACTTTATTTCATTAATTAATCTCTCTAATCCATATTCAAATCCATCGATATCTAATTGATGCCTCCCGTTTTTCTGACCAATTGCTGCGGTGTCGTTAAGACCTACATTTAGCAGGATTGCTTTCGGTTTATTTCTTCTTGTTTCACCTCTAGAGGACCACTCTCTTTCCCATCTATATGAAACTTTTTCTATCCCATCTCCTCTTACTCCAAGTTGATAAATAACTGGACCATTTTGGTTCTTGGACCAATCTTTTCTTAACCTTTCACACCATCCGCCTCCTTCATTATCTCCCCATCCATAAACTGAGCTATCTCCAATTACAACTAGCTGTTTTGGTAAACTAATCACTATAAAAGGAAAGAATAATTACTTGATTCAACAAATATTCTTACAAATCAAGTCAAACTACTTTTGATTTTACCATTTATTAATTCGCCAACTATTGCAATTGAGCTATAAGCTATCAAAACTGTGATAACTTCTTGCCAGGCGAATGAACTTAGGGATTCTTGAAGTTGCCAACCTAGTCCAACACTTCCAACAACACCAACGATTGCTGTTTCTCTAATAATTATGTCAGATCTATAAGCGCAAT
>QCPB01000024.1 GCA_003209795.1 Prochlorococcus sp. AG-436-C05
ACCTAATGGAAACGCTGTCAAAGACCCTAATACAATCCTCAGAAACGCTCTGCCTGTAAAGCAAGTTGAACTACAAGAAATTCAACATAAATTAGAAGAAACAAGCAACCTTATACGAGGTGGAAGGTGGCCAGCCCTTTCAAAAACTGTTACAAAATGTCAATCTTTACTAAAAAAATACCAAAGTCGAATTGCACAACAATTACCCGCTGAAAAACAAAAAACTGCTGCAAAAACATTTTTAGAACTAAAAGAAAACTTTGATAATCTTCAAAACAATGCCAAATTAAAAGACAAATATGCTTTTATAGCAACTAGAAAAGAAGCTTTAGATAACATAGGCGGCCTAGAAGAATATTTTTTACCGACTAAATTTCCATATTCGATTCCTAGCGAATTTGATAATCTTCCCAGATTACTAGGAAGAGCAAAAGTTAAAATAAAGACTTCCAAAGGAGATATGGAAGCAATCATAGATGGTTTTAATGCTCCACTAACTGCAGGGGCATTTATAGACTTATCATCAAAAAACTTTTATAGTAATTTACCAATCAATAGGGCAGAAGAATTTTTTGTTCTTCAAACAGGGGATCCAATTGGCGAAGAAATCGGATACGTAGATCCTGATACGAATGAAGAACGACATGTTCCTCTTGAAATAAGAATACCTAATAACCAAGAGACTTTTTATAATCAAACTTTTGAAGAATTAGGTTTATATACAGAAACACCAACATTACCATTTGCAACACTTGGAACACTAGGCTGGTCGCATTCAAATACAGCAGTAGATGATGGATCATCTCAATTTTTCTTTTTTTTATATGAGGCAGAACTAAATCCAGCTGGTCGCAATTTAATTGATGGAAGAAATGCGGCATTTGGTTATGTTGTAGAAGGATTTGAAATATTAGAGGAATTAACAAAAGACGATACGATAATATCCATTGATGTTTTAGAGGGAATTGAAAACCTCAAATCAAATGCATAAAAAATTATTAAAAGATATTGGAGAAAAAGAATTAATCAAAAGGCTTTCGAAATTTATGCCTATTAAGCAAGTTTCAGACGACTGCGGCTTCGTAAAAAGTAAAAAAAATAATATAATTGTCAATAGCGATGCATTTGTAGAAAATGTACATTTCAGTGAAGATACAATATCCCCTCTAGACCTAGGATGGAAAGCAGTAGCAAGTAATATATCAGACTTATTATCAAGTGGCAGCAAAAAAACTATTGGGATTACTATTAGTCTGATAATGCCAGCCAAAACGAAATTGGGTTGGATTGAAGAATTATATACAGGGGTAAATCAAGCATTAAATCACTACGGTGGTGTAATTATTGGAGGAGACTGTTCATTAGGCAAAGAAAAAGTGATCTCAATTGCAGCTTTAGGCGTGCAAGGGGAACTAAAATTGCGAAGAAATGCATGTAAACCAGGAGAGATCATTTTAACAACTGGAGTTCATGGTCTTAGCAAACTAGGATTGATGATAAAAAGTGACAATAATTTTGATAGTGATGTTTGTCTCACAGAGAAACTGATCAGTGAATCACTTCAACAATTTTGGAGGCCAAGACTTAAACCTAATTTTCACAAAAAACTTCTTAAAACTCGTACTAATAAAAAAATAACAAAAATTGGATGCACTGATAGTAGCGATGGTTTAATTCAAGCCTTAAAAGATTTATCAATTGAAAGTAAGTGTAAAGCAATTATTGATTACGAAAAATTACCCAAGCATAAAGATTGGCCTCAAGGAGATGAATGGGACAAATATTATTTTTATGGAGGCGAAGATTACAAACTAGTCTTTTCACTACCCAAAAAATGGGCAAAGAATTGTTTAAAAATAGATAAAAACATTAGAGAAATAGGTTATTTCTCTCAAGGTGAAGCAACAGTGGAATTTACAAACCCTAAGAAAAATACAATATTGAACTCTAAGCCTTTCTCACACTTCTAATTATTCCCATTTTTTTGCAACAATCTCTGCTAAATCGACAACTCTCTGACTGTAACCCCACTCGTTGTCATACCAAGCAAGGACTTTAACAAGATTGTCACCAATACTCATTGTAAGATCACTATCTACGATAGATGACTCATTAGTTCCTGCATAATCACTTGAAACTAAAGGTTCGTCGCCATACTTAATAATTCCCTTCATAGAACCCAAGGAAGATTCCTTAAGGGCATTATTTACCTCTTCACTGGTTACAGATTTTGAAGATTCAAAGACCAAATCAACTGCTGAAACATTTGGTGTAGGGACTCTCATCGCAATTCCAGTTAGTTTTCCCTTCATTTCTGGGTAAACCAAAGCAACTGCTTTAGCAGCACCTGTTGAAGTAGGAACAATATTAGCTGCTGCTGCTCTAGCTCTTCTTAAATCTCTATGACTATTGTCCAAAATCCTTTGATCGCCTGTATAGCTGTGAATTGTGGTCATCAAACCTTTATTAATACCAAAAGTTTGATCTAGCACTTTTACGACTGGCGCCAAACAGTTTGTAGTACAACTTGCGTTACTTAAAATATCGAAGTCCTTATGCTTGTAGGTATCAGCATTAACTCCTACGACATAAGTACCAACACCATCACCTTTTCCAGGAGCAGTAAGAATTACTTTCTTTGCTCCTACTTCTAAATGTTTACTCGCAGCAACGTCAGTATTGAAAACACCAGTTGATTCAATCACTAAATCAACCCCCCAATCTTTCCATGGCAGGTTCATTATGTTTCTATCAGAGAAACACTTAATTGTTTTGTTATTGATTACAAAAGTGTCATCAGTATATTGAATATCAACACCTTCAAGCTTGCCTAGTACTGAATCATATTTAAGCAGATGAGCATTGGTTTTAGGGTCGGAAGTTACGTTAATACCAACCACTTCAATATTGGTGTAAGCACCCCTACTAAGCCAACAACGCATAAAGTTTCGACCAATTCTGCCAAACCCATTAATAGCAACACGCAAAGTCATAACTAAAAAATTTCTAATGATTAACCTAAGTTGCTGATCATACTGAATTTTTTGCAATAAAGTAAGGATTTTTTGATTTATTAAGCAAATCAGTATTTTTTGTATTAATTCAAAACAATAATAATTATCTTTTTTTTAAGAAATAACACCAAAATTTTTCAAAGAAGTTATTTTGATTGAAGAAAAATATGAAAATTGAATAAAGAATTTTTAGGAAAAGAGCATTTTCACTTTATTGGAATTGGAGGTATTGGAATGTCAGCAATTGCAATGGCTTTGCTAAAAAAAGGCTATTCAGTTTCTGGCTCTGATTTAGTTAAAAACAATGAAACCAATCAATTAGAAAAAGAGGGTGCACTAATCTTTGACTCTCAAATTAAAAAAAATATTGAATATATAATTTCAAAATTAAATAATAAAGTAATTAATTTTGTAATAAGTTCTGCCATTAAGCCAAACAATGAAGAATTATCTTACTGCAGGGAAAATAATCTACCAATAAAACATCGTTCAGAAATCTTAGCTATGTTAATGGATTCTTACAGTTCAATAGCCATAGCAGGAAGTCATGGAAAAACATCAACAAGTACATTTCTATCTACACTATTAGAGCTATGCACACATAATTCTTCTTCAATTACTGGAGGAATAATTCCTATCTACAACTCTAATGCACATATAGAACAAACAAAATTCTTAGTAGCTGAGATTGATGAATCTGATGGGACAATAAACAAATATAAATCTGATATTGGAATAATTAATAATATTGATTTTGATCATTGCGATCATTTCTCAAACATAAATGAAATTTTGTCATCTTTTAAAGATTTCGCTTTTAACTCTAAAAAATTACTAGTTAATTATGATTGCGAAATAACTAAAACAAACTTTAATTCTAAAATCAATTGGTCTATTAAAGAAACAAAAAACGTAACTTATTCAATAATCCCAACTGTAGTTAATCAAGACCAAACGATTGGGAGATATTATGAGAACGGAAATTTTATTGATATATTAAAAATTCCTATTCCTGGATTACACAATTTATCTAATATTACTGCCTCAATAGCAGCATCAAGAATGGTTGGGGTTAAGTTTAATGACATTAAAAAAAATATTAAATACTTAAAACTTCCTAAGAAAAGGTTTGAATTAAGAGGTGAACTTGATGAAAGAAGTATATATGATGATTATGCACACCACCCAAATGAGATCAAAGCTTCAATTAATTTAGCAAGACTATTTATTAATCAAAACAATAATAAAAAAAGTAGATTAGTAGTAATATTTCAACCTCACAGATATTCTAGAGTAAAACAATTTGTTAATGAATTTGCTGCAGAATTATCAAAAGCAGATGTTATTTATTTAACAAATATTTATGGAGCTGGAGAAATAAACAAAGATAAAATTAATTCAGCAATTATTAGTAATATGATTTATAAAAAAAACAAAAATGTTAAATATTTAAAGGATTTTCATGAAATTATAAATAACTTTTATCAATTAACTGAAAAAGGAGATTTAATTTTAAATATGGGAGCTGGAGATTGTCATAATTTCTGGACAATTTTAAATAATAAAAATACTTAAGAACTTTATATTAATTATGAAAAAAAATATTTTTTCTAAAAACTTTAGTCTCAGCAATTATACAACTATCAAAGTTGGTGGCATTACTGAATATTTTGCCGAACCAAGTAATCTAAAAGAATTTACCCATTTAATAAAATGGTCACATTTAAATAATCAAACATGTCGAATAATTGGAGCAGGTTCAAATTTATTAATCAATAATATTTTCTTAAAAGGTTTAATTATATGTACAAAAAAAATGCGGTCAGTCACAATTGACATGAATTCAGGAATTGTTGAGGCAGAATCTGGTTTGATGCTGCCAACTTTGTCAAATTTACTCGCTAAAAATGGATTACAAGGGGGGGAATGGGCTGTAGGAATTCCAGGAACTTTGGGTGGAGCAATATTTATGAATGCAGGTTCAGGAAATTTTTCATTAGCAGATAATCTTATATCCGTAAAAGTTATAAATACTAAAACTCTGAAAAAACTTGAAATAGAAAAAAAAGATATAGAGTTTAAGTATAGATTTAGTCCTTTTCAACATAATGATCTAGTAATAACTAGTGCAAAACTACGTTTCGAGCCAAAAGGAAATATTGAAAAATTGATTCAAACAACAAAAAATAATCTTAAATTAAAAACAGAAACCCAACCCTATCATTTACCAAGTTTTGGTAGTGTTTTTAAAAATCCAGACAATAATTACGCAGCAAAATTAATTGCTGATATCGGATTAAAGGGCTTTAAAATTGGTGGTGCAGAAATTTCAACCATGCACGCAAATTTTATAGTGAATACTTCCGCAGCTAATTCAAAAGATATTTTTGATTTAATAACTTTAATTCAACAAAAAGTACTACAAAACAAAGGGATTCATCTTCAAACAGAAGTAAGAATGATTGGTTTTGACTATCCTAATTAAAGAAACTTTTTTATCAAATGGCGGGTTTTGGACTTCCTAACTTTGGACAACTAACAGAAGCTTTTAAAAAAGCTAAACAAATTCAACAAGATGCTCAAAAATTACAAGATGAACTTGAAAGTATGGAAATTGAAGGCAAAAGTGATGATGAAATGATAACAGTCTGGATTACTGGAAACCAAGTTCCTTTAAGGGTTCAAGTTAACGAGACAATCTTAAATTCAAATAAAGACAAGATAGAGCAAAATATTTTACAAGCTATTCAAAAAGCTCATGAAACTTCTACGTCAACTATGAAAGAAAGAATGAATGATTTAACAGGTGGGCTAAATCTTAATCTTCCTGGTTTAGATAATAGTGACTCTTAGAAGATTCAATCATTTGCTTATAAAATACATATCTTTCAAAAGATTTATTTAAATTACAACCTTTATCATTTAAATGTAAGCAATTACGAAATTTACATTTAATACCTTCATCAATTACTTGTCGACGTATCTCTGAATATAAGTTTGGCAAAAATCGAACATCTATTTCTAGTTTTTGCATATTAAACCCAGGAGTATCAACAATATAACTATTACTTGATAATGAAAATAACTCTACATTTCTAGTAGTATTTTTACCTCTTTTAATTTTACTAGAAACAGGTGCTGTAGTGTTCTTAAGATCTGGAATTATCATATTTAGTACAGTAGTCTTTCCAACACCTGAAGGGCCCATAAATATTGAGCATGGTTTTGTTTTAAGTTCAGCCAAAAAATCTTTGAAATTATTAGGTTTGTATAAATCTAATGTTGTAGCTTGATAGCCCCAATTAGCAAATTTATCAATTAAAAAAAGCTTTCTTTTTTCTGAAATCAAATCACACTTGGTTAAAACCAATGAAACTTTAACTCCCAATAATTCAGCCGATATTAAAAATTTGTTGACTTGAGATAAATTTAATTGTGGCTCTTCTACAGAACAAATAATATATATATTTGAAATGTTCGCGACTGATGGTCTTGCTAGTAAGTTTTTTCTTGCTACCAAATTTTCTATTACTGCCCTTTTCCTTTTGATATCGATTTGAGTAATTACTACATGATCTCCAACATAAATAATTTGATTTTTAAAATTTATAGATTTCCGAACCTTACATAAAAACCTTCTGTTATTTTTATAATTCTCATTATGTTTTAAATCAACCAAAAAATATTCATTAAATTTTTTAGTAACTAAGCCTAAATTTTTGCTATCAATCTTCATTTAAAATTTTAATTTTTATTGAGTTATTATCTTCTTCAATTGGTTTAAATAAATATCCCATTTCTTTTAAAGTTTTCTGTACCATTTCCTCTGGCTCGCCTTTATCTAATTCAATTATTAACTCCTGATTGGGAGACAACTTCTCCAAAGCTAATTTTACTTTGACTACATTTAAAGGACATGGAATACATTTAAGATCCAATAACTTTAAAAATGTCATTAAGATTCTTTACCAAATAATTTACTAAATAACCCACTACTTGGATTTATATTTTTATCTGAATATTGAGAAGCTAAACTTTCTAAAAGTCTTCTTTCTTCATCGCTTATTCGTGTTGGCAATTTGACCTTTACTAAAACCTGTTGATTCCCTCTAGCGACTGGATTACCGAGTCTAGGTACACCTTTTCCCTCTAAAGATAGAGTTGTATTTGGCTGCGTTCCACTAGGAATTTTTAAATTCACCTTGCCATCAACAGTAATAATTTCAACAGTATCACCAAGAATAGCCTGAAGATAACTAACAGTTATCTCAGAATAAATAGTTACACCTTCTCTTTTTAATTTCGGATCGTTTTTAACCTTTATGAACACATAAAGATCTCCAGGGGGCCCTCCTTTTAAGCCAACATTACCCTCTCCAGAAACTCTTAATTTAGTTCCAGTATCAACTCCTGCAGGAATATTAATACGTAATTTTTTTCTAACTTGTTTAACTCCATTCCCTCCACAAGCTGAACATGGATCAGAAATGATTTGCCCAGAGCCATTACAATTAGGACATTCTGCAACTTGAGTGAAATTACCAAATGGTGTTCTTGTCGCTCTTCTTACTTGTCCACTCCCTCCACAAGTTGGACAAGTTTTTGGTCCAGTTCCAGGTTTAGCCCCCGTGCCGCTGCATACTTCACATTTTTCAAGATGTGGTATCTTTATTTCTCTTTGTTGACCAAAAATAGCATCCTTAAAATCAACATTTAAGTCATACCTTAAATCATCCCCTTGTTGAGGCCCTCTTCTTTGGTTTCTACCCCCAGCTTGTCCTCCAAACCCATTAAAGAAAGTATCAAATAAATCTGCAAAGCCTCCCATATCTCCCATGTCTGGCATACCAGCTGCCCCACCTAGTCCAGCCTCTCCAAACTGGTCATATCTTGCTCTAGTTTCAGGATCAGCTAATGCTTCATAGGCTTTACCAATCTCTTTAAATTTATCTTCAGCACCTGGTTCTTTATTTATATCTGGATGATATTGTCTAGCTAATTTTCTATAAGCCCTTTTTAAGGTATCAGCATCAGCATCTCTGGAAACTCCAAGTATTTGATAAAAATCTGCCATTCAATAATTCTCAACTATACATTTAGGAATTTAATTATCTTCAGAGGGAATATCCTCTGAATCAATAATCTCTTCAACTTTATCCTTTTCCTCTTCCTTTTGTGAATTCTGTTTTCCTGGTCCCATAGAAACTTTAACCAATGCATGTCTCAACACCTTACCTTCTAAATGATATCCGCGCTGCAATTCTTCTATAATAAAATCCTCATTAAAATCTTCACTAGGCTCTTTTAAAACTGCCTCATGTAACGTTGGATCAAATTGCTGACCAACAACTTTCATCGATGCGACACCTTGTTGTTTTAAAACTTCAACTAATTGTTTATACAGACCTTGATAACTACGATGAAGAGCTTGTGCTTCTTCACTTTCAGGTTTAAGTTGTTGTCTTGCTCTCTCAAAATTATCAACAATAGGTAATATTGACGTTAATGCTTTAGATACAAGTTGGATTTTTAAATCATCTTGATCTCTAGATTGTCTTTTTCTAAAATTATCAAAATCTGCAGCAATTCTTGCATATTGACTTTTTAAAGTTTCATGCTCTTTTTCTAATTGCTCTAATCTTGCATCATTATTAGAAATAGTATTTTTTAAATCCTCGGCGTTAATATCCTCTTTCTCTTTGACAGGTGATTCATTATCTTCATTAAGTTGATCTAAAAGGGTATCATCCTGATCAGAAACCTCCATATCTTTATTTTCGATCTTTTCCTGATCGGAAACTTCAACATCTTTATTATCGGTATTATCTGATTGATTTTCAATCATTTTTTTTTAAATTTATTAAAACCATTCTCTATTAAATTGACGCACAATACAAGTTGCGGAAGGCCGCACAAATTATTAATCAGGTACAAACCTTAATGCTAAACCATTATTACAATATCGTTTACCTGTAGGAAGTGGGCCATCATTAAAAACATGTCCTTGGTGCCCTCCACACCTAGAACAATGATATTCAGTTCTTGGTACAATTAATTTAAAATCAACCTTTGTTTCTATAGAACCTTTAATTGAATCCCAAAAACTTGGCCAGCCTGTCCCACTATCATATTTAGTATCAGACGAAAACAGAGGTAAATCACAACCTGTACAATGAAAAATCCCTTTTCTTTTTTCATTATTTAATTGGCTACTAAAAGCTCTTTCAGTTCCCTCCTCTCGCAAAATATAATAAGATTCTGGACTAAGCCTGTTTTTCCATTCTTCTTTTGATAAATTCCAGGTATCCCCAGAAAATACAGAAGAAGCTAATACTTGCATAGGCTTAAAAATAAATTTTAAAATTGACATTGTAGGAATTAAAATGAAAGTTCTTCTAGATAAAAATTGATTCATATATCCAAATATCCTTAAAAGTGTAATGAAAATCGATCAACATAATTCTATAACTAAATTTCATAAATTAAGTATTGCTCCAATGATGGATTGCACTGATAAGCACTTTAGAATGATAATGCGAAAGATCAGTGCAAAAGCCCTTTTATATACAGAAATGATTGTAGCTCAGAGTTTAATTTACACTGATAAAAAAGAAAAATTCTTAAATTTCAATGAGGAAGAACACCCGATTTCCATTCAATTTGGTGGGGACAATCCTCAGATACTAAAAGAAGCAGCCCAAATGGCAGAAGATTGGGGATATGACGAAATCAACTTTAATGTAGGATGTCCAAGTCCAAGAGTCTGTTCAGGAAACTTTGGGGCATCACTTATGAAAGAACCTGAAAAAGTTGCACAATGCATAGAATCCCTAAAAAATAATTGCAATCTGCCAGTAACAATAAAACACAGAATCGGAGTTGATGAAGTAGATAGTTTCTCTAGTCTAGAAAATTTCGTAAAACAAATAGCTAATGCTGGTGCGAATAGATTTACAATTCATGCAAGAAAAGCAATATTAAAGGGTTTAAATCCAAAACAAAACAGGACGATACCCCCACTTAATTATGAAATGGTTAGAAAATTAAAGCAGTCAAATCCTAATTTAATTATTGAAATTAATGGTGGTATTACAAATATAGAACAATGTATAAATGCATTAAATGATTTTGATGGAGTGATGATTGGTAGATCTATTTATAAACACCCATTAAGGTGGTCTGAAATCGACCAAAAAATATATGGCTTAAACACAAAAGCTAAAACTGCATCAAAAATAATATTTTCCTTAATACCATACATAGAAAACCATTTAAAAAATGGAGGTGAAACTTGGGATATTTGTAAACATCTAATAAATTTAGTTGAAGGAATACCAAAAGCAAAAATCTGGAGAAATCAGATTTCAACTAAATCAATCAAAAAAGAATTAAATATTGCTTATCTCATAGACTTAACATCTAAACTGGAAAAATTAGGATACTAACTCTCCTCGTTAGATATAGTTCCTTCATTAGAAACCCCTCGTCTTCTTCTACTTCTACCACTTTCATATTCTGAGTTTTCCTCGGAGTTGCCATAGCTTCTATCTTCCCAGCCTTCTGCGCCAGAAGATTTATTAGTGTAATTTGAGGCGGGTTCAGAATAGCCACCGCCGTTATTGCCGCCGCCATAGCCACCGCCGTTATTGCCGCCGCCATAGCCACCGCCATAGCCGCCGCCACGTCCTCCCCTACGAGGTCCTCCACCTCCACTTCCTCTAGGCTCTGCTTTGTTAATTCTTAATGGCCTACCCATAAGCTCAGTTCCTTGCAAACCTTCAATAGCCTTTGACTCAATCGTCTCATCTGCCATCTCAACAAATGCAAAACCTCTTTTTCTACCTGTATCTCTTTCCAGAGGAAGAGAACAATTTATAACTTCACCAAAAGGGGTAAATAACTGTAAAACATCTTCTCGCTCTGCGCGAAAAGGCAAATTGCCGACAAAAATACTCACTTGAAACTCAACTTTAAATTTACCAAAATTATAAAAACTACCAAACAGTAGTTAAATAAGATTACCCTATTATTCTACTTCAATAAATACACTTGTTGTAAAAAATTATTTGAGATTCATCAAAGTAATAATTTTTTTTGCCAATAATTTAACTCGATCTCCACTTGAGCGAAACCAGTTCCACCTTTACTAATTCTGGACTTAACGACATTAAATGGATGAATGTTTTCAAAAATATCTTCTTCAAATTCATTATGAAATTTTTTAAATTCATGTATTTTAAGATGTTTGAATAAAATTTTTCTTTTTAAACAATACTTTACTATTTCACCAACCACTTGATAAGCACTCCTAAAGGGAACATTTTTGGCTACCAAATAATCTGCCAAATCAGTTGCATTTGAGAAATCATTTTCAACCGAATCAGCTAAATTATCAACATTAAATTCAATACCCTCACTTATTAATATAGTCATTGCCTGAAGACAAGAAGAGATAGTCTCAACGGTATCAAATATAGGTTCTTTATCTTCTTGAAAATCCTTATTATATGACAGTGGAACGGCCTTTATCATAGTTAATAATGCTTGTAAATGTCCATAAACTCTTCCTGTCTTACCTCTAATTAATTCTGGAACATCTGGATTTTTTTTCTGCGGCATTAAGCTGCTTCCTGTGGCACATTTATCAGTTAATGTTGCAAAAGAAAATTCATCAGTAACCCATAAAATAATTTCCTCCGAAATCTTACTTAAATGAGACATTACTAAAGCTGAAGCTGAAACAAATTCAACACAAAAATCTCTATCACTGACGGCATCAATACTGTTTTTATAAATTTTTTCAAAACCTAATTCCTCAGCCGTGAAGTTTCGGTCTATTTTGATTTTTGTACCAGCTAATGCTGCCGCCCCTAATGGAGACGTATTTACTCTAGATCTAACTTCTTTTAATCTTTCTCGATCTCGTTGGAACATTTCTAAATATGCCAACAGATGATGAGCTAAAGATAAGGGTTGAGCTCTTTGCAAATGTGTATAACCTGGAATTAGAGTATAAACATTTGCTTTTGCAATATTAAACAATGACTTTTGTAACTCAATAATTAATAGATCAAGATTATCAATTTCTTTTCTTAACCATAATCTTAAATCTGTACCTACTTGGTCATTTCTACTTCTACCTGTATGTAATTTCTTTCCAGTTTCCCCAATTAATTTAACAAGTTTTTCCTCAATACAATAGTGAATATCTTCAGATGGAGAACCGGGAGAAAATTTACCTTCCAAAAATTCATTTTTAATATTCTGTAAGCCACTAATTATCTGTAAGGATTCTTTCGAAGATATAACTTTGGTATGACCTAGCATTTTTGCATGGGCGATAGAACACTCTATATCTTCTAAAATTAGTTTCTTATCAAAAAAAATTGAAGCATTAAACTTTTCAATAAAAGAATTAAGACTGCTATCAAATCTTTTACTCCAAACTTTTGACATATCAATCTAAAACTTTAGGTACTTCTAATAAAGCATTTTTTTATATATGTGACAAAAAATATCTACCTCAATTTAAAAACTACAATAGAAGCATCATCTTCTAGATGTCTATTTTGACCTGTAAAGTCATCTAATTTTTTAAAAATCTTATTTAGAATTTCTTGCGATGAATAAGATTTTTTACATAATTTTGAAAAAGTTTTAATTAATCTTTCCTCATCAAACCTTTCTCCTAAAGCATTTGAAGTATCGATTACTCCATCTGTATAGTAAAGCAGTAGATCATTTTCATTAAGATTAATTTCAGCACAGTTATACTCAGCATCCTTTTGTAATCCAAGAACAAATCCTTCAGTATCTAACTTTATAATTTTCTGCTCAGAATTTTTCCAAAGCAAAGGAGGATTATGCGCGGCATTAGAATACCTCAATCTCTTTGTTCTAGGATCATAATCTGAATAAAACAAAGTCACAAAACGATGCGATTGATCTAAATCAGTAATTGCTAACTGATTTAAATCATGCAAAATTCTATCTGGAGGCAAACCTGTCAAAACCTCTGCTCGCAACATTCCTCTTAACATAGTCATCAGAAGACCAGCGGGAATACCTTTTCCCATA
>QCPB01000025.1 GCA_003209795.1 Prochlorococcus sp. AG-436-C05
AAGTTGTTTTCTTGATTGATTGGCCAATTTATTATTGTTTTTCAATTCTTCCAATTTTAGTTGAAATAATATACCAACTCCAACTATTTCACCATGTAGACATTTAGGATTAGAAATTATCTGAGTAATAGCATTATGAAATGCATGAGCTGCTGCAGTTCTACATTTTACTCCGCCAATTCCTCCTATTAATCCAGCAGTTAATCCACATGCTTCTATTGTATTTTGCCAAGATAAACCTTTAGCTGCTTGAGTCATACAAGCTTTCTCTCCATCTATAAGCAATTGATCTCTCAATACTCTAGATATTTGAATTGCTTGTTGAACTAGACCATCTTCCATTTTGGAACTTGTCAAAGAAGATTCATACCATTTTGCTAAAGCATCAGCTATCCCACTAGCAAGAGTTCGAATTGGGGCAGTTTGAATAAATGTATGATCAAAAACTAATATCTTAGGACAAGATCTTAGTGTGACATCCTTTATAAATTGACCATTTATGGTATAAATATTTGATAATGCTGTCCAACCTGCACATGTAGAAGCACTTAAGGGGACTGTAATGCTTGGGAGAGAAAGACAATCTGATAAATATTTTCCAGCATCAAGGACCTTACCACCTCCTGCCGCAATAACAGAATCACATTTATTTCTCTGGATTATATTCTTTATCCTTGATAGATCTTCTAGACAACAGTCAAATTCTAAGTTAGCAGAATAAACATATAAGTTTTGATCTTTTAGGTCTTTGTGTATTTTATTTCTTAAATTATTTGTTTGAATACTTCTTCCTAAAATTAGGGGTCTTTTACTTAATTTAGTAATTTGAGGGAGAGCTTCATTCCAAGCATCATTTCCCCTAAATATGATTTCTGGAGAGATAGATTGCATTTCAAAAACTATTTACTAAAAATTAGCACCTGCTAGTTCTTGAGAAGATTCTTCAGAAGAAATGTTAATAGTCACTTTCTTATTTTCATCAATATCAACTAAAGCCTTATCTCCATCTTTTATTCTTCCAGAAAGAACTTCCTCCGCAAGACTATCTTCAAGTAGACGCATAACAGCCCTTCTTAACGGTCTTGCTCCATAGGCTGGATTATAACCTTCTTCAACAAGTCTTTCTTTAAAAGCATCAGTTACATCTAACTTGATACCTTTATCTTTTAATCTGGCAAAAACTTCTTTTAACATTATTTCAGCAATTTCTTTGACCTCATTCTTAGTTAATTGCCTAAATACAATTATTTCATCAAGCCTATTTAAGAATTCAGGTCGAAAGTATTGTTTTAATTCTTCATTAACTAAAGATTTTATTCTGTTATATTGGCTATCTTCAACTGATTCTCCTGAAAACTCGAATCCCAAACCTCCCCCTCCTTTCTCAATAACTTTAGAACCAATATTAGAAGTCATTATCAGCAAAGTATTTTTAAAATCTACAGTTCTACCTTTAGAATCAGTTAATCTACCTTCCTCCAACAGTTGTAATAATAAATTAAACACATCTGGATGTGCCTTTTCTACTTCATCAAATAAAACAACTGTGTATGGCCTTCTTCTAACTGCCTCTGTAAGTTGACCGCCTTCATTAAAGCCTACATACCCAGGAGGAGAACCTATTAGTTTACTTACAGTATGTCTTTCCATGAATTCTGACATATCTAATCTAATCATTGCTTCTTCACTGCCAAAGAAATACGAAGCCAATGATTTAGTTAATTCAGTTTTACCTACTCCTGTAGGGCCAGAGAAAATAAAACTAGCTATAGGTCTATTTGGATTTTTCAAACCAACTCTTGCTCTTCTTATGGCTCTTGATACAGCTTTTACAGCTTCATCTTGCCCAATTAACCTTTGATGAAGGGTTTCCTCCATATTGAGAAGTTTTACAGACTCAGTTTCTGTTAATTTTTGCACAGGCACTCCTGTCCATGAAGCAACTATGTGGGCAACATCTTCTTCACTTACAAGTGGGTTCTGCAAAGCTATTGAATTTTCCTCTGCAGTATCTGAAACTTTACCAGAATTATCTTGAGAAGTAGTTTCTTTTTTATTTTCTAAAAGCTCTTTAATTTTTGCGGTCAATTCTATCTCTTTCTCTCTTAATTGACCTGCTTGATCAAAATTTTGTTCTCTTACTGATTCTTCTTTCTGTTTTTGAATTTGTCTTAATTCTTTGTCAATTTGTTTTGCTTCAGGAGGAAGTTTAGAGTTTATT
Organism: Prochlorococcus sp. AG-436-C05; assembly: GCA_003209795.1. Taxonomy (GTDB): domain Bacteria; phylum Cyanobacteriota; class Cyanobacteriia; order PCC-6307; family Cyanobiaceae; genus Prochlorococcus_A. Next base: position 2,222 of record QCPB01000025.1, read on the forward strand.
AATCTAACTCTACTTCCTGCTTCATCTATAAGATCTATGGCTTTATCAGGTAGGAACCTATCAGATATATAACGATCTCCAAGATGAGCAGCAGCCTCTAGAGCTTCATCAGTAATTTTTAAACGATGATGCTGTTCGTAACGCTCTCTAAGTCCCTTTAAGATTTCAATTGTATCTTCAATGGAAGGCTCTCCAACCATTACAGGTTGGAATCTTCTTTCCAGAGCTGCATCTCTCTCAATATGTTTTCTATATTCATCAAGAGTTGTGGCACCAATACATTGAAGCTCTCCTCGTGCTAATGCAGGTTTAAGAATATTAGCAGCATCTATAGCTCCTTCAGCCGCTCCAGCACCAATAAGTGTGTGCACCTCATCGATGACGAGAATCACATTCCCAGCTGATTTTATTTCCTCCATTATTTTTTTTAATCTTTCTTCGAATTCTCCTCTATATTTTGTACCTGCAACTAGAAGGCCTATATCAAGAGTCAAAACTCTTTTATCTTCTAGGATGTCAGGGATATCTCCCAGTTGTATCCTTTGTGCTAGTCCTTCTGCTATAGCTGTTTTGCCAACACCTGGTTCTCCTATTAAAACTGGGTTATTTTTAGTTCTCCTACCTAATATTTGTACTACACGATCAATTTCTGAATAGCGTCCTACAACTGGATCAAGTTTTGATTCACTTGCTAATTTGGTTAAATTTGTACCAAATTCATCAAGAGTAGAAGTTTTTAGATTACCTTTGCTGGAGTTAGCTCCTGCACCGACTTCAGCTGTTTCGCCTAACATCCTTATAACTTGGGTTCTAACTTTTGTAAGATCAATTCCAAGATTTTCTAGTACTCTTGCAGCAACACCCTCCCCTTCTCTGATTAATCCAAGAAGTAGATGCTCAGTGCCTATATAGTTATGTCCTAATTGACGTGCTTCTTCAAGTGATAATTCTAAAACTCTTTTTGCTCTGGGGGTGAAAGGTATTTCTACTGCTACGAAACCAGATCCTCGACCTATTATTTTTTCAACTTCTATTCTTGAATCCTTTAAATTAACCCCAAGTGACTTGAGTACCTTAGCCGCAACTCCTGTTCCTTCTCCAATTAATCCCAACAAAATTTGTTCTGTCCCAACGAAATTATGCCCCAGCCTTCTAGCTTCCTCTTGGGCAAGCATGATGACTTTTATAGCCTTTTCTGTAAATCTTTCAAACATCAGAAGATTAGATTCCTATTAATAACCTACCAGTAATATGTCAATATTGTGTTCATAATGAGCTTTTGTGAATACCTAAAATGGTAGTTTATACAATCAAAATTTACTTTTTTAATGATATAGCCCTTTATTAAAGTGATTTCCAAGATTCTGGTTATCCGAACAGTAATATTTTAAAATTATTTTTTTATTAAAAATTTTTCTTTTAAAAGAGCATCAGAGCCGTCTTTATAATATTTTCTTCTTATTCCTACCGTAAAAAATTGAAAATTACTATAAAATTTCCTAGCCACATAATTATTATCTGAGACTTCCAATATTAGTTTTTTAATATTTAATTCCTTGCATTTTTTAATTACATAGTTCATAAAATAAGTACCAAAGCCCTTCATTCTGAATTTCTGATTTACTGAAAAATAATTTATTTGAGCCTCATCAACTACTAATTGAATTGCACAAATACCTATAACCTCATTTAATAAAGATAATTTAAAGACTTTTACTCCTTTTTTTATTAGTTCTTCTTCCCATTGCTTTATACTCCATAAAGAAATTGTTTTTGAATCCAACTCAAAACATAATCCAACGTCTTCTTTGGTTATTTCTTTAACAGATAACATTATTTTCGATCGTTATTTCCTGAAAAAAATTAAGACTTTAAGCTATTATAATATATCTGAAAGTTATAGAATATCTCTATAAAAGGTTCACCATGAAAGAAAAAACTTCATTTTTAAAAAATGCAATTGATCTTAAAAGTCCTAATAAAAATATAGTACCTATTACGACATTAATAAATAATGATGGCAAATTATCAGTTGGAGGATGTTCTATTGAAGATTTAGTAGAAAAATATGATTCTCCTCTATATATTTTAGATGAGATTACATTAAGAAACTCCTGTAGAGCTTACAAAAAAGCATTAGAAAAACACTACCCAGGAGAGTCTCTTCCTATATATGCATCTAAGGCAAATAGTTCTTTATTTATGAGCAACTTTATAGCTTCAGAAGGCTTTGGACTTGATGCAGTATCAGAAGGCGAACTATTAACTGCTTTAAAAGGTGGCGTACATAATGAGAAAATTGTTTTTCATGGTAACAATAAATCTAACAAAGAAATAGAATTCGCAGTCCAACAAAATATTAAAATAATTGTAGATAATGATAATGATTTAGAAAGATTAGAAAAAATATCTAATTCCTTAAATCATAATTTAGAAATAATGATAAGATTTACTCCTGGGATAGAATGTCATACTCATGAATATATCAGAACAGGTTCATTTGATAGTAAATTTGGTTTTGGAATTGAATACCTAAATAATTTATTTGAAATCATTAGTAATAAGAAACATCTAAAATTAACTGGTTTGCATGCACATATTGGTTCTCAGATTTTTGAACTAGAACCTCATAAAGATCTAGGAGAAATAATGGTAAATGTTATTTTGCAAGCTAAAAAATTCGGTCACGAAATAAAAGAATTGAATGTCGGTGGTGGTTTAGGTATCAAATATACTGAAGAAGACGATCCGCCATCAATTGATGAATGGGTAAAAAGTATTTCATTTTCTGTTATTAATGCTTGCAAAAAATACGAATTAAACTTACCTATTTTGATGTGTGAGCCTGGAAGATCTATAGTTGCAACTGCAGGTGTAACTGTTTACAAGATTGGATCATTTAAAGAGATACCTGGCATTAGAACATACCTATCAGTGGATGGAGGGATGAGTGATAATCCTAGACCAATAACATATCAATCAAATTATTCAGCCTGCTTGGTTAGTAATCCTTTAAATAATAGTTCTCTTAATAAATATACAGTTGCAGGTAAGCATTGTGAATCTGGAGATGTTTTATTTAAGGAACTAGAACTTTCAAATTGCAAAACAGGAGATTTGATTTGTGTTTTTGGAACTGGAGCATACAATAATTCTATGAGTTCTAATTACAACAGAATTCCAAGACCTGCAACCATCTTAGTTTCTAATGGTGAAGCAGAGATCATACAAAGGAGAGAGCTCCCTAATGATCTACTAAAATATGATATCTTACCTGATCGCTTTATCAAGCAAAGTTAGGTACATTTAAATTAATTTTACTTTTGATGTGAATTTCTGGGAGTTTATAAATTTAAAGTTTTTATTAGATGTCTTATTTGCTCTTGGTTTTGGACTATTACTATTTTCAAGAGTTAAAGAACAAAGAACTTTATGGCTTTTAAGAGGATATTTATTTTTAGTTTCATTTGCTTGGTTCATTCAAAGATATGCATACCTACCCTTAACTTCAAAATTAATTGATGCGGTAGTACTCGCTTGTTCTCTTTCTTTAGCCATTCTATGGCAAGGAGAGCTTAGAAGATTAATGGAATTATTAGGAACAGGAAGATTAACTGTATTACTAGGAAATCCTCCTAAAGAATTTAGAGCCACTTCAACTACTATTACTCAATTAGTTGATACCTCTGGAAAGCTCTCGCAAAATAAAAGAGGAGCCTTGATTGTTGTAGACTTAGGAAGCGATTTACGACCCGAGGATTTCTTATATTCAGGAACAACCATTGAGGCTCAATTATCAACTGATCTCTTGATAAATCTATTTGCAACAGATACTCCCCTTCATGATGGAGCAGTTCTTGTTAAAGGGAATAAAATAATATCTGCAGGTGTAATACTTCCTCTATCTAGACAAGGCATAAGTAGATATGGCACAAGGCATTTAGCGGCATTGGGTATAACTGAAAGGTTTGACAGATGTATTTGTATTGTAGTTTCTGAAGAGACTGGTACCTTATCATTAGCAAACCAAGGTAAACTTGAAAGACCAATTACTAGTAGCAGATTACAAGAGCTTCTTATAAACTTAATTGGGAATCAGAATTATTTAGGAACTTCAAAATCTTCTACGAATAAAAAGACTTCATCGCAAAAGCTAAACTCAAATGATAGTATTACCAATATTACAAACTAAAAAAATAAAAATAAAAATAAAAATAAATCAGAAAGCCTCCCTAACATAAAAAGATTAAATCAATGAGTTCACAAAAAATAATTACAGAAAAAAATTTAGAATTATCTAAAGAGATCGATAAGAGAAGAATACCTGAACACATAGCAATAATTATGGATGGAAATGGGAGGTGGGCTACTAAACAAGGTTTTCCAAGATCATTTGGCCATAATAAGGGAGTGAGAGTATTAAAAGAAATAATAAAGGCCTCTAAAAATTTAGGTTGTGGAGTTTTAACAGTTTTCGCATTCTCAACAGAGAATTGGACAAGACCTGCCAAAGAAGTTGATTATCTCATTAATCTATTTGGTAAAGTTTTAAGGAAAGAAATCGATGAGATGCATGAAGAATCAATAAAAATTAAGTTCATAGGAGATCTATCACCTTTCCCTGAAACTTTAAAATCAATCCTCAAAAGTTCAGAATCTCGTACTAAATATAATCAAGATTTTATCTTAAACGTTTGTGTAAATTATGGAGGTAGGCAAGAAATAGTAAGGGTCGCTAAAGAAATAGCCTTAAAATCCTTTTCTGGTGAAATAAAAGCTAGTGAAGTAAACGAAGAATTATTTAACTCAGAGCTGTTAACAAAAGGAGTAAAAGATCCTGAATTACTAATAAGAACTAGTGGAGAAAAAAGGATAAGCAATTTTCTTTTATGGCAATTAGCTTATTCTGAAATTTATATAACAGATGTATTGTGGCCAGATTTTAATGAAGTTGAATTTCTTAAAGCAATAATTGATTACCAATCTAGGAATAGGCGTTTCGGCGGTATAGAATCATTACCAAATGAATCTTTTGAAGATTCTTACTATTCGTCCTAACTAAAAAATGCTTAAATCGCATAATCAGATATTTAGTGAAATCAGATTTGATTGGGATAGAAAAGAGATTTTGGACATATTAAATATGCCTCTGATCAATTTAATGTGGGAATCTCAAAATATTCATAGGAAATTTAATAAATATCAAATCCAATTAGCATCACTTTATAGCGTAAAAACTGGAGGATGTGAGGAAGATTGTTCATACTGTAGTCAATCAATATACAGTGCTAGTGAAATAAAAAGTCATCCACAATTTGAAGTTGAAGAAGTTTTAGCAAGAGCCAGAATAGCGAAAAAGGAGGGTGCAGAAAGATTTTGCATGGGTTGGGCATGGAGGGAAATTAGAGACGGTAAATCATTCGAATCCATGTTGAGAATGGTCAAGGGTGTGAAAGATCTCAAGATGGAAGCATGTGTTACAGCAGGAATGCTTACCGACGAACAAGCCTCAAAATTAGCAGAAGCAGGTTTAACAGCTTATAATCATAATCTTGATACTAGTCCAGAGTATTACAAAAATATTATTACTACTAGAACATATCAAGATAGATTAGATACGATCAAAAGAGTAAGAAATGCAGGAATAAATGTATGTTGCGGAGGAATAATTGGATTAGGAGAAACAAATGGGGATAGAGCCTCTCTTTTAGAAGTCCTTTCAAATATGAATCCGCACCCGGAGAGTGTTCCAATTAATTCATTAGTAGCTATTGAAGGTACTGGTCTTGAAGACAAACAAGAAGTAGATTCTATTGAAATGATTAGAATGATAGCCACTGCAAGAATTCTTATGCCTAAAAGTAAAATAAGATTAAGTGCTGGGAGAGAGAAGCTATCAAAAGAAGCTCAAATTTTATGTTTTCAATGTGGGGCAAATTCTATTTTTTATGGAGATGAATTACTTACAACCTCAAACCCCTCCTTTCAATCTGACAGGAACCTTCTCAAAGAAATAGGTGTTTTATCTGATAAAGATTTTGAAATTCCTGAAACAAAATGTTCTTCCTTATGAAAGATAAAAATTTCAAAATAATTTCTCTTTATTCTTTCTTCCGATTTACTGAAAATTTTATTATTGAGCTAAAAAATAAATTAATAAATATCGAAAAACAAAATAATAATCTTACAGGGTTATTAATTTTTGCAAATGAAGGAATTAATGGAACTATATGTGCTGAAGAAAAAGTCATTGAAATTGTCTTAGGTTTAATAAAGAGTTATTCGGGCCAAAATGAATTAAACATTAAAGTAAGTTTTTCAAAAAAGAATGTTTTTAAAAAATTAAAAATTAAAATCAAGAAAGAAATAGTAACTATGGGAATTCCTAAAATAAATCCATCAATAGATGCAGGAACTTATATTGACTCAGATAATTGGAATAAATTAATTAAAGATCAAAATACACTAGTCATTGATACAAGAAATCATTATGAAGTATCTATAGGAAGTTTTAAAAATTCAATCAATCCGAATACCAGAAATTTTAGTGAATTCCCTAAGTGGGTAGATGATTATCTAGGAAAATATTTAGGAAATGATGAATCTAAAAATATAGCTATGTTTTGTACAGGAGGTATTAGATGTGAGAAATCTACTAGTTTATTAAGAAAGAAAGGATACAAAAATATATACCACTTAAAAGGCGGGATTCTTAAATACTTGGAGGACACTTCAAAAAAAGAAAGCTTATTTGATGGTGAATGTTATGTTTTTGATAAACGAGTGGCTTTAGATCATGAATTAAAAAAAGGTTCCTACTCCATATGCCATGCATGCGGGATGCCAATTTCTTTAGAGGATCAAAAAAAGGATGAATATATAGAAGGTATCCAATGTCATTTCTGTGTTAACCAATTTAGTAATGAAGATAGAAAAAGATTTGAAGAAAGACAAAAACAGATAAATAAATCAAAAGAGAAGAAGCAAATAATCTATAAAGATTAATTGCTAAAAATTATGAAAGTAGAAGAATTAGAAAAATTAGCTTTTTCCCTGGGACTATTAATTAAAATTCAAGTTAGGGAAGCTCTTGGATTATGTTTTTTTAGAATTGTAATAGCGGAGAAAAATAATAACACGGTAAAGATTTGGGGAGAAATGAAAGGTTGGACTTACCTCAATAGACAGGGTATTCAACTAGATACATTAAGAATCCTAAGTAAGGCTCCTTATTTTGTTTCAGAATTAATATGGGCAACAACTATGGCTTGGGCAATTGAAAAAAAATCAAGCAACAAAGTAAGACTTTTAGCCATTTTCGATAGTGAAGGATATAGCAAAAAACTTGTAAGATACTTCAAATTAATAGGATTTAAAATTGTAAAAGAAGTTGGTTCTAGTCCATTAGATCTTTTTTTGAGGTTGGTTTGGGGAGGTGCAGGGACACTTATGTCAGGAGAATGTATTCCTATATTGAAAAAACTTAAAAAGAAACTTTCTTTAATTGAAGGAAGTTAACCAGCATGATAACTACTTCTAACTAAGGGACCAGAAGATACTTTCTTGAATCCTAATTCCTTAGAGAAGAGATATAAATATTCAAACTCTGACGGATCCCAATATTTCTTAACTGCCAAATGATTTAATGAGGGCCTTAAATATTGGCCGATTGTAATTTGATCACAATCTATCTTTTTAAGATCATAAATTGTATGCTTTATTTCATCCAATGTTTCCCCAAGACCTAGCATAATGCCCGATTTAGTTTGAATATGAGGAGCAATATCTTTTGACTTTTTTAGTAAACTTAGTGATTTTTTATAATTAGCCCCTCTCCTAACTTCTTTCTGAAGTCTTTCAACAGTTTCAAGATTATGATTAAAGCAAATTGGATCTTTTTCTAAAATCATCTTCAATCTTTCGGTCTGTAGATTATTAGTTTCATCAAAATTTTTGCCCCCTCCCCATAAATCAGGAGTCAAAACCTCTATTTTTATAGTTGAATCAATCTTTCTAATCTCATTAATTGTGGATATAAATAAATTTGCACCATGATCAGGAAGATCATCTCTAGCTACAGATGTTAAAACAACATATTTCAAATTTAGAACTTTTACTGCTTCAGCAACTTGAATACATTCATCAATATTAATTGAACTAGGTCTACCTTTATTTACCTGACAGAAAGCACAAGAACGAGAACATATCGATCCACCTAGTAAAAAAGTGGCTGTTCCTGAGGCATAACATTCTGATCTGTTTGGACATCTTGCTTCTTCACAAATAGTATGAATATTTGATTTTTTGATAAGTGTTTGTATTTTTTCTAACTCTGAAGCTTTACTAATAGGAAATTTTATCCAAGAAGGAAGTCTTAAATTTTTTTCTTGCTTGATTAGATTGTTTTGTCTCATTTTTAATTTAGTTTTGTTCTTCCTTCTAAGGCCCTTGCCAGTGTAACTTCATCTACATATTCAAGTTCACTCCCCATTGGGAGGCCATAGGCAATCCTCGTAACTTTAGTAAAAGGGGCTAACAACTTTCCAATATAAAGACTTGTTGTATCTCCCTCAACACTTGGGGTCAATGCCAAAATAATCTCATCTATTTCAGACTTACTAACTCGTTCTACTAGGCTTCTTATTTCTAAGAGTTCAGGGCCAACAGAATCCATTGGAGATATTAAACCACCAATAACGTGGTAGACACCTTTAAATTCTCTAGCACGTTCTAAAGCAAGCAAATCTTTGGTTTCTGCTACTACACAAATTAGTTTTTTGTTTCTTTCAGTATTTCTACAAATTTCACATTCTTCTTCTGAAGTTAAATTGAAGCATTTTTTACAACGGCCAACATTACTATGAGCTTCTAACAAGGCCTTTGAGAAATCCCTTATTGAGCTTTCAGGTTGTTTTAAAATAAACAGAGCTAATCTCTGAGCTGTTCTTGGACCAATCCCTGGAAATTTCTCAAAATGACCAATTAATTTTGAAAGTGGTTTGGTATAGGTTGTCAAAATGAAACTATTTCTAGGAACAATTTAGACGCAAAATTCTGAATTGCCATAATTGTTTGCTTTTAATGTCTTATTATATTTTTAGTTAGTAATATCAAACAACAATGAAAAATATTAAATTTAACCCTTTCAAATATTTATTGCTAATTTTATTGTGTTTAACACTTAGTGCCTGTAGTGGAGGTCTCAATGCAGGATTAGAAGCTTATCAAAGCCCAGATGGAAGATATGCCTTTTTATACCCAACAGGTTGGACTAGAGTAAAAGTAAATGGAGGGCCTGAAATTATTTATCATGATTTAATTAACAGTAATGAAACATTAAGTTTAGTTATTTCCGATGTAAATAATGAGGTTCAATTAGAGCAATTGGGGGGGCCAAATGAAGTAGGTAAAACATTAATAGAGAAGGTCATAGCTCCTGAAGGTTCAGGTAGAGAGGTAAAACTTATTAATGCCAATAAGAGGGAGGCATCTAATCATATTTTCTATGATTTAGAATATGAATTAAATTTAAAAGAACAAGACAGGCATGAACTCGCTACTGTAGTAATTGATAGGGGGACATTATATACCTTTGCTGTAGGAACAAACGAAGAGAGATGGAACAAAGTTGATGGAATCTTTACCAATGTTATTGAATCATTTAACTTCTTAATATAGTTTAGAAAATTTATCCTAAATCCCTACTTGAACATTCCATAATTCTGCGTATATACCTTTCTGATCTAATAGAGATTTATGTTTTCCACTCTCAACTATTTTACCTTTATCAATAACAATAATATTGTCGGCATTTTTTATCGTGCTTAATCTATGAGCAATTACTATAGTCGTTCTTTCTTTTGTAATTTTAGATAATGATTTCTGAATTAAAGCCTCTGTTTCATTATCAACTGAAGCGGTAGCTTCATCTAATATTAATATTGGAGCATCCTTTAAAACAGCTCTTGCCAAGGCAATTCTTTGGCGTTGACCGCCTGAAAGCCTTTGACCCCTTTCTCCTACTATAGTCTTGTAACCATCTGGCAATTGTTCAATAAATTTATGGGCTTCAGAAATCTTTGACGCCTTAATGACCTCTTTAAAACTTGGATTATTAGAACCATAAGCAATATTTTCTTTTACAGTGCCCTGAAATAAATAAGTGTCTTGACTAACTAAGGATATACATTTTCTTAAATCCTTCAAATTAATTTCTTTAATAGAAATACCATCT
>QCPB01000026.1 GCA_003209795.1 Prochlorococcus sp. AG-436-C05
ATTGAAACTGCAGTACTTGCTCCAGGAGAAGCTCCAAGAAGTGCCGATAATGACCCATCAGATGAAGTAACAATCTCAGTTCCAAATTTCAAAGAACCTCCCTTATCTGTCTTTTTAATTATTTGAACTCTTTGTCCAGCTTTCTTTAAAAACCAATTAGAGGGATCTGCTGATGGCATCATATTCTTTAAATTCTCAACTCTTGAGTTATGGTTCTTTAGTGATTGCGAAATCAGATAATTAATCAAATCATTATTTTTAATACCCACGTCTAACATAGAAACTATATTATTTTTTTTAATAGAATTAAATAAATCGAAGTAAGAACCTTGCTTTAAGAATTTTGTTGTAAAGCCAGCAAAAGGTCCAAAGAGAAGAAGTTTTTTGCCATTAATCCACCTAGTATCCAAATGAGGAACAGACATTGGTGGCGACCCAATATCAGCCTTCCCATAAACTTTTGAGTTGTGTTTTTCTGTTAGATTTTTTTCTTCGCAAATAAGCCATTTACCACTAACTGGAAATCCTCCATAATTATTTGCTTCAGAAATTTTTGATTTTTGCAAATAATTTATTGTTTTCCCACCAGCACCAAGAAAAACATAAGCTGTTCTGACAGAAATTTTTCTACCATTATGACTAAGTTCTAATTCCCATTTTTTTTGGTCGGTTTTTTTTAAATCTATTAATTCTGTTTTATACCTCAGTTCAACATTTTTATTTTTAGAAACGAATGTTAAGTATTCCTTAGTAAGAGCTTCAAAGTTAATGTCAGTTCCTCTTTCTACCCTAGTAGCAGCGATTTCATCTAATGGGTTTCTATCTTTTGTAATAAGAGTAGCCCATGAGGAAATTTGACTAAAAGATGAAGTGAATTCCATATCTATAAACTCAGGATTATTAACCATTAGCTGATATCTTTTTTTTAAAAAAGAAATATTTTCCTTCCCAGAGACAAAACTAATATGTGGAATAAATTTTAAAAACTTTTTAATATCAATTTTCCCTGCTTCATACAAGGAAGCCCATAAGGACATTGAATTTTCAAATGAACGGTTTATAGAAAGAGCTTTATCTATATTAATTTTTCCTTTTTCATCTATAGGAGTGTAATTCAATTCACAATTAGCGGCATGTCCTGTACCTGCATTATTAAAAGCTCCAGTACTTTCGCTTCCTGGAGAATCTAATTTTTCTATAATTAGTATTTTTATATCAGGTAAAACTTCAGTAAGTATCAAAGCTAAAGTCGCGCTCATTATTCCTGCGCCAACCAATACTGCTTCGTAGTGTTTGTTTTCGGTCATAGTCTTAACAGAAGTCACAACAGAAAATTATCTTTTTTGCAATTAATCAAATTCCTTTATAGTCTTATTATAAAGATAATTGAAAATTATGAGTACTGAAACACTTTCACTTACCAATGAAAATGTAGAAAAAGTCCTTGATGAGCTTAGACCTTTTTTGATATCTGATGGAGGTAACGTAGAAATTGCAGAAATTGATGGTCCAATTGTAAAAGTAAGACTTCAAGGAGCCTGTGGAAGTTGCCCAAGTAGTACTATGACTTTAAAAATGGGAATTGAAAGAAAGCTAAAAGAAATGATTCCTGAAATCAGCGAAGTTGTTCAGGTTCTATAAAAATTACTTTATTTAACCTTTGATTCCTTCAACAAAGAAGATTTAAGATCCAAACAATCTATCGGAAGACCTTGACCAATAGCTATCAAGAGGGGAGCTAAAATACCTAAAGTAAAAACTAAATTTGACTGACCAACGTGATTTTTACTCAGAGTAAAAGTAATTAAATAAATAATTAAAAAATATGCATGTAAAGAGAAAAACTCTTTTGGCTTTAGGGCAGGCCATCTCAAAGTATTACCCAAAAAATATAAAAAACCCGTCATAAAAAAAATTGATTTCGTAAAGCTTAAGCCAAATATAAACATAATCCCTTTTGGAGGCTATTCAAAAAAAAATTTACCTAAGATAATAATTAAAAAAATATTAAAAATTTATTTCTAGCTGTAAAGACTGTACTTTAGGGCAAAAATGCGTATATAATATTTATGTAGCAATTGCTACTTTTTCGTTCACCCTATAAGTAAGGGCGCAGTCCGAGTCATACCATGGAACGGGGGATGGCCGTGTTGTTAAATCGAATCATGACTACTTTAATTTACAGAGGTAAAAGCTACGTTCAAAACAAAGAAGTTGCTGAAAAGCAATTCGTTGAACTTACCTACAGAAGAAACGTATACACCAACAGAATGGAAGACGCTTCTTCAAGTAAAGAAAAAGCAGAATTAAATTATAGAGGTGTTAACTACACTAAATAATTTAATTAAAAAAGTAAAAGCCCCTAAATAAGGGGCTTTTTTTTGGCTATATTTATCGAGAGTCCTTTAAATATTATGTCCGGGAATTGCTGTAATACAAATCAATCGAATGAAGCACCTAATAATTTCGATCATAAAGATGCAATTCAAGAAAGATATGGGACAGCCGCATTAGAAAAAGAGAGTTGTCTTTGTACACCCGTTGGGTTTAATCCCGTTTTACTTGAAGCAATTCCTCAAGAGGTTATAGAAAGGGACTATGGATGTGGTGATCCAACAAAATATGTTCAAAAAAATGATATTGTCTTAGATCTTGGAAGTGGCAGCGGCAAAAATGCTTTTATTTGTGCGCAAATTATTGGAAAAGAAGGGAAAGTTATTGGAGTTGATCAGAATGCTGACATGCTTTCTTTATCTAGATCAGCCTCTAAAGAAGTTACAAAGAATATAGGTTTCAAAAATACAAAATTTCTAGAAGGATCAATTGAAAACCTCGATGAATTAGATAAAGATTTAAATCCATTAATCGCCGACAAATCAGTTGATATTATTTTAAGTAATTGTGTTTTAAACTTGGTAAGTAAAGAATCTAGAAATAAACTTCTAAGAAATATAAAAAGAGTTTTAAAAGATAATGGAAGAATTGCAATTAGCGATATTGTCTCTAACAAAAAAGTTCCTTTAAGATTGCAAAATGATCATGATCTATGGACAGGATGTATTAGTGGAGCATGGTATGAGCCAGAATTTAAAAGTGATTTTAAAGAACTAGGTTTTAAAAATTTAGAATTTGCAGAAAGGAGTGCTGAACCTTGGAAAGTTATTGAAGATATTGAATTTAGAACAGTAACTTTAGTCGGCAATATTTAAAAAATTTCAAGAGTTTAATAATCTAATTTAAATTTTCCATGAGAAATAATCTAAGAGATCAAATACCAGCATTAAAAAATAAGTATTATTTCAACTATGGCGGTCAAGGACCATTACCAAAATCTTCTCTAGAAGCAATAGTTAAAACTTGGGAAATTATCCAAGATTTAGGACCATTTACCAATGATATTTGGCCTTTTATTTATAAAGAAATATTGACCACAAAAAGAATCATTGCGCAAAAATTAGGTGTCAATTCAAAAAATGTAGCTTTAACCGAGAATATCTCTTCTGGTATGATTTTGCCTTTTTGGGGTATAAAAGTAGAAGAGGGAGAAGAGTTGTTAATAAGTGACTGTGAACATCCTGGAGTAGTAGCTGCAAGTCGAGAATTTTGCAGAAGAAATAAATTAATATTCAAAATTTTGCCAATCCAAAAAATTAAAACTCTAAACGACGAAAATGTAATTTTAGAGATTTTAAAAAATCTAAATAGTAAGACTAAGATCGTAATTATTTCCCATATTTTATGGAACTTTGGATATAGAATTCCTTTAAAACAAATTTCTATCGAATTAAAAAATAATCGAGAAGATTCTTATTTACTTGTTGATGGTGCTCAAACCTTTGGGCACATAAAAATTGAAGAAGAAGTTTTTTATTCTGATTTATATTCAATAACTTCTCATAAATGGGCATGTGGTCCAGAAGGACTTGGAGCCATTTATGTCTCAGATAGATTTATTCATGAAACAGATCCAACAATAATTGGTTGGAAATCATTAAAAAAAGAACAAAGTATCTACAGGCCTTCAGATAATCTTTTTCATGATGATGCAAGGAAGTTTGAAGTAGCTACCTCTTGTATTCCTTTACTTGCAGGGCTGCGGACCTCTTTAGATCTTTTAGATAAAGACTGCCATGAAAAAGAAAAAAGCAAAAATATAAAAAGATTAAGTGCAAAACTTTGGGATAAATTAAATCAATTAAAAGAAATTGAATTAGTTTTAGAAAAAAAACACCTAAATGGAATAGTTAGTTTTAATATCAAAAATATCGTAGATAAGGAAAAATTTGTGAGGAAACTTGGAGAAAAAAAAATTTGGATAAGAGTGTTAGAAGATCCAAAATGGTTTAGAGCATGCGTACATCAAATGACTACAGAAGCTGAGATTGATTTACTTTCGAAAGAAATAAAAAAAATATTGACTTAAAGCTCTATTGATATAAAGATAAGATTTAGTTTACCAAGTTATCTCCGAGCTGTCCCATGCAATAAATTTTCCAGCAGATGCTGGAGATTCATTTTTAAAAATATTGATCAAAAATTGGGATGATTTTTCTTTACTAAATAATTTATGTTCTGGAACAAATTTATAAAAAGGTATAGATAAATCAGTATCTACTGTTCCTGGATGAAGCAATGTAATATTAGCCTTTGGGAAACGTCTAGCACACTCAATAATTAAAGATTTAAAAACTGATTTTGGGCAGATTTTGCAGCTCTATATGAATACCAACCTCCAGTTTAATTATCTCCAATGCTTCCCACTCTTGCACTTATACTTGCAAAATTAAAATCAAAATCTTTTGCGATAAATTCTTCAATCGCTTTAGCTAATAAAATAGGAGAAAATGCATTTATTGAAAAACTTTCCATCATATTTTTTTATCAAGATGTTGTAATTTTTTTTCTGGTTGAAGAGAATCACTATGTAGTCTCCCTGTAGCATTAAAAACTAACCTTAATTTTGAGGGATGATTTGATATTTTATTTTTCAACTGCAAAAGGGATTGAGAATCCTCTATATCTAATTCCCAAAAAGAATTAAATTCACTTTATCTTCCACACAAAACAACATCTAAATCTTTTTAACTTTCACTCAGATCTTTAGCTAGTTGTGTTCCAATTCCACCTGCGCCTACAACTAAGGCTAACCCTTATCATCAGATTAAAAATAGCTTCATTAGATTCTAAGAAACTTTTCTTGTGATTTAGGTAAAGATCTCTCTTGATTTGATTAGGGAATTTTATTTAGATTTACTTTTTTCTTTTAATAATTTATAAGCTATTTTTCTATCATCAAAATCAATCACTTTATCATTGAGAATTTGATAGTCCTCATGTCCTTTTCCTGCGATTAAAACAATATCATCTTTATTGACAAATTTAATAGATTCATTTATTGCTTTAAATCTATCAATCTCAATTGTTATTTTTTCTTTTTTTTCTATACCCATCAAAATATCATTTACTATCTGTTGCGGTTCTTCTGATCTTGGATTATCTGATGTTATAAAAACGTGATCAGAAAACTCTTCAGCTATTGATCCCATTAAAGGCCTTTTACTACGATCTCGATCTCCACCACAGCCAAAAACAGTTATGAGTTTCCCTTCACAAAGTTTTTTAATTGATTGCAAAACTTTTTTTAATCCATCAGGAGTATGGGCATAATCAATAATTACTGTTGGAAGTACTCTTGAAAGGTCATTATTATCAATTTCTATTATCTCCATTCTACCAGGAGCACCAGGGAAAGATTTTATTAACTTTGATAAATCTTTTAAAGAGAAATTAAGTTTATACAAAATTGTTATTGCTTGAATCGAATTCATTAAATTAAATTCACCAACCAGTGGAACAAAAAGTTGAATTTTTTCCCTAGGTGTATGAAAAATACAGGTGGATCCACTTTCAGTAAATTTTTTATCTGTTACGTAAAAAAAATCATCATGTTTAAATTCACTCTTAGTAATCTTTGTAGAGACTAATGACGATCTTTTTTTAAGATCAGATGATAATTTAGATATCCAAAGGTCATCATGATTTAATACAGAAATTCCATCTTTTTCTTTTAAGTAAGGTGGGAAAAATAATTTTCTTTTTGTTTGAAAATAAGATTCCATATCTGAGTGATAATCAAGATGATCTTGAGTTAAATTAGTAAAAATAGCCGCCTCAAATTCGCAGCCTGATATCCTGTGTTGAGCAATAGAATGAGAACTTACCTCTAATATCGCGAATTCAGATTCTGCCTCAACAGCAGCATTTAATTTCTTTTGAAGTTTATCAGCAAAATCAGTTGTATGAGAAGCCACCTCAGAGAAGCCAGGCCATCTATTGAACAAAGTTCCAAATAATGCAGTCTTTTTTCCTAAATTTTTTAAAAGATATTCCAATAAAAAAGTAATTGTCGTTTTTCCATTTGTACCCGTAACACCAATAAGTTTTAGTTTTCTTGAAGGCCTATTCCAAAACTCAGCGACTATTTGACCAAAAATATAATCTAAATTATCCTCTATAACCAAAACCCTTTCTAGGTCAATAGATCCAATATTATGTTTTGCAGCAGATCCAATAATTGCAGCCTCTGCACCATTTTCAATTGCCTCAATACAATATTTTCCTCCATCAACATTTAAACCAGGCATACCTAAAAACAAAGTTCCTTTTTGTACTTCTTTAGAGTTAAAAGAAATATTATTGATTTCTTGATCGATTAGATCTAATGAAGGGATAATTCCTACCAAATCTAAAAGTTTATGTAATTTTATAGATCTCATATAACAAAAATTATTTCTTCAGAATGGTATTAATATTTTCTTGAAACCAATTCTTTAATTGATCATCTTTTAATCTTGGAGAAATACGAGGCAATTCTATAATTTCCTTGGAACTAATTCCTTCAACAGCAATAACAGGTACTTCATAATCATATTTTTTATATTTATCTTTATATAAATCGACCCTATCAATATCAATTTCTTTAAGCTCCTCTAGATTAGGGAATAACTCATTAAGATTTATTTTTGCCAGTTTGTTTTTTAATGAATCACAAAGGCAACATCCCTGCCTAACAAAAATAAATATTTTCATTCATTTAATCAGGCACAGGGTCACATCCACAGGGAGTTAAAGGATGACATCTGCTTAATCTTCTTAAAGTTAACCACCCTCCCTTCCAAGGACCATGTCTAGTAATTGCCTCGTATCCATAAGAGCTGCAACTTGGAATAAATCTACACCTTGGTCCGAAAAAAGGAGAAAACCACTTTTGATAAAACGAAATCATAAAAAGAAGTATAGAAGTAATTGATTTATTAATAGTTTTGAACACTTTAATGATGTAAAATAATATTTCAGTAGTAATATAGTTTAATTGAATTTAATCAATTATCCAATTTATTGCAAATTTCTATTTAATTAATTTAAAATTATGTCAAGATACCGCGGCCCCAGATTAAGGGTTACGCGTCGCTTGGGAGAACTACCAGGTCTCACTAGGAAAGCTTCAAAGAAGTCTAATCCTCCAGGTCAGCACGGCCAAGCCCGTCGCAAGCGATCAGAATATGCAATTCGTCTAGAAGAAAAGCAGAAACTAAGGTTTAATTATGGTGTTTCTGAAAGACAGCTCGTTCGTTATGTCAAAAAAGCCAGAGCTCAAGAAGGCTCAACAGGAACAAACTTACTAAGACTTTTAGAAAACAGACTAGATAATGTTTGTTTTAGATTAGGTTTTGGCGGCACTATTCCAGGTTCAAGACAATTAGTAAATCATGGCCATGTAACTGTTAATGGCAGGGTACTTGATATTGCTGGTTATCAATGCAAATCTGGTGATGTTATAGGAATTAAAGAAAACAAAGCGAGCAAAAAACTCGTTGAAGGGAATATAGAATTCCCTGGTTTAGCAAATGTACCCCCTCACCTTGATTTAGATAAACCTAAATTAACAGGAAAAATTAATGGAAAATGCGATAGAGAGTGGGTTGCTCTTGAAATAAACGAACTACTAGTTGTTGAATATTATTCAAGAAAAGTCTAATAAAACTTTTCTTTGGATTATTAAATCTCTCATCTTAACTACGAGAGATTTAATTCATTCTTATTTCTGAAAATAATGGAAGATAAGAAAAATATCATCAAAAAGCCAGGTTTTAAAACCTTATCAATTCACCATGGAGAAACATTTTCGGAAGAGACAGGATGCGTTATGCCTCCTATTTTCTCTACATCTACTTTCAAGCATGGAAATAAAGAGAATTTCGACTACACGAGGTCAGGCAATCCAAACTTTAAAATTCTAGAAAATATACTGAAATCAATTGAAGATTCTAAATATTGTACAGTGTTTGGATCTGGAATAAGTGCCGTAACTGCAATTACATCAACATTAAAATCAGGAGACAAGATCCTCTGCGAGTCAAATCTGTATGGTTGTACAGTAAGAATGTTTGAAAAAGTTTTTAAGAAATTTGGGATAGAAGTTTTATACACAGATTTTACAAATAAAAATAATATCAAAAAGATTTCAGATTTTAAGCCAACCTTAATATGGATAGAAAGTCCAACAAATCCGCTTTTAAAAGTACTTGATATTAAAATGATTTGTGATAAAGCCAATAAACTCGAAATTCCTGTAGTTGTAGATAACACCTTCTCCACCTCACTCATTCAAAGGCCTTTGGAACTTGGAGCGACACTATCCCTTATAAGCACAACAAAATTTATTAACGGACATAGTGATGCTCTTGGTGGAGCTGTTCTAACAAATAATGAAGGATGGAATAGGAAGATGCTTTTCTCTCAAAAAGCTCTAGGACTTCAACCATCTCCTTTTGATTCTTGGCTAATTACTAGAGGTGTAAAAACTCTTCCTTTAAGAATCGAACAACAAACAAAAAGTGCACTGTTGATTTCTGAGGAATTAGAAAGTCACAAAATAATTAGCAAAGTCATTTATCCCTTTAATCAAAAACATCCAGAATTTAATTTAGCAAAAGCGCAAATGAGATCTGGGGGTTCAATGATCACAATTAAATTGAATTTGAATAAAGACGATACTTTTAAATTTTGTAAATCGCTAAAATATTTCTCTTTAGCAGAGAGCCTTGGAGGAGTAGAAAGTTTAATTTGTCACCCTGCAACTATGACTCATGCTTCTGTTGATTATAAAACCAAGAATTTACTAGGTATCGATGATTCTCTTATAAGATTATCGATTGGTTGTGAAGATACCAAAGATTTAATCTCAGATATCTTATATGCCTTAAATAAATTCTGAAAATTGAGAGATTTACTGAAAAATCCTATATGGAAAAATTTAGAGTTAGGCTATTCTATTCCTGATAGTAAACATGCTGTTTCGGTGGCATTGCCAACTTGGAATGATGTAATAAATTATGAGGAAAAAAATCCAGAATGCATTAAATCATTAAAGTCAATCTATCCACGTTTTGGGCTAAACCCCTTAGTGAAAAGATTATGCGAAGAACTAAAAAAAGAAAGTCAATTCAATAATCACAGTATCTGGCCATATCCAAATGAAATTATAGCTTTGAAAGCAAAAAAATTTTGTGATAGAAATACTTCTAAAGAATATTCATTTATCGAAATAAGGTATAATTTAGCTTTTTTAATAACTAAAGAAACAGCATGCATATATGCAAAATCTTTTTGGCAACATACAGGTCTTGGTATATCTTCAAGAGCTGCTGCAATTGAATTAGGCCTAGAGGAATCCCCTCCAAAATCTTTAGTTAATGAAAACTATCAAATAATAAAAAATAGAATTTCTAAATCTACAAAAACAAACTCTAACAATATTCACTTAACTTCATCTGGAATGTCTGCATTGCACACATCTTTAGAAATCATATATAAATTATTTCCAGATAAACCTACACTTCAAATTGGTTTTCCATATGTAGATGTACTTAAATTACCATTGCAAATCTTTCATGGCGCAAAATTAATAACAGAAGAAAATTGTTCAGATATTGAATTAGAAATTAAAAGAGTAAATCCAGCAGCTTTGATAATTGAATTACCAAGTAATCCAATGCTCAAATGTGTAAACATTAAAAAAATTTCAAAAATAGCAAATAAATTCAATATCCCTGTAATTGTTGACGATACTATTGGTTCAAATTTGAATATAGATTCCTTAGAGCATGCAGATATAGTTTTCACTTCACTGACAAAAATCTTTTCAGGTAGTGGAGATATTCTTGCTGGATCATTAATACTAAACCCAAAAAGTAGATGGATCAATCAGTTTAGAAATGCATTAAGCGAAATTAATCTACCAATGCTTTCAGATGGAGATATTGTTTACCTAGAAAAAGTTAGTAGAGATGTAAACCAAAGAGTTTTCGAACAAAATAAAACATGTTTAGAATTAAAAAAAAGATTAGAGACCCATAAAGAAATTAAAAATATTTTCCATCCCGAAAATTGTCCAAATTTCAATTCTATACTAACTTCTGATGGTGGATACGGATGCTTGTTGTCATTTGAATTAAAAGGAGGACTAAACAAAGCTAAAAAGTTTTATGATTCTCTTCAAATATCTAAAGGGCCTAGTTTAGGCACAAAATTTACTCTTGTATGTCCTTATGTGTTATTAGCTCATTATGAAGAATTGGATTGGGCTGAAAGTTTTGGGATACCCTCGCACCTTATTAGAGTATCCGTTGGGCTAGAGAATAAAGATCAATTATGGAGAACATTTTCTGAAGCATTAAAAAATTATTAAATTCCTAGTATTTACTGTTTAGAAACTTATATAGTCATTTTTTGAAAAATAGTTAGTATTAAAATATATTTTCTCAATATATAAATGGCAAGAATTTATGAGGACAACAGTTTTGCTATTGGAAACACTCCATTAGTAAAATTAAAATCAGTTACAAAAAACGCTAAAGCTACGGTATTAGCAAAAATCGAGGGGAGAAATCCTGCATATAGTGTCAAATGTAGGATTGGCGCAAATATGATATGGGATGCTGAGAAAAGTGGGAAGCTTACAAAAGAAAAAACGATTGTTGAACCTACTTCTGGAAATACAGGAATTGCCCTAGCTTTTACTGCTTCAGCAAGAGGTTATAAACTAATCCTTACAATGCCGGAATCCATGTCAATTGAGAGAAGAAGAGTCATGGCAGTATTGGGAGCTGAAATTGTTTTAACAGAGGCCTCTAAAGGTATGCCTGGAGCAATAGCTAAAGCTAAAGAAATTGCAGAAAGTAATCCTTCTAAATATTTCATGCCAGGTCAATTTGATAATCCAGCAAACCCTGAAATTCATTTCAAAACTACTGG
>QCPB01000027.1 GCA_003209795.1 Prochlorococcus sp. AG-436-C05
GGAGCAAAAAGAAATCCTGATAATTGCTCAATTGGTATATTTGGAGTCAATTTTGATGGTACATGTTCTTTTAAACCGGGAGCTAGATTTGGTCCAGAAGCGATAAGGCAAGTCAGTATTTGTTTAGAAACATATTGTCCAAAACTAGATAAGGACTTAAAGGATGTTTCTTATGTTGATTTTGGTTCAATACTAATCGATAAAAATGACTCACAATCCGTTATTGAATCAGTCAAATCAGCAACAAATTATTTAATTAGTAAAAGCCTTAGTCCTATTATGCTTGGTGGCGAGCACTCTATTACTAGAGGTGCTATTGAAGCATTAGTAAAAAAATATCCTGATTTAATATTGATTCAACTTGATGCTCATGCAGATTTAAGAGAATCATATATAGGAAATAAACATAGTCATGCGTGTGCAATGAAAAGATGCTTAGAGGTCTTGCCTAAAAAGAAGATTTTACAGGTAGGAATAAGAAGTGGAACAAAAGAAGAATTTCAATTTATGCATAAAAGAAATCAATTAGTAAACTTTTTGCCAGGCGGAAATACACAAGAATTTAAAAAAGCTCTTTTACCATACTCTAATTCTCCTATCTATTTAACAATAGATTTAGATTGGTTTGATCCCAGTTTATTAGCAGGAACTGGAACTCCAGAACCAGGAGGATTTTTTTGGAATGATTTTGAAGAGATCCTTAAAACTTTAAAAGACTTTAGAATTGTGGCTTCAGATATTGTCGAGTTATCTCCCGAAACTGATAAGAGCGGAGTAAGTAGCATAGTTGCCGCAAAAGTACTTAGAAGCTTAATTTTGTCCTTAGAAAATATGCAATAAAAGATTTCTAAACTAAAGTATAAAAATACTAAATTAATAAAAAATATTCCATGGATTTGCTTAAAAGTCCACTTTATTCAAAATATGTTGATTCAAATGCAAAATTAGTGAATTTTGCAGGATGGGAAATGCCCATATCATTTTCAGGATTAATCAAGGAACATGAATCAGTAAGATCTACCGCAGGATTTTTTGATATTTCCCACATGGGTGTAATTTCTATTAAGGGAATTAATCCTAAAGACTATATTCAAAAATTTTTTCCTTCTAATTTATACTCCTTTTCTAAAGGTCAAGGGCTTTATACAGTTTTGCTCAATGAAAAAGGAGGAATAATAGATGACTTAATAATTTATGACCTTGGTATACAAGAAGATGATATTTCAGAAATACTATTAATCGTTAATGCAAGTAGATACAAAGTAGATTTTCGCTGGATTAAAAATAATTTAAATGCAAATGAAATTTCAATAACAAACTTTAAAAAAGATAAGGCCCTTTTAGCATTACAGGGGGGAAATTCTTTTAATTTATTTGAAGAATGGATTAAAGCATCGATCTCATATATTCCTAACTTTGGATGTGAATATAAAATTTTTGAACATATTTCAGCTAAAGAAAAAATCTTCTTTTCCAAAACAGGATATACAGGGGAAAACGGTTTAGAAATACTTTTATCTAAAAAAGCAGCAATTAATCTATGGGATTTCTTAATTTCCAAAAATATTTCACCTTGTGGTTTAGGAGCTAGAGATACTCTAAGACTTGAAGCAGGGATGCATCTTTATGGCCAAGACATAAATGAAGAAACTTCTCCATATGAAGCTGGTTTAGGTTGGCTGGTAAATTTAGAGAATAATCATGAATTCTTCGGAAGAAGTTTTCTTGAAGAGCAGTCAAGATTAGGTATTCAAAAAAAGTTAGTTGGTCTCTCTATAGAAGGTAAAGCTATAGGAAGAAAAGGTTGCGAAGTATTTAAAGGTGAAAAGAATTTAGTTCCTTTACAATCTTATTTGGCATCATTTTGAATGCTGCATTTTGAAAATTTAAATTCCAAATTTCGCACCCTTTTTCTATTGCCTTTGTTTCTCTGCAATTCGGCTGTGATAAATATAGTGCTTCTTTAGAAGCGAATGTCCAACTCCAAATACCGCTTGGATATATAGGCACAAAGGAATACATGGTTTCAGATACTCTAAATATCTTTTTTAGAGTTTTTAAAATACTTATATGAATATTTTTGAAGGATTCAGGCGATTCACTTTGTGTGGCTAATATCCCCTTTGTTTTCAGTATTCTTTTACATTCTTTATAAAAAGAATCTGAAAATAATAAATTTGAAAATTCTGAGGGATCTGAAGAATCTATAAATATGACATCGTAAAAATTATCTCTTGTATTTTCTACCCATTTAACACCATCATCAATGTGTATCTTTAATCTTTTGTCATTCCAAGCTTCACCTCCAATTTCCTTTAAAAATTTTTTAGATACTTTGATTACTTCCTCATCAATTTCTACTAAATCAATTCTCGCTATTTTAGTGTATTTAACGCATTCTCTCGCAGTACCACCATCACCACCACCAATTATTAGTACATTAGATTTTTCGTCAATGCTACTTAAGGCTGGATGAACAAGACATTCATGATAATATTTTTCGTCTTTTAATGATGTCATCCAACAACCATCTAGCATTAAAGCTTTACCATAATAATCATTTTCTATAACAATAATTTCTTGATATTTTGAGGTTTTTCTAATTAATAATTTCCCATTTAGGCCAAATCTTGAACCTTTATGATATTCGTCTATCCATGTTATATCTGTCATTTGCTTTTTAAGAATTGTTTTTCATAAGTGTATTCTTAGCAATTTGCCAAAGCCGTTGAAAATCTTTAGGAGTTTGTTTTTTAATATTATCTCCTGCATGGTGCTCAATGATTGAAAATCTGTCTAAAAATTTTTTATTAGTTTTTTGAAGAGCTGAATCAGGATTTATTTTTAAAAAATTTGAAAGATTTATAAGAGTAAAGTAAACATCTCCAAATTCATCTTTAATATTTGATCCCTTTTTGCTCTTAATTGCTTCTTTTAATTCATTTATCTCTTCTTCTAACTTCTCAAAAATCTGATTAGTACTTTCCCATTTGAAACCATATTCTTTAACAACGTTTGTTATTCTATCTGTACCAATTGAAGGTGGTAAATTTTTTATTTTTAAATTTAAATTTTTACTAATTGATGATTCCGTATCAGGAGCTTTTTTTTCTGAATTTTTAATATCTTCCCAAAGCTCTTGTGATTTTTCTAAAGATACTTTTTCTTGTTTCTTAAAAATATATGGATGTCTATTAATAATTTTTTTATTTAGTTTTTTTATTACATCATTTAGTTCAAATTCTTTTTCTTCGTAACCGATTTCAGCATGAAGCATTATTTGTAATAAGAGATCTCCTAACTCTTCACAAATGTTATCCGCATCTTTTTCATATATCGCATCTATAAATTCACTACTTTCTTCATGTAAAAATGGGATCAAAGATATATGAGACTGTATTTTCTGCCATGGGCAGCCCCAAGTTTTATCTTTTAAAGATTTAACGTTAGATATTAAATTTCTGAAACTCTTTAAAGTCTCTAAATCGGAATTGTTTTGAAAGTAATATCTATTGTTTGAGGACATAGAATATAGGTTATTAATTCAATTTTGCCTCAATCATGAAATATTTAAATACTTAGTATAAAAATTTCAACTTCATCTATTAGAATGGTTTATTATAAGGGCGATTAGCTCAGCGGTAGAGCGCCTGCCTTACAAGCAGGATGTCCCTGGTTCGAACCCTGGATCGCCCATTTATTATTTTTTTAAATGACTGAGATCGTCAATCTTTCAATCAGTCAAAGCGCAGCTTCAGAACTTTCTAGGCAAGCTTCTTTTGGAGGTTCTCCAGGAGAAATGTCTATTGATTTGATTGAAGATAAGAATTGTTCCGAAGGATGGATGCATATTAAATTAAGGCCTGGAACATGTAATGGATCCCCTATTTCAAGAACGGAGGGAGTAACTTTATACGCAGATGTAAAACAGTTTAATTTATTGAAAGATTTAAAATTAGATTATTACGGCGATTTAAGCGGTGGTGGATTTCTTATTTCAACACCAAAAAATGCAAAACGTTGTTCATGCGGTTCTGGCTTTAAACTTTTGTAGAGTGATTTTGCCTTTTTTTGCAAACTAATATTATTTTCATTAATTGGCTTTCATCAAGATAAAATAAGCAAAAGGTTCTTTGAAATAAAATTTGCAAATGACAGAGTTGAATGATGAATTATCTTTAGAAAATTATTCACCTTCCGAAGTAGAAAAAAAGTGGCAAGCCAAATGGGAAAGTTTAAAAGCGTTTAGCCCTAATCCTGAAGATGATGGAGAGCCTTTTTCTATTGTTATTCCGCCCCCAAATGTAACTGGATCTTTGCATATGGGACATGCATTTAATACGGCTTTGATAGATGTTGTTGTGCGTTTTCAGAGACTTCTAGGTAAGAATGTTTTGTGTTTACCAGGAACGGATCATGCTTCTATAGCTGTCCAAACCATTCTTGAAAAACAATTAAAAAGTGAAGGTAAAAAAAGCGAGGATATTGGGAGAGATGAATTTCTTAAAAGAGCATGGACTTGGAAAGAACAAAGCGGTGGGAGAATAGTATCTCAATTAAAAAGGATAGGATATTCAGTAGACTGGAGCAGAGAAAGATTTACTCTAGATCAAAAATTAAATGAGGCAGTTGTTGAGGCATTTAATATTCTTTATAAAAAGAATTTAATTTATAGAGGCGAATATTTAGTCAACTGGTGTCCTGCATCTCAATCTGCTGTAAGTGATCTTGAAGTTGAAATGCAGGAAGTAAATGGTCATTTATGGCATTTTAAATACCCATTACTTTCTAAAAGTGGTGAAAAGTTAGAGAAGTACTTAGAGGTTGCAACAACTAGACCAGAGACTTTATTGGGTGATACTGCTGTGGCAGTTAATCCGGAAGACGATAGATATAAAAAATATATTGGCTTAAAAGTAAAAGTACCTTTCGTTGATAGAGAGATACCCGTTATTGCCGATGCACATGTTGATAAAGAGTTTGGTACTGGATGTGTCAAGGTTACTCCAGCTCACGATCCAAATGATTTTGCTATAGGAAAAAGGCATAACTTAAAACAGATTAATGTAATGAATAAAGATGGAACTTTAAATATTAATGCAGGTAAATTTCAAAATTTAGATCGATATCAGGCCAGAAAGAAAATCATTAAAGAATTGGATAACTTAGGTCTTTTGACAAAGATTGAAGATTATAAACATACTGTTCCTTTCTCTGATAGAGGAAAAGTTCCAATTGAACCATTATTGTCAACACAATGGTTTTTGAAAATGGATGATATTTCACAAGGATGTCTTGAGGAAATTGATTCTAAAAAGCCAGAATTTATTCCCCAACGCTGGGAGAAAGTCTATAAGGATTGGTTAGAGAATATTAATGATTGGTGTATCAGTAGGCAATTATGGTGGGGTCACCAAATACCGGCATGGTACGTTTTAGATGAATTTCAAGACTCAATAGAACAAAATACTCCATTTGTAGTTGCAAGAAATGAAGAGGATGCGTTAATTCAAGCTAATAAAAAATTTGGTTTAAACATTAAATTGGTTCGTGATAAAGATGTATTGGATACTTGGTTTTCAAGTGGTTTATGGCCTTTCTCAACCCTTGGTTGGCCAAATAATAATGATCCGGACTTTAAAAAATGGTATCCAAATAGTGTTCTAGTTACTGGTTTTGATATTATTTTCTTCTGGGTGGCTAGAATGACAATGATGGGGAATACTTTCACGAATAATATTCCTTTTAAGGATGTTTATATTCATGGTTTAGTTCGAGATGAAAATAATAAAAAAATGAGCAAAAGTTCTGGTAATGGTATTGACCCAATACTATTAATTGATAAATATGGTTCTGATGCTTTACGATTTGCTTTAATTCGAGAAGTTGCAGGCGCTGGACAGGATATCAGGCTTGATTTTGATAGAAAAAAAGATACATCTTCAACTGTTGAAGCTTCAAGAAATTTTGCGAATAAATTATGGAATGCAACCAAATTTGTATTAATTAATAAAACTTCTAAAGATAATTATTCGTTTAATGAGAGTGATCTAAATTCTTTAGAGTTATGTGATAAGTGGATTTTATCAAAATTGCATCAGCTTAATACCAATGTAGCTACTTTGTTGAAGGAATATAAATTAGGTGAATCTGCAAAATTATTATATGAATTTTCATGGAATGATTTTTGTGACTGGTATGTAGAATTTGCAAAACAAAGATTTAATAATAAAGAGAATAAAAATAGACAAACATCTGAAAAAGTTTTAATAAAAGTGCTTAATGATATTTTGGTGATGATGCATCCTTTTATGCCACATATTACTGAAGAACTTTGGCATGTACTGCAACGAAAACCTGAAGAAACATTATTGTCCCTTCAAAAATGGCCAACCCAAGAAAATAAATTTGTTGATATTAAGCTTGATAAATCATTTCAGCAACTCTTTGAAATTATTAGATTGATTAGAAACTTGAGAGCTGAATTAGGTCTCAAGCCAACAGAGAAAGTTCCTGTCTATTTGATTTCAGATAATGGCGACTTAATTGATTTTTTAAAAATTTTAGTAGATGATATACAAACTTTAACTAAATCTTCTGAAGTATTTATTTATGAAACTAATGCTGTTGATAAAAAAGAGTTTGCAAAGTCTTTTTCTGGAATAATTAGGGATTTAGAGGTTTATTTACCTTTTAAGGATTATGTAAATATAGATGCATTAAAAGAAAGGTTAAACAAGGATTTACAAAAAGTGAATTCCGAATTAGAAAATTTAAATAAGAGATTATCTAATAAAAATTTTATAGATAAGGCTCCAAAAGAGATCGTTGATGAATGTAGATATAAATTAAAAGATGGTACGGCACAAATGGAAAGAATTAATAAAAAGCTTGAACTACTAAATTGATTATGAATATATTTCTAGAAAATATGTTTAATTTATCATTTTTTTTTAATACTGGAATTGGCATCTTTGCGTTCGTTTGCATTTATATTTTCATTGTTTTATTAATACTTCCAGCTTCTTGGCTATCTTTATTGTCAGGTTTTTTATATGGCTCATATTTAGGATCAATTATTGTTTTTATTTCGGCTTCTATAGGAGCTTCAGTTGCTTTTTTTATATCAAAAAGTTTTTTTGCAGAAAAACTAAATAATTTTTTTAGCCGTTATCCAAATTTAAGTGTTATGGAACAAATAGTGAAAAAAGGAGGACTTAAATTAATTTTTTTAGCGAGACTATCGCCAATATTTCCTTTCAGTATTCTTAATTATTTTTATGGCTTGAATAATGTTAAATTCAGAGATTTTGCTCTTGGTCTATTCGGAATAATTCCTGGCACTTTTCTTTATTGCTCAATAGGTAGTTTGGCCAAAAGTCTTCAGGACTTAAAGTATGTCCAATCAACAAATAATATATATATGACTATTATCGGCATTGTTTCAACTTTTTTAGTGGTATATTTCTCAGCTAAATATTCTAGAGAATACTTCGACAAATCTTAAGAATTTAATCTTTAATATTCCAATCTCTTATCGATGCAATTAAGACAAACCATATCAGCCTCAATTTGCCTAGTAAGGTTTTATTAGACTCTAATTTGATATATTTTGCTTGTCCACAGGGTGTTTTGATGTAATTGAATACTGCCTTTTTCATAATTAGTTTTTTAGAAATTCTTGATCATTATTTTTATATTTTATATTCAAGGTTTGAGGGTTTAATAATTAAAAACCACATTTTTCATTGACTACTCGATGAATATTCTTTTATAAATTTATACCTTTTCACCCGCTTTAAATCCTCTAAAGCATTTGAATCTAGGAAACCTTAGACTAAATGTTTCAGCCTCTTGAGATCTGGTTTTGGCATCAGCTCTTATTTCTACAAGTTGACCAATAAGATTATCACGTTTTGACCAATATTCATCACGTTGAATATCATTAAATCCGCTCCCGCAACTAAGGCTGTATTTACATCCATCATCTTGTCCTTCAACAAGTATTGCTCCAAGTCTTCCTTTATTGCGCCCTGTTCCTTCCTCAACCGAGACAACTTTTAAGGTGACTTCGATGAAAGGTTTTGCTTTTAACCAGCTGTGTGTTCTTTTGCATTCATAAATAGCATGTGGATCTTTAATCATCACTCCTTCATATCCGCCTTCCACTGCCGATTTATTAAGTTTTACAAATCTGTTTTGTCCCTCAATAGTATCTAGATCTACATTTTCCCAATCAAGAGTTTTTACATGTTTTAGCAAGATCGAATGTTTTGCAACCCATTCCTTTACTAGTAGACTTCTTTCTGCTTGATTAGTTTCCCATCTGCCCTTTTGGAAATTTGTAAGAGGACATAGGTCAAATAAATGTAGAACTGCATCTTTACTTTGTTTGCCATCTTTCCGGTGTACCTGTTTCATTAAATCTTGAAAATTCGCACTCATTACTTCACCATCTAGGACTAAATCGTAAGGTGTGGGATTTGCTTTTATAACGTTTTCTATTTCTTCGATAATATGACCAAAATTATGAAATTGCTTACCATTGCGTGAAAACATTTCAACTTTATTTTTTCTAATAATTGTTAAAACCCTTACCCCATCAAGTTTGATCTCAATTTGTTTTTGCCCTATCATTTTTTTTTCATGATTTGCACTGTCATGAGCTAAGGGGCAAGAAAAAATTGGTATCGCATATTTAGGAAATTTCTTTGCTACCTTATTAACTGTTTTTTCAGATACTCCACAACGAAGATCTTTAATTAAAACACGTCTATAAAAGCTATTCCATTCTTTTTTTGTTGAAGAGTTCATTGCTAATAGTATCGCATCTCTAGCAGCATGTCCGGTAAGATCTCT
>QCPB01000028.1 GCA_003209795.1 Prochlorococcus sp. AG-436-C05
ATCTAAAAATTTCGTGATCACAGCTAGGTGCATATTCTTCATAGACCGAGTTTGGCCCTCCACTTAAAATTATTCCTTTTGGATTAATATCTTGGATATCCTCAATTGAAATGCGATTACTCACTACAAGAGAAAAAACGTTGATTTCTCTGACTCTCCTAGCAATTAATTCAGAATATTGAGATCCAAAATCCAAGATTAATATTGAGGGATCCCTTTCCTTTTTTAATAATTTTTCACTCATGTATAAAAGTTAGCTCAAAATATTGGAAAAGCATAATCAAATATTAATCACATGCAAAAGAAGAAATATACCCTTTGCCATTACAGCCAGACCACCTTATTTTTCTTTGTCTATCAAAAACAACTGCAGCGATTTGCATATCTGTCTTTAAATATTTATTAACATATGCCAAGGAGCGCTCCTCAACACAATTTGATAATTTGTTCCACAATTTATCAGCTTTTGATTTACTAAATTCTTCAAGCAATAAAAAAGATTCCTCAATGGTATTTAAATTAGATAATTTCATAATTAATTCGATTGGAATATTTTCTTTTACCGCTAAATAGACAAGCGTTTCAATTCTCCCATCAGCTATATGATTATGAGTATGAAAAATACCGCCAGCTAATTTAATTAATTTGCCATGATACCCAAAAAGAATAACAGTTTTAACATTTTTAATTGCAGCATAAACTAATAATGGTCCTATCCAATTTCCGACTTTAATAATAGGAAATTTTATATTGCAATTTTTTGCCAAATTTAATCCATTTTCACCAATAACAAAGATTAATTTACCCTTAAAATTATTTTCAATTATATGCTCAAGCTTTTCCTTTGCATGTTTTAATTGATCAGGAGATGCACTTGAAAAAGTATCAGCACTGGTCCCAATAATTGATAATCCTTCGACAATCCCAAATGATTTATTACTAGTTCTCTCCGCCAAAAATTTTCCATTTGGGAAAATAATTTCAAGATTCAATTTAAAGCCATCTGGAATAATATCTAATAAATTTTCAAATAAAACTTCTTTTGCAAACAGAGAAATACATATCTTGGATGTATTTTGATCAATACCAACTCCTTGACCTGCAATAATATTTATCTGATTTTCTTGTGTAACATTTTTGATTAAAGTTTGTTCTAAAGAAGCTATTGTCCATATTTCCAAATTTTGGGTTAAATCAAGTGCTAAATCAGACTTCGCATAAGTAATTCCCATTGCATGCGAATTACCTTGCATTAATGCAGCAGAATGTACTTCTATTTTTATCAGTCTTTTTTCATTAGGAATTTTAATTAATTCATAATTTTGAAATGAAGATCCTAATAATTTTTTTAAGGCTGATTTAGCAGCACCCGCAACCCATAAAGGTAAAGAAAATCCTTTTTTCAAGTCAAGTAATTGAAAAATAGTTAATGACAACTAATCTAAGAATGACCTATTAATTAAAAAGTGGCCATACAAGACAAATTATCACTGATGATTCCTGGTCCTACACCAGTTCCAGAAAAAGTTTTACATGCGTTAGGAAAACACCCTATTGGTCATAGAAGCAAAGATTTTCAAGATCTTGTTGAGATTACTACTGAAAATCTAAAGTGGCTTCATCAAACAGAAAATGATGTATTAACAATTACTGGAAGTGGGACTGCTGCAATGGAAGCTGGCATAATAAATACCCTCAGCAAAGGAGACAAAGTCATTTGCGGGGAGAATGGCAAATTTGGGCAAAGATGGGTCAAGGTTGCCAAAGAATTTGGGTTAGAAATAATTAAAATTGATGCTGAATGGGGTAAGCCATTGAATCCAGAGGATTTTAAAAGGATACTGGAAAAAGATAAGCAAAAGGAAATTAAAGCTGTCATCTTAACGCATTCAGAAACCTCAACCGGAGTAATAAATGATCTCCAAATGATAAGTTCTCATATTCGTAATCATAAACAAGCATTATCAATTATTGACTGTGTAACAAGTCTTGGAGCTTGCAATGTACCAGTAGATGAATGGGGACTAGATATTGTAGCTTCAGGATCGCAAAAAGGTTACATGATACCACCGGGACTAAGCTTTATATCAATGAGTAAAAAAGCATGGCAAGCTGCAGAAGAGTCTAATTTACCGAAATTTTATTTAAATTTAAAATCTTACAAAAAAAGTCTTTTAAGCAACAGTAATCCATATACTCCTGCAGTAAATTTGGTTTTTGCTTTAGATGTATCTTTAAAAATGATGCGAGAAGAAGGATTAGAAAACATTTTCGCGAGACACAATAGACATAAATTAGCAGTTGGTAACGCTGCAAAAACTCTTAATCTTAATTTATTTGCTGATGAAGAACATTTAAGTCCTGCCGTCACTGCTATAGCTACAGAGGGAATCGATGCTGACGAGTTTAGAAAAAAAATAAAAAATAAATTTGATATATTATTAGCTGGTGGGCAAGACCATTTGAAAGGAGAAATATTTAGAGTCGGTCACTTAGGTTACGTTAATGATAGAGATATTATTTCAGTAATTTCAGCTATTAGTAATATCCTGCTAGATCAAAATAAAATTACAGCTCAACAAGCAGGAGAGGCTCTAGTAGTAGCTTCGAAACATTTAGAAAAATGATTTATGTTCCTAGTTACTCAATATAGCCACCTAGTTCAACTATATTGTTTCTTAAAATTAAGGATTTTTTTATCTCCATTGGTTAAAGCAATCGCGACAGCAAATTTTGACTTTTAAAGTTGATGACATCACACAAGAAAAGAAAATTTATTTTTGATTAGATTTTTTTGCCTTTTTTAAGAAATTTGTAAAGCAATAACAAAAATAATGCTTTATATAATATTATGCCAACTCGATGGACGATTATGCGGATTTAAAAAATATTTTGAGCAATAACCCAAGACTAACTTTTCTTTTCTAATATTAATTTCAAACATCTAAACAATTTCATGCCAAATATAAATCTAATTTTTTATCTACTAGCTGGTGGACTTTTTGGGGCTTTAGCTTTAAAAACTGGTATTCCAGCAGCTCCACTTGCTGGGGCTTTGATTGGTGCAAGCATACTCAGCATAAGTGGCAAAGTTGATGTTGCGGAGTGGCCTAATGGTACAAGAACTTTATTAGAAGTTGGCATTGGGACCGTTATTGGAACTAGCCTTTCCAAAGACTCAGTAGTTGAATTACAAACTTTGTGGAAACCTGCAATTTTAATAACTTTTACATTAGTCCTTACAGGATTAGCTATTGGTTTATGGACAAGTAGATTACTAAAGCTTGATGTAATAACAACTATTCTTGGAGCAGCCCCAGGAGGTATAAGTGGTATGAGTCTGGTAGGCTCTGAATATGGAGTAGGAGCAGCAGTAGCTACTCTTCACGCAGTTAGATTAATAACTGTCCTGTTAATTATTCCTATAATTGTAAAATTCTTGAACTTATTTGGAGTAATAAAATCTTAAATTTCTATAGACATATACTCAATAAAAGATAGTTTTAAATAGAAGAAAAAGTTTAATGGAAAAATTCAAGCAGAAAAAACTAATACTATTAACTTTAGGAATATTTTCTCCTTTAGCCTTTACTTCATCAAGAGTAAATGCCAGTACATTTGGAGCAGAGATTTTTTGTACTATGAGAAATGGCGGAAATGACCATGAAAGTAGCTGGGAAGCAGCATACTCATATATAAAAAAACAAAAAGGAGGATGGTTTAAAGTACTTGGAGGCACAGTCACTCCAGCGATTAAGAAAGCTGAATATGGTAGAGCGCCTATAAATATTGATTCAAATGTAGATTTGCTTTCTCATGTGGAGGATAAATCGATAATGTGGATGAGTCATGGAGATTCAATTAATAGCTTGCCTAATGGGTTTAATAAAGTTGCGCATACTGAGAATACAATTCACGCGGCAATTGCTAATAATCAAAAGAAATTATTCGGTGTCCAATTTCATCCTGAAGTCATTCATTCAGAATTTGGAATGACTGTAATTAAAAACTTTGTTTATTCAATTTCTAAATGTGCACCCGATTGGACTACTCAAACCTTTTTAGAAGAGACGATTCCTAGAATTAAAGAGCAAGTTGGTAACAAGAAAGTATTACTTGCCCTATCAGGCGGTGTTGATTCATCAACTTTGGCTTTTCTTCTTAATAAAGCAATCGGCAAACAACTTACATGCATGTTTATTGATCAAGGTTTCATGAGGAAAGGTGAACCTGAATTTTTAATGGATTTTTTTGATAAGAAATTTCATATAAAGGTTGAATATATTAATGCAAGAGAAAGATTCATTAAGAAATTAGAGGGAGTGTCTGATCCAGAAACAAAAAGAAAAATTATAGGTGGAGAATTTATAAACGTTTTTGAGGAGGAGAGTAGTAGATTAGGTCCATTTGAGTACTTAGCACAAGGAACCCTTTATCCTGATGTTATTGAAAGTGCTGGTACAAATGTTGATCCTAAAACAGGTGAGAGGATAGCGGTTAAAATAAAAAGTCATCACAATGTAGGAGGATTACCTAAAGATTTACAATTTAAATTAGTTGAACCATTAAGAAAACTTTTTAAAGATGAAGTAAGAAAACTAGGAGCTGCTTTAGGTTTGCCTGATGAAATCATAAAAAGGCATCCATTCCCAGGTCCAGGCTTAGCGATAAGAATTTTAGGTCAAGTTACTGATGAAAAACTAAATTGTTTAAGGGATGCAGATTGGATAGTTAGAGATGAAATAAAAAAAGCTGATCTATATAATGATATTTGGCAAGCTTTTGCTGTCTTATTACCTGTGAGAACGGTAGGGGTTATGGGAGATAAAAGAACATATGCTTGGCCAATAGTTTTACGATGTGTATCTAGTGAGGACGGTATGACGGCAGATTGGTCAAAAATTCCTTTTGAGATTTTAGAAAGAATATCTAATAGAATTGTCAATGAAGTAGTTCAAGTAAATAGAGTTGTTTACGATATAACTAGTAAACCTCCTGGAACAATTGAGTGGGAGTGAAGAATAGGTTATAAACCCAGTTATAGACTCAAAAAGTAGGTTTCCCTCAGGTTTCCCGTGGAGTGAAAATCCTGTCTCTATAGAGAAATCGTAGAGTTTTAAATTTCTCTACACTTTGTATTCAAAATTCTTTTTTTTATGCTCTTAATAATGAGGTGGTTCTGATTCCTCTGGTGGGAAATAGGTATCCTCATCATTACCTTTTTTCATCTTTCTGAAATACTCTTCGGATGGATCTAATCCATCATTATCGTAATTAGGTTCCTTTTCCATTCCCTCAAACTGATTGGATTGATACAACTGTCACAAATACAACTATTGTGATTACTACTATTAGACCTACTGCTAGAACAACTTTATTTCTTATATTTCTATTTTTATAGTATTTTGCCTTGCATTCAGCAATTCTCTCTTTCATTTTTGGAGTTCGACTAAGTTCTTTTATTTCATATGCTTCATCTTCATATTTGAAAAGGATATTTTGTTTGTAATCAAGAAATTCTGGATGAGACAATGCCCATTGCTTCCATTGAATCCACTCCGTTACTTTTTGATTCCGTTCCATTCTATTTTGACTTTTTAAACCTTGATCTACAGCAATGGCATATGGATTAATAGCACCTAAAACTCCTCCAGTGACTGCGTCTCCTAAAGGATCTCTTTTTGCTAATGATGATGGTTTTACAAAGACATCAAAGGTTTTTAAAAAACCGCAAACTATTTCATCTAAAGAAGGTTTTATAGGCATTAAAAGTTCAGGTATTTCTTTTTCTAAATGCTTTTGTAATTCATAATCAAATTCTTCTTTTTTGGGCATAAGAGATTCAACTTATAAATTTAATTTTAAAGATATGTCAATTAGTATAAGATTAACTTTAAATTTCTAGAAAATTTATAAATGGAAGGAAGTGTTTATGTTCTAACTAATCCAGCGATGCCGAACATGGTGAAGATTGGTAAGACGACAAGAGATGTGGAACTTAGACTTGCAGACCTATATTCGACTGGTGTTCCTCTTCCTTTTGAATGTGAATATGCAGCGAAAGTTAAAGATGTAGATAAGACAGAAAAAGCATTTCATACAGCATTTGAACCAAGCAGGGTTAATCCAAAAAGAGAATTTTTTAATATCAATCCAGAACAGGCAATTGCTGTTTTATCACTAATGGCAATTGAAGATGTTACTCCAAGTATTCAGGATGTAGCAAAAAAAATTGATGTAGAAGCATCTGCTTCTGCTGAGAAATTCAAGAAGAAAAGAAGACCTACTATTAATTATTTTGAGATGGGTTTAAAAGAAGGAGATATTCTAAAATTCGGGAGAAATGAAGAATCCTGCACAGTCTTAAACGGAAAACAAATTCAAAAAGGGATGAATTTTGCCATTCAAAAAACATATTCTGTTGTTTTGATGTCTACTCAAAAAAACGCTCCATACAATGATCATATTTTTGAGGATGGTGTAATTGAATATGAAGGTCACGATGTTCCTGCAAATATAAATCCTGAAAAAAAGTTGGTTGATCAATCCTTATTGACCCCTTCTGGAACTCTGACTGAAAATGGAAAATTCTTTCAAGCAGCACTTGATTATAAAGAAAGGTTGCGAGAACCCTCGCAAATACAGGTTTATAGAAAATTGAGAAAAGGAATTTGGGTTTTTATGATTTGATTGATGCTTATGAGAAGGATGAGGAAAAAAGAAAAGTTTTCAAGTTTTTATTGAAACCTAAGATTGATCCTTCTCAAGATGATCAAGAATAATTAGATATGCTTCATAACAGACAAATACCAGGTGAAGTTCAAAAAGAAGTATATGAACGAGATATGGGTAAATGTAGAATTTGTGGTTCTTCAGATAATCTACATTTTGATCATATTTTGCCTTTTTCTAAAGGTGGATCTTCTAAAGTTGCATCTAATATTCAACTATTGTGTGCTCGGCATAACCTCAAAAAAGGAGCAAAATTTATCTAGAAATAATCTCTTTGACTAGTCACACATAGATCACAAATAGATCACACATAGATCACACATAGATCACACATAGGTTTTTTATGGTAATTTGAATTCATAAACCCCAGTGATACCAATTGTTTTGAGTTTATTTGTTTGCTTTTTCTTGTTTGGGACTACTGAGTGGGAATAAACTGCTTTTAAGAACCCAGTTATAATTTCAATTTATCGGTTTTACATAAACACAATCTAAAAATCTAATTACCTGATACCAAGGGTTTCTAGATGGTCTGTTTTACACTGGTTTTACACGAATACTTTTCTCTGTCTCTTAAAGAGAAATCGTATAAAGTTTCTTTTCTCTAAAGTTGGTATATTAATTAAAAGTAAATTGGATATGAAAAAACGAACTGCTTTTGTCTATTTTTTAATAGGATTGCTTTCTGTAATTTCTTTGGGAGCGGTTAAATCTGAAACTTGGATTTGTAGATATGAACATCAAGGTAAGAAAAAATCTTTTGTTAGATATAGAAAAGGTTTTGAATTCGTCAGTGATTATGGTGGAACTTCGGAAATACTAAATGAGAATGAAGATAATATTCACCTTTATAGTTTTTATACTGATTTAGATAATTATTTTGCTGCATTTCTTGATAAGAAAAATAGTATGTTTTCGATGATTGCATTAAACCCTGGAAAAGATAGTGCTTTAATTTCAGGTAGTTGCATTATAAATGATTGATTTTTTGTTTTCTCTACAATTAGTTCATCTAATTACAAAATAATTAATAAAGAATGGTTCATTTCGGTTTTACATCAGTTTTACGTGGAATATATTTCTCTAAAAACTCAGTTATAGATTGAATCGTTTTAGTGAGTGGGAATCAACTTCCTTTTAGGCTGCGTGTATAATTGTGTTACTATAAAATATAGATTGTTTTATTGA
>QCPB01000029.1 GCA_003209795.1 Prochlorococcus sp. AG-436-C05
TGGGTAGGATGTTTGTTTTGACAAGAATTTTATATTGTTTAAGATCTTTTGCTTGATTTCTGGTTTTTATGCCTTGAAATGAAATTATGAAAGTTTCTTTACCTGGTTGTTTGAAACCGGCAGTCAGTTCTAGTTCTGCAGGAAGCTCATTTCCCTTCTGTACCCACCTAATACCTGGTTTTATAAATCTTTCTTCAAAATCGCTAAGAGACTTAACTTTAACTTTGCCATTAATTCCATGTGGAGATGTTATTAATCCAACAACTAACCATTCATTTTCATTTATCATTATATTTGATTGATTTATTTATTTTATGGAATCCTTGCGTAAGCCTATACTCCCAGGCTCAATAGTAGTTGTTAAAGATAATAATTCTATATACAGAGGATATAAGGGATTTGTACAAAGAGTTACTAAGAATAATGCAGCAGTTCTTTTCGAAGGGGGTAATTGGGATAAACTCATAACTTTTCAATTAACTAATTTAGAAATAGTTTGAATA
Organism: Prochlorococcus sp. AG-436-C05; assembly: GCA_003209795.1. GTDB lineage: Bacteria > Cyanobacteriota > Cyanobacteriia > PCC-6307 > Cyanobiaceae > Prochlorococcus_A. The sequence continues at coordinate 504 of QCPB01000029.1, forward strand.
TTGAAGTTTACCTTCTTTTATAAATTGTTCTATTAGAATAATAGCTGCATTTTTTTCTGCTTTTTTATGAGATTGTCCAAAAGCATATGCTTTTTTTGATCCGTTAATATATATTTCACAGGAGAACCTGTTAGGATCGCCATGGATCTTTGAGATTTCGATGATTTTATATCTTGGCAAATCAAATCCCTTGCTTTGACACCATTCTTGTAATGCTGATTTAGCATTAAATTTATATGGGGTTTTTAAAAATGCTTCTGAATCTTTAGTCCAAAATTCATCTAGCCATAAATTGACTTCTTTAATTGAATTGAAGCACTTATAAATTGCACCTATTACTGCTTCAGTAGCTTCTCCAATAATCGTATCTTTTGCATTTTCATCGCCTAGAGCTTTGGGACCTTTGATAATAAATCTTTCTAAATCAATTTTTTTACCTAATTGAGTTAACCATTCATCACTTACTATTTGTGACCTTAGCTCTGATCTATCCCCTACACTCATATGTGTGTATTTCTCTTCTATAAAATTAGATGCTGCTAATCTGAGGACTGCATCTCCAAAGAATTCTAATTTTTCGTAATTAATTTTTTTGTTCCCTGAAGAGTGTGTTAATGCTTCATTGAAATTCTGAATTGTTTCTAGATTTTGTGAAATTATTCTTTCATGAAATCTTTGCGAGTTAATATCTAATGATTTTAAAAAAGTAATTATTTCATCAATTCTTTTCCTATCAATTAAGTTTGCCATATGAATAAAATACTTAAATGAAGTAGAAAGCAGGTCATAAGCCGGGTTCTGTTCATCTTCTTAAAGATGGGCAATCATCTATCTAGGACTGGAATTACTTCACAGTCTCAAGCGGCACTTAAAAGTAGATTGTGTAATGGTCATAAATCTACTAAGCCTTGCTCCCGGCCGGGGTTTACCTAGCCAACACTTCTCAATGTTGCTGGTGCGCTCTTACCGCACCCTTGCACCCTTGCCGTACAAAAGTATTAGGCGGTATGTTTCTGTGGCACTATCCTCACGGTTGCCCGCACTGGGAATTACCCAGCAAGCCTGACCATATGGGAGCCCGGACTTTCCTCAAAAAATGTTTTATTTCGTTTCCAAAATAAAACATTTTTGCGATTGCCTCTCCTGCTTTCATCTAGCATAATGCTTATTACTCTAAAAAACATCTATTGGGGCTGTAGCTCAGCAGGATAGAGCAACGGTTTCCTAAACCGTAGGTCGTGGGTTCGACTCCCTCCAGTCCCGTTAAAGTAATAAACTATATGTAGTATGTGTGCAATATTGCCACTCTCTAGCTAGCGTGTAATTAGTAATAAATCTTTTATGGCTAAGTTGCATGATATGCGTTTGAAGCTCTTAATTCAACAAGAGCATGACCGTATTTCTAAATCGCAACCTAATGATTTAGACCTTTCAATAGTCCAGGCAAGATGTTTGTGCTGGCTGGCTTTACTTGCAGAAGCTCATGAAGACCAGGCAAATGATGCAGAAAAACGAGGAGATGCTGAACAGGCAATGGGATGGTTTGCAGATTCTATGAGATTAAGAGATGTGATTAACTTGGTTACCAGTATTGAAATACCTTTGCCAGATAGTCCTGATTCACTTGATGAAAATGACGAATTATTGGATGGTCCTACAATTATGCCCAAATAGTGAGACAATATAGGAAGAATTATTTATTCTTTTGACTGAAGAACCATGTCAATGCTCAGACTGTCAGAGATTTTATAGAGAGCATGATCGTCTTATTAGAGAATTCCCTACTTTTAAGCAGCAACAAGAATTAAATTGGGCATCAATTCAATCATTTAGAACGCTTTGTAATAAAGTTACAGATGAATTACAAAAACAGTTATCAGAAAGACAGTTAAATGAAGATGCAATTTTAGATGATAAACATATTTCTTATTTAGAAATCACTGAAGCTATAAATGAACTTGAAAATGTTAATGCTTATTTATATGCAATTGAGGCTTTAATGGAGAGAATTTTTGAGACTAGAGTTACGAAAAATGTAGAATTGAAATTTAAAGCAATTTCTAAAGAATTGGCTCCTGATCCACTAAATTTAGATAGATTAATATTAAACAGATTATTTCATCAGACTCCAGACTTTCCAGATAAGAATAATATTAATTAGGTACTTCTTCAATATCACATGTAATTTCTACAGGCATAGGAGCTACCTTCCAAATAGAATCACAATACTCTCTAATAGACCTATCTGAAGAAAAGTAACCAGATCGTGCAGTATTTAATAATGCCATTTTATTCCATGCATTTTTATTATTCCAGCATTTACTCACCTCATCTTGCTTATTCAAGTATTCTTTGAAGTCAGCCATAACAAAAAATGGATCATGTCCAGTCAAGCTGTGTAATAAAGGTTTAAATAATTCTTTATCTCCATTACTAAAGTGGCCAATTTCTACTAGACGAATTACTTCTTTTAGTTCGGGACATTTCTCAATAAATGTTTTAGGAGAATAACCATTATTTTTCAAGTTCATTATTTCACTCTCCGTCTTTCCAAAAAGAAAGAAATTTTCTTTCTTTACAAGATCTCTTAATTCTACATTCGCACCATCAAGAGTTCCAATAGTTAAGGCTCCATTCATTGCAAACTTCATATTTCCTGTTCCTGATGCTTCTTTACCAGCTGTTGAAATTTGTTCAGATAGATCAGTTGCAGGGTATACGATTTCTCCAAGTTTTACATTGTAATCCGGTAAAAATACAACCCTTAAAAGACCATCCATATCTGGATCAGAATTAACTACATCGGCAATACCATTAATGAACCTAATCATTAATTTTGCCATGAAATATCCTGGTGCAGCTTTTCCTCCAAATATTATTGTTCTTGGAGTTTTATAGTTGATTGTGCCATTTTTAATCCTCAAATATTGAGCAATAATTTGCAAAGCATTTAAATGCTGCCTTTTGTATTGATGAATTCTTTTTACTTGAACATCAAATAAACTTGATGGATCAACAAGTATTCCTGTTTTGGAATGAATAAAATTAGCAAGTTTACGTTTACCTGTTAATTTAGTATCTTCAAATTTTTGCAAAAAGTTTGTATCTTCTTGTTTCTTTTCTAGATTTTTTAAAAGTTCCATATTGGTTATCCAATTAGGACCAACTTCTCTCTCTAATAGGCCTGATAAAGATGGATTTGCTAGTGCTACCCATCTTCTTGGAGTGACGCCGTTAGTAACATTAGTGAATTTTTCAGGCCAAAGTTCTGCAAAATCTGGAAGAAGTTGTCTTTTTATTAAATCCGAGTGAAGTGCAGCTACGCCATTTATATGATGTGCTCCAATAGTGGCTAAATGTGCCATCCTTACGGACTTAGAACCTTCTTCGTCAATTATTGATAACTTTTGAAGTATTTTGTCATCTCCTGGATAACGTAGTCTGAGCTGTTGCAAGAATCTCCAATTAATTTCATAAATAATTTCTAAATGACGAGGTAGGAGATCATTAAATAAAGCTAAATCCCATTTTTCCAAGGCTTCAGGAAGTAATGTATGGTTTGTATAAGCTACTGATGAAGTCGTAATGTTCCATGCTTGATCCCAACCTACTTGGTATTGATCAATTAGTAGGCGCATTAATTCAGCTACTGCAATTGCAGGATGAGTATCATTTAATTGAACTGTCCAATGATTAGGAAATTCTGTTACAGGGATAGATCGTTTTTCAAGACTTCTCAACATATCCTGCAAAGAGCAACTTACAAAGAAATGTTGTTGTTTGAGTCTTAGTCTTCTACCTTCATCAGTTCCATCATTTGGATATAGAACTTTTGAGAGAGTTTCTGATGCAACTTTTTCTTCAACTGCTCCATAGTAATCACCAATATTAAAAGCATAAAAATCAAAACTTTCAGTTGCGTCAGCTCTCCACAACCTTAATCTGTCGCAAGTATTTACCCTGTAGCCTAATACTGGAACATCATGAGGAACTCCAATAGCATGCTCAGAAGGTACCCATCTTGATCTGAAGTTACCCTTATCGTCTCTATAACTTTCGGTTCTACCTCCGAAACCAACGAAACATGATTCATCAGGTTGAGGTAATTCCCATGGCCATCCACCCTTTAGCCATTTATCAGTAACCTCGACTTGCCATCCATCTCTAATTAACTGATTGAATATTCCAAATTCATAGCGAATACCATAGCCCACAGCTGGTACTTGTAAAGAAGCTAGAGATTCCATATAACATGCAGCTAGTCTGCCAAGCCCACCATTTCCTAGTCCTGGTTCTTCTTCGACTTCTAAAATTGTTGATAATGATTCTATCCCAAATCTCTTTAAGGCATCCTCTGCTTCTTCAGTTATACCTAGATTTAATAGGTTATTACTTAATTGAGGACCTATTAAAAACTCTGCTGATAAGTAAGCTACAGTTTTTTGAGGCTTTTTCCTTATAACTTCTTGACTGGCCAAATATCTTGTCATTAGTCTATCTTTAACTGCGTAACTTAACGCCATATATAAATCATGCGGACTTGCAGAAGTAGCTAATTTGCCAAGAGTATAAAAGAGATGTGCTGTCATCCCTTGAAAAACCGCATCTGAATCCATTCCAGCTTTCTCAGGATCTAAGTAGCAACCTGGAGTAGGCAGGCGTAGATCAAATGGTTCGTTGGAGTTCATTGGATTAGACATATATATGACAATAGCTATTTTTAAAGAAATATCTTTCTTGTAACTTCAGATCCACACTTGTTGAGTATTTTTGCTTTTTTTTACATAGTTCTTAAACTGGGCCCTCAATAAACTATCTTCCAATTAGTTAGTTTAGTTTTTTCACATTTTATAATGTATACATTACTTGCTGAGTTAAGTGCCCATGATTTAGAAGTTGCTGAGACACTGATAGGAGTTATTAGATTCCTATTGATATTTTTAGCTGCACGAGCATTAGCAGAAGTCTTGGTTAGATTAAGTTTACCTACTATTGTGGGTGAGCTTTTGGCTGGGGTTGTAATAGGAGCTTCAGGTTTTCATTTACTCATTCCACCTTCAGCTGGGACCGAATTAAATCAAGGACTAGTCAATATTATTAGTTCTTTAGCTTCAATACCTCCTGAAGCAGTACCAGATGTTTATTTTGAAAGTTTTCCTTCTCTTCAAGCAGTTGCGACACTTGGATTGTACGCACTGCTATTTTTAACAGGATTAGAAAGTGAGTTAGAGGAATTAGTCGCAGTTGGTGCTCAAGCTTTTACAGTTGCAATGGCTGGCGTGATTTTGCCTTTTGCTTTCGGAACACTCGGATTAATGTTAATTTTTCATGTTGATCTAATTCCAGCAGTTTTTGCAGGGGCCTCTATGACTGCAACTAGTATAGGAATTACTGCAAGTGTTTTTGGAGAATTGGGATATTTGAAAACTAGAGAGGGTCAAATAGTTATTGGCGCAGCAGTTTTGGACGATATTTTAGGCATTGTAATTCTTGCAGTTGTTGTGGCTCTTGCTGCTGGAGGTTCTTTAGAAATAGCTCCTATAGTTAAATTAGTTGCTGCAGCTGTTGTATTTGTTATTGCTGCTATTGCCTTAAGTCGAACGGCAGCTCCAGGTTTTGATTGGCTTTTAGATAGATTAAAAGCACCAGGAGCTGTAGTAGTTGCATCTTTTGTGATATTAGTTTTATGTTGTTTTGTTGCTACAGCAATAGGATTAGAAGCGGCTTTAGGAGCTTTTGCGGCTGGATTAATTCTTAGTAGCTCTAAAAATAATCATGCAATTCAACAATCTGTTTTACCATTGGTTTCATTATTCGCGACTATTTTTTTCGTATTAGTAGGGGCTGGCATGGATTTATCAGTTATAAATCCACTCGATCCAACAAGTAGATCTGCGCTTGTAGTCGCTGGATTTTTATTAGTTGTTGCAATTATTGGAAAAATTGCAGCTGGATGGGTATTTTCAAGTGATAAGCCTACAAATAGATTGGTTGTAGGCCTAGGTATGATGCCAAGAGGAGAAGTAGGATTAATATTTCTTGGTTTAGGTACAAGCGCTGGTCTGTTAACTCCTTCTCTTGAAGCGGCTATTTTATTAATGGTTATTGGTACGACATTTCTTGCTCCTGTTCTTTTAAGAATAGTTTTGAAAGATAAAACCCCTGGTAGTGGGAATAAAATTTCAGATGATGTTGCGGCAGATCCAGTAGGCCTTCGTTAAGAAATAATTTTATTAGAATTATCAAACATAATAATTTGATAAATGGAAAAATCAGTATTAATAAGCAAAGAAGTTAATTATTCTTGGAATTTTTTAAATTATCCAATACATACTGTTTCTGTTAAGCCTGAGAAAACTTCAAAAGATTATGCAATTTTATTAATTCATGGTTTTGGAGCTTCTACAGATCATTGGCGATTCAATATTCCTGTATTAAGTAAAAAATACGAAGTTCATGCAATGGATCTTTTAGGTTTTGGAAAAAGTCCAAAGCCTAAAGATGTCGAATATTCAGGATCTCTATGGAAAGATCAGGTTGTATCTTACGTAAAAGATAAAATAAAGAAACCCACAATTATTGTGGGTAATTCTTTAGGTGGTTATGCATCCTTGGCAGCTGGAGCCGAACTAGATGAACTTAATGCAGGGGTGATATTATTAAATGCTGCTGGATATTTTAGTGAAGAAAAAACGAAGAAGAAAAATATGTTGCAGACTTCAATTGAAACGGTTGCAGGAATATTCCTTAAAAATATTGTTCTCCAACGTTTAATATTTGACAATATGAGAAATCCAAAAAATATTAAAAAAACCTTGAATCAAGTTTATGTAAATAAAAAAAATGTCGATGAT
>QCPB01000030.1 GCA_003209795.1 Prochlorococcus sp. AG-436-C05
ATTTTTATTTTTTTTTAGATCCTAATTCAAATAACTTAACAAATTAAGAGAGTATTTCTACCTAATTTTTAAGAAAAAAGTCACGAAAGCTTTACAAGGCATTTCAGATATAAAATATTTCCCCACAATACTCCCAATGTTTGTTAAAGTCACTCAGTATCCCGAAGCTAAAACGATTTCTCATGACGATCGCCGTTGGTAGCGCACAACAAAGAGGATGGTTTGATGTCCTCGATGATTGGTTAAAGCGCGACCGGTTTGTATTTATTGGTTGGTCCGGACTACTCCTTCTACCTTGTGCATATCTTGCAATTGGTGGATGGTTCGTCGGAACAACATTTGTTACCTCTTGGTACACACATGGAGTTGCAAGCTCATACCTAGAAGGTTGTAACTTCTTAACAGCTGCTGTAAGTACCCCTGGAGATGCCATGGGGCACAGTCTTCTGTTCTTATGGGGCCCTGAGGCTCAAGGTAGTTTTGTAAGATGGCTACAACTTGGTGGCCTTTGGAACTTTGTTGCATTACATGGAGTGTTTGGCCTTATTGGTTTTATGCTTCGTCAATTTGAAATTGCTGGTCTTGTTGGAATTAGACCTTACAATGCATTAGCTTTTTCAGCAGTAATTGCAGTATTTACTAGTATTTTCCTTATCTATCCCTTAGGACAGCATAGTTGGTTCTTTGCTCCTTCTTTTGGAGTTGCAGCAATCTTCCGTTATATCCTATTCATTCAGGGTTTTCACAATATTACTTTAAATCCATTCCATATGATGGGTGTAGCTGGAATTCTTGGTGGTGCACTTCTTTGTGCGATTCACGGAGCTACAGTTCAAAATACTTTGTATGAAGATACAAGTATTTATACAGATGGTAAAGTTCAAAGTTCAACTTTCAGAGCTTTTGACCCAACCCAAGAAGAAGAAACCTATTCAATGATTACAGCGAATAGATTCTGGAGTCAGATATTTGGTATCGCTTTTTCTAACAAGCGTTTCCTACATTTCTTGATGCTTTTTGTACCTGTTATGGGTATGTGGACATCTTCCATTGGTATTGTTGGCATAGCATTAAACTTAAGGGCTTATGACTTTGTAAGCCAAGAGATCCGTGCAGCGGAAGATCCAGAGTTTGAAACTTTCTATACAAAGAATATTCTTTTGAATGAAGGTATGAGAGCATGGATGTCTTCTGTGGATCAACCACACGAAAATTTTGTATTCCCTGAGGAGGTTCTTCCACGTGGAAACGCCCTTTAATAATTTATTAAACGCTCCAAATCAGAGTATTGAAGAAACTGGCTACGCCTGGTATGTAGGTAACGCTAGACTAATCAATTTATCTGGTCGCTTATTAGGAGCTCACATAGCTCACGCAGGACTTATAGTTTTCTGGGCAGGAGCAATGATGCTCTTTGAGGTTAATCATTTTACATTTGATAAACCAATGTGGGAACAGGCTCTGATCTGTATGCCACACGTAGCAATGTTTGGTTACGGAATCGGACCTGGTGGTGAAGTTACTGACATTATGCCTTTCTTTCAGGTAGGCGTTGTTCATTTGGTAGCCTCAGCAGTTCTAGGTTTTGGAGGTATTTACCACTCATTAGCTGGTCCTGAAAAACTTGAGCAAGATTTTCCTTTCTTCTCCACAGATTGGAGAGATAAAAATCAAATGACAAACATACTTGGTTATCATTTGATAATTTTGGGAGTAGGTTCATTAGCTTGGTCTGTAAACTGGAGTTTTATTGGCGGTGCATATGATACTTGGGCTCCTGGGGGAGGAGAAGTTAGATTAATAAACCCAACATTAGATCCAAGAGTTATTTTTGGGTATCTATTTAGATCTCCATGGGGAGGTGCTGGTTCAATAATCGGCGTCAACTCAATTGAAGATATTGTTGGAGGACATGTTTATGTCGGTGTAATTGAAATACTTGGTGGTATATTCCATATCTTTACTAAACCTTTTGGATGGGCAAGAAGAGCATTCATTTGGAATGGAGAAGGACTTCTAAGCTACGCGCTTGGTGGAATATGTGTAGCAAGTTTCATTGCATCAACTTTCATCTGGTTTAACAACACTGCTTATCCTTCAGAATTCTACGGTCCTACAAATGCTGAAGCTTCACAAGCTCAAAGCTTTACTTTCCTAGTAAGAGACCAAAGAATCGGAGCCAATGTTGGTACAACAATGGGACCAACAGGATTAGGTAAGTATCTCATGAGATCTCCTACTGGTGAAATTATATTTGGTGGTGAAACAATGAGATTCTGGGATTTCAGAGGACCATGGTTAGAGCCTCTTAGAGGTCCTAACGGATTGAGTCTTGAGAAAATCCAAAATGATATTCAGCCTTGGCAAGTAAGAAGAGCTGCTGAATATATGACTCATGCTCCTAACGCTTCTATCAACTCTGTTGGTGGAATCATTACCGAGCCTAATGCTGTTAACTTTGTTAACTTAAGACAATGGTTAGCTGCAGCCCAGTTCTTCCTAGGATGGTTTACATTCGTCGGTCACCTTTGGCATGCAGGGCGTGCTAGAGCAGCCGCTGCCGGTTTCGAAAAAGGAATCGATAGAAAGACTGAACCAGCTCTTGAGATGCCAGATCTAGATTAATTTCTTAATCTAATAAAAAAAACCCTGCCGGGAGGTAGGGTTTTTTTTATTGGGGAATACCCTCTTTGAATAATTGATTTCTTAGCCATGGCAAACTTAAGCCCATTACATTACTAAAACAACCTTCTATCATTTCTATATATTTGCCTCCAATCCCTTCTAAAGCAAATCCTCCAGCGCAATATAAAGGCTCGAGTGTATCTACATAATTTTTTATTTCTGATTCTTCTAATTTAGAAAAATAGACTCTTGAACTTACTGTTTTTTTTATTGTTTTACTGACAGTAAGTATCCTTGAATCTAAATTAAAATTACACATCAAAAGTGTATGACCAGTATGTAAGAACCCAAATTCTCCTGACATTGTTTTCCATCTACTAAATGCCTCTTCTTTATCTAATGGTTTCCCAAAAGCTTTGCCTTTAAATTCAAATATAGAGTCACATCCAAGGATTTCCAAAGAACTATAGTTAAATTCTCCAGGCAATGAAATATTTTGAATATTTTCAGCTAAACATTTAGCCTTTTGAGAAGATAGTTCAAGAGCTAAGTTTGATATATTCTTTTCTTTTATTGAAGATTCATCAAAGTTACTTGAAATTTGAACAAATTCAATTTGACAGTTTTCAAGTAATTTCTTTCTAGATTGGGAAGCAGAGGCTAGAATTAACACAAATTTTTTATCAAATTATAATTCAACTTACAAATTAATAAATTTCAAAATTAATATAAATTACAAATGGAATTTGAAGAGAAAATACAACCCCAAAAAAAACCTTTAATGGTTTTAGGGACTTCCAGTGGAGCAGGTAAATCATTGACAGTAACAGCTATTTGTAGGATCCTTAAAAACAAAGGTGAATATCCTGTCCCTTTTAAAGGGCAAAATATGAGCAATAATGCATGTGTTGATTTAAATGGAGGAGAAATGGCATATTCTCAGGCTTTACAAGCAATTGCTTGTGGTATTATGCCTTCTTCTGAGATGAATCCAATACTATTAAAGCCACAAGGCAATTCAATTAGTGAGGTTATTCATCTAGGTCAAAGTCAAGGAATTACGACTGCAAAAGATTACTACAAGAATTGGTTTAAACCAGGATGGGAAGTTATAAAAAAAAGTTTAAATTCTATTTATAAACGAAACCCAAATTGTCGTTTAATTATCGAAGGAGCTGGGAGTCCTGTAGAAATGAATTTAATTCATAGAGACCTTACTAATTTAAAAATTGCAAATCATTTAAATGCAAATTGTATTTTAGTTACTGATATTGAAAGGGGGGGCGTATTTGCACAGATCATAGGGACGCTTGAATTAATGCAACCTGAAGAAAAAAAACTTATAAAGGGGATAATTATAAATAGGTTTAGAGGAGACCTTTCATTATTTGAAGAAGGTAAAAAATGGATTGAGAGTAACACTCAAATTCCCGTTATTGGAATTATCCCATGGTTAAATGAAACATTCCCTCCAGAAGATTCCCTAGATTTATTAGAAAAAAAACATCGTTTCACGAATCCGGAGATAAAAGTAGGGATTATAAAATTGCCATCTATAAGCAATTTTTCAGATTTTGATCCATTAGAAAATGAAAAATCAATATTACTTGAATGGGTAAGAGAATCCCAAACCTTAAAGAAGTATGATTTTATTATCCTTCCTGGAAGTAAACAAACTATTAAAGATCAAATATTTCTTGAAGAATCTGGTTTATCTCAAAATATAAGAGAATATTCAAATAATAAGGGGAATATTATTGGAATTTGTGGAGGTTTACAAATGTTAGGCACAACACTTGAAGATCCTTTTTTTAAAGAGGGCTCCAAAACTTATTCAGAACAAAAAATCAAAGGCATTGGATTACTGCCTTTAAAAACCACTTTCTTTAAAAAAAAATTAACGAGACAAGTCAGTGCTGAATCATTATGGCCATGCCAATCAAAAATTAATGGATTTGAAATTCATAATGGCCAGACTGAATTGGATAAAATTCAAAACGAAATAAATATTAAGCCTATTTTTAAGGATTTAGATCTTGGTTGGTATAAAGAAAATAATAAAGGTGGGACAATTGCAGGCACATACATTCATGGTATTTTTGAAAATGATAATTGGAGAGATCAATATATAAATTTAATAAGGAAGAGAAGAAATTTACCGATATTAAATACAAAATCAAAATCTTATAAATTGAAAAGAGAATCAATTATTGATAATCTTGCAAATGAATTTAATAAACATTTAAATATCTCAGAAGTATTAAGTTGAAAAAAACAAAAATTAAAATTAGATGGCCAAATAATAATGATACATATGCTTCAGAGGGAGATGATTGGTTCTCTTCTGCAGAAAAAGCAGGTATAGAAATTCCAACGGGCTGTCTAACAGGAAGCTGCGGAGCCTGTGAAATAGATGTTAATGGGGAAACAGTTAGGGCATGCATAAGCAATATCAAAAGTGGGGAAGGATGTACCCTAAAAGTTTCCCTTACCACAGACCCTTTTTGGGAAAACTAAATTATTGATTTCTTTAGTATAAGAAATTTAATTTAATGCCAACTCTATAATCTTTATCCTCAAGAAGTTGACCTATATCTTGAATACCTGCAGCATTTGAATAATATAAATCAATTGACTTTGATGGATGCAATGAATATCTCAAAGCTAATGAAGAATTAAAATCCGAGTCGTTTTTAAATGAATAATTTATTTCAGGAATTAGCATAAGATTATCAAATAAATTTATATAGCTAGAAAATCCAATACCACCAAAACTATTAACACCACTAAATAAGTATTTGGGACTAACATTAAAGGTTAACCAATTATTTAGTCTAAAAGTATTTATAAATTCTGAGAATAAATAACCTTGATTAGTATGGTCATTTCTTCCAACTGAGGTTCTTAATGCAAGCCAATAAAGATCATCTTTTTGGGGACTAAATATTAAAAGCTTCCCACCAAGCCTGAAATTAAGATTATTTTCACTTAAGAAGGTTGAATATAAATTTGAATTTCTATCTCCTTTAAAGTTTAACTCATTAAAACTCCCGATATTAAGTAACTCTAATTGGAATATATTTGATAATGAATAACCATAAAAACCAAACAAATTTCCTTTACTATCATAATTAAAACTAATTTGTGAAGTTCCAGCTTTAGGTACTAAAGCATTATTTACTGTAATTCCTCCATGATTAATCAATTTATTTTTTTCGTTTATAGGATTAAGGAAAGTATCCTCTTCATAGGGTTTATAAATTATGTTGGCAAAGTAAAGTGGAAGGTTATCTGATGGAATAGTTAGTAAGCCAGTGGATGGGGACGATCCATATGAGTTTGTAATTTTGCCTTGAATCCCAATCTTAGGATTAACATCCCAACCTAAACCAAAACTATATATTGATTTTCTATCATAATTTAAGTCACTATCAAAATAATTATTTCCTGGCCCTAAAGGAGTAGTATAAGAAATTGCAGCATTAATGTTCTCTGCTATATCGAAAACAAAGCCACTTCCAATGTAGAAATTATTACCATATGCATTTTGCCCAACTCCTTTTGATCCCAATTTATCTGGCAAGAAGGTGATTCCGGGAACAATAAAAAAAGTAACATCTTCATTTAGATTTTTTGATAAAGGGAAAGATAAAGCTCCAACTAAATTTTCAAATTTATCTTTACCAAATGAACTATCTTGTTGGTTATATATACTTTTTGAAGTTTCAGATCCACTAGCATGCCTCCAATATTCAAGAGTTGATACTATTGACAGTCCAAAATCAAAATCTTCCTCATCTATTAATTTTTTCTTAAATGAAACCGCATAATTTTGCCAATGGTAATTTACTTTTTGACCATCAACAAGATTATATAAATTATCATCTGCCTCAGAAAAATAAATACTAATCTGGGAAGAATCTGAAATCCCATAATCAAAAACAAATGAGGGATTTTGCTGACCTGTCCCACCCGATACACCTCCTTCAAAAGATGATTTCCATCTAACAGAGGTTTGAAAATCTCTATAGTCAAGGAAGTTATTTAGTGGTAAAAAAGGTTCACTTTCAGTAATTGAAGTGTGTGGTTTTCTTTGAGATTTGTTGTCATTTTCTACTTTTAATCTTTTTTGTTCATTAGAGTTAGAACTATTATCATTGGCATTTTGAAAAAAACGTTCATCATCCTTATAGGATTTCCAGATAATATGTTCAGAAGTATTTGATTCGTCTTCTTTTATT
>QCPB01000031.1 GCA_003209795.1 Prochlorococcus sp. AG-436-C05
TGATTCAAGAATAAGCGTGAATAAGGCAAATCTAGGTTTACTTTCTCCTCTGGAGAGTGATCGAAAAATTGATGTTGATTATTTTGCAGGTTTTGCTGAAAAAAATCTTGATTTTGGTTTGCTTAGTAAATTCTTGAAATCTCCTCATGAAAAAATACTCAACAATTGCAGTTTTAAAGATTTCAAAATTGATAAAAGTAAACCTGTTGCAATTGCAGAGGACAAAATTTTTCATTTCCAATACCCAGATACGAAAGAGTTTCTTAATGAAATTGGTATACCGCTAGTCTCATGGAGCATCTTTGATAATGAAGAGATTCCCAATGAGGCCTGTTCTCTTATCATTCCAGGAGGCTTTCCTGAAAAATATGCTAATCACATAAGTGATTCAGAAAAAAGTTTAAATTCATTAAGATCATTTCGTAAAAAAGGATTTATTTATGCTGAGTGTGGTGGGATGATGATTTTAGGAGACTCAATTAAGGATGACAGTGGTGAATGCCATAAAATGAGTGGGATATTACCATTTAATTCTAAAAAGGGTAAATTGTCAGTGGGCTATAGATATATCAAAGGTTTAAAAGATACATTAATAATCAAACAAAATCAATTAATTAGAGGACATGAGTTCCATTATTGGGAGATTGAGATTGATAGTTATTTGTCAGATATTGAGTGTCAAAAACAAAAGAATCAAAGTGAAATATTTGCACCTTGGGAAATTAAATCTTGGAAGACTGAATACAAAGGTGAAGGTTGGTCAGATAAAAGATTGCATGCCAGCTGGATTCACTTACATTTACCAAGTTGTCCTGAAGCCGCAAAAAACTTTATTGATGCAACTCAAGTTAATTTTTCTCAAGACTACTAATTTAGTATCAAATTAAATATGTTTAAAGGAGAACCAAAAAATACTATCCCTGGCAAAGTTATTAATGGACCTAGAAAACTTCCCACAATAACTTCAAATTTTGTATGACCAAGAGTTTCTTTTAAACCCACTTCTGCTGTTGGATCAAGTTTTTTTGATATTTTGTTAATTTCGGCAGCTTGAATTCCAGCTGATCTTCTGACCCCGCTAGCGTCATACATAATAATTAGCGAAACCGCAATTGCTAATGCAAATATTGGACTATCAAAGCCTAATTGTAGACCTAAACCTGATGTGGCACCTGTTATTAAGGCAGAATGACTAGAAGGCATCCCTCCTGTTTCGAACATAATTCCAAATCTAATCTTGCCAGTAGATAAGAAATTAAATATTATTTTAAAAAATTGAGCAATTAAACATGATAATAAACTCCATAAAAGGACTGAATTATCTAGTAATGCTGAAAGTTCTGACATGAATTAAAAACTATTTATCTATCTCTATTTGTAATGAAATCAGCTAAGGATAATAAATATTTTGCATCTGAACCCCATGGTTCAATAGCTTTTTTTGCTTTTTTCACTAAATCAATAGCTCTTTTCTTTGATTCTTCCATTCCAAGTAATTTGGGATATGTAGTTTTATCAGCTAAAAGATCTTTACCTGCTGTTTTACCAAGCTTCTCACTGCTGGAAGTTAAATCAAGAATATCATCTATTATTTGGAATGCCAAACCTATTCCCTCCGCATATGTTGTTAAGGCTTTTAATAATTCCTGATTAGCTCCAGCAATCATTGCCCCAGTTCTTACACAAGCTTTTAATAAAGCCCCAGTCTTGTGAAGATGAATATACTCAAGGGTTTTTAGATCAACTTCTTTCCCTTCACATTCTAGATCAACAACCTGACCACCAACCAATCCAGGAGCTCCAGCGACTAGGGAAAGTTCTCCAATTACATTTAACAATCTATTTGGTTCAACACCAGGACTTCTTAATGAGACCATTTCAAAGGCTCTCGTTAATAAAGCATCACCTGCAAGAATAGCTAATGCATCTCCATAAACTTTGTGATTAGTAGGTCTGCCTCTTCTTAAGTCATCATTGTCCATCGCAGGCAAATCGTCATGTATGAGTGACATCGTATGAATCATTTCTATTGCGACAGCGGTCGGTACTGCTAGAGAGGGTTCTCCTCCTGCTAAAGAACAAGATGCTAAGCATAAAATTGGACGTATCCTTTTCCCACCAGCTAAGAGGGAATACCTCATTGATTCTCTTAGGATCTCTGGATTCTCAGGTCCTAAGGAAAAATCAAGTGCTTCTTCTACGACATTCTTTGTCTCTTTTAGATATGTTTCAAAATCAGAATTATTATCAATAACTTCAGTCATTTGGAACCTTTAGTAGAGTTTTTTTCATCTTGAGCTTTATGGCAGTAGGTCATTAAGAGTTGATGATAAACTAAATTGTTTTTGCCAGCTAAAAATAGTATTTACTAGTAACATTGTTACCGTCATTGGCCCTACACCTCCTGGAACAGGCGTGTATGCAGATACTTTAGGAATGACATCTTCTAATAATACATCCCCACACAATTTGGGTTTGTTTTTATCAGAACTTTTTAACCTATGTATTCCAACATCAATTATTACCGCACCCTCTTTTACAAAACTCGAGTCTATGAGATTTGGTTTGCCAGCAGCAGCTATTAAAATGTCCGCTTCTCTGCAAAGTTTATTTAAATTCTTGGTTTTAGAATGAGTCATCGTCACCGTCCCATTTAGATTAAGCAACATAAGAGAGAGAGGCTTTCCTACTAAGAGACTTCTACCAATAACAACAATTTTCATTCCTTCAATTGGAATACTTTGGGATCTGAGTAAATTCACAATCCCTGCTGGGGTACAAGATCTCATGGCAGGTTCATTTTTTACTAACTTTCCAATATTTTTTTCATTTAATCCATCCACATCTTTCTCTGGATTTATATTACTTATAAAGCTTTGCTCATCAAATTTCTTTGGTATGGGAAGTTGAAGCAACATCCCATCGATATCTTTATCAAGGTTTAATTTTTCTATTAATTTCTCAACTTCTTTCTGGGATACAGTATCTTCTAAATGAAAAATAAAGCTCTTAATACCAACCCTTGAACAAGCTTTTTCTTTGTTCTTAACGTAAACACCGCTTGCAGGATCTTCTCCTATTCTTATTACAGCTAAGCCAGGAGCTCTTTTTGCAATTGATTTATTAACAGATATATAATTTTTTAATTTTTCCTCGATCTCAAGAGCTAATTTTTTACCGTCTAATTTTAATGACATTTAGAAAAACATCTCCTTTTTATACCTACCATGACTATAATTTTAAATTATTCATATAGTTTTACTTATATTCTGTGCAAAACATAACAACTATTATAAAAAAAATGTTTTATTTCTGGAAAAGGAGTCAGGTTCCAATAAAAGTACCAATTAGAATTTCAAAAATTGATAATCTTATAATTTTTTTAATATGCATTTTAATTTCATTAGTTTCATCTTATAAATTTCAACTTTTATCATCTTTACAAAAATCAGATAATATAAATTTGCTTTTAACTTTTACTGAAGTACTTATTAGTTGTTGGATTCTCATATTGGTTTCCAAGAGAGAAAATCCCATAATTACTTCAAGGCAAATTATTCTGATCATTTTACTTCTTTTGGCTGTACAGGCTATAAAAGTAACTTTTCCTTCAACTATTAGTCCGTTATCAATAATTGTTCCGCCGGCCCTTATTATTTCTCAAGGGATGGGTACCATAACTGCTTTAACATGGGTATCAATAGCAAGCCTAAATTGGCCTGAGTACGCAATTCCCATAAATAACACTTTATTTTTTATTTCTTTAGTTTGTGCTTCAGTTGTTTCAGTCCTTGGAGGAAGAATAAGAAGTAGAGCACAGTTACTTCAACTATCGATAATTGTTCCACTTGGGGCTTTATTTAGTCAATGGATACTAATTGGAGGTAATCAGGTATCTATTCTTTGGAACCAAGAACTTGATATTTCTAATAATAAAATATTCTCAGAGTGCCTTTTATTAGCCATAATAATGCTTCTAACGATATTATTTATGCCTATTTTTGAATCGATATTTGGCTTACTTACTAAAGCAAGATTATTGGAATTGGCAGATAAAGAGAAACCTCTTATCAGAAGATTATCAATTGAAGCCCCTGGTACTTATGAACATACCTTGTTGATATCTTGCTTAGCAGAAGAGGCAACCAGAATGATTGGTGGTGATATTGATCTAGTTAAAACAGGAGCTTTATATCATGACATTGGTAAATTACATGCTCCTAATTGGTTTATTGAGAATCAGGATGGTTCAAAGAATCCACATGATGAGATAGATGATCCAATTAAAAGTGCTTATGTTTTACAGGCTCATGTTGATGAAGGTTTAAAGTATGCAAGAAAAAATAGATTACCTAAACCTATTGCTGATTTCATTCCAGAACATCAAGGGTCCTTAAAAATGGGTTATTTTCTTTACAAAGCCAAAGAAAAAGATCTTAACTTTGATGATAGTGATTTTAGGTATAAAGGCCCTATTCCTCAATCTAAAGAAACAGCAATATTAATGCTTGCAGATGGATGTGAAGCCGCATTAAGAGCTATGAATATTAATGCTTCTGATAGTAAAGCTTTGGAAATAATATCAAAAATTATCTTTTCAAGGCAAAAGGATGGTCAATTAGATGATAGTGATCTATCCATTGGAGAAATTTTTCTAATAAAACGAGCTTTCTTGAATGTTTGGAAAAGAATAAGACATAGGAGAATACAGTATCCAACCTCTAAGAACAATACTTTTTCATAAGGAGTGTTTTAGGCATTTATAACCTTATACTTCTTCGATGTTTTGGGTTGCACCAATATAAGAGAGCTAAAGTATTAAATAAAGTCATTAAAAGAGTAAAAGTACCAATCCCAAAAATACCTTCTTTTAGTGTAGCTAATCTTACAATAGAATATGGTGCCGTACCGGCAATTACCATTGAGAGTGAAACTAGAGTTAACGTTACGCCCCATTTTCTTTCAGCTAAAAGTGCAGAAGATGATATTATCCCGACAATGGCAGCAGGACAGCCAAGACTGCTAGCTAAAGTAATGTTGGTAACTTTTAGTTCAGGTAAAAAATTAGTTATTAAAATTATGATTGGTAGAGCAACGATATTAGATATTAATCCTATCCAAGCTAATGTCCAATATCCTAATAACCTTTCTCTCATTATTTCCTGGCATTTATCATTAAATTAAATCTACATTACTAAGAGACTTTTTTTTATGCTGCTTAATAATACCAATAATTAATTTAATTATTGATAGGTTATAAAACTATTTTTTTATCTGAAGGTTCTAAATTATCAAATTGAGGGTGAATAGAGTGTTTTTTCTCAGAAAAAACAAGCCTATTTAAGGCATTGATGTAAGCATTTGCAGCGGCAACAACAACATCCGTATCAGCAGAATGACCTGAATAGATTTTGTTTTTATTTCTTATCCTGATGGTAACTTCTCCTAACGCATCTATACCCTCTGTTACTGATTTAACAGAAAATTCAATTAATTCATTAGGAACTTTGGCTAATGAGTTTAGAGCCTTGCATACTGCATCTACTGGCCCTGTACCTATCGCTACGGCTGTATCCTCTTTGTTATCTTCTGTATTTATAAGAGTTATAGTTGCTGTAGGTTTAGACTTATTACCGCAACTGACTTGAACATGAGCTAATTGAAATTTAGACTCTGGGAGTTGAACCTGTTCACTAACAATAGCTTCTAAGTCTCTATCAGTAATTTCTCTTTTTCTATCTGCTAAATCTTTAAAACGAGTAAAAGCATCATTCAAGTCCTCTCTACTTAAGTCATATCCTAATTCTTCCAATCTTGCTCTTACAGCACTCCTTCCGCTAAGTTTGCCTAATGATATTTTGTTCTTATTCAAACCTACAGTTTTTGCATCAATAATTTCATAAGTTAATCTATTTTTTAGTACACCATCTTGATGAATTCCCGATTCATGTGCAAAAGCATTAGCTCCAACAATTGCCTTATTAGGTTGAACATTCATCCCAGTTAAGTTTGAAACAAGCCGAGAAGTTTTTGTTATCTCTTCTGTTCGTATAGCTGTAAGAGGAGTCGGTGAATTTGGATTTCTTTTAAAGAAACTATTAAAAAAGCTTTTCCTTACATGTAATGCCATTACTAATTCTTCTAAAGAGGCATTTCCAGCTCTTTCTCCGATACCATTTATTGTGCACTCTAATTGTCTCGCTCCATTTTTTACAGCCTCTAGAAAATTAGCTACAGCTAAACCTAAATCATTGTGACCATGAACTGACAGGACTGC
>QCPB01000032.1 GCA_003209795.1 Prochlorococcus sp. AG-436-C05
AATAGAGTTAGAATAAGTACAGGTGTAGGTATTAAACGTAATAAAAAGGCTACAAATCTGATAAGAATCCTGCAAGAATTGTTGTTAAAAATCCCTATAACAATAGGAGGTAAACTAATTGCGATTCCTGTCGATAACAGACTTAAAATTATTGTATCTATTATAAGTTTTAAAAAATCTAAAAATACTAAATCTGAACTTGATTTAAATAGAGAATTAATAGAATAAAAATCTACAGAACTACTATTAAAAATAAAATAAAGGAAATATGAGAAAGTAAATAAAATTGTTGTAAAAAGAACTATAATTAAGAAAATAGATAGATTTTTTTTTAGGGTGATAAATTTAATCTTTTTAATTATTTCTCTAGAAAGAATTATCAAAATCGCTAATGACCATAAATAGGTCCACAACTCTCTGAAATTCAAAGTTTGAAAAGATAAATATATACTAGTACCTATTCCTCCAATCCCAAAAAGTCCTAGCATTACAGTACTTCTTATTGAACATTCTAATCGGTACAAACCAAAATTCTTAAAGGTATTTACTAGTGGGTTCCAGATTAAGGTTAAAAAACAAGAAAATTTAGTTCCATGGATTTGTTTTAAGGCATCAAAACTTTTGTTTTCAATAGTTTCTAATTGTTCAGCAAAAACTTTTGAATTTATAGCAATATAAGGAATACATATGGCAATTATTCCTATTGAAAAATTTATGCCATATATTTGCATTAAGACTAATCCCCAAAGTATTTCATGAATAGATCGAATTATTGTTAAAAAAAACTTTATTATGAAATAGAAAAATATTGGAATATTAAATATCTTATAAAAAATATTTGAGGATAATATTCCAAAAATAACTCCAAAAATAATACTTATTAACCAACTAAATAAACTAATTACTAAAGTTTCATTTAATCTCTTAAAAACTGTAATAATTATTTCATTATTTAGTTCAGGATTAAAAGCAGAAATAATAAATTCTCGGAATAATTCTAGTCCTCCAAGATGTAAGTTTATTAATATTTGATAGGCTAAAGGTATGCATACTAAAATTGGTAGAAAAGATATTGAAGTGTAATTTAATTTAAGTTTTCTCAATTAATTTAGTATATTTTATCTAAATGAGATTTCTTTAATTTAATTCTTTCTAAATTAAAAAAAATTTCACCATCCTTAATACCTAAAACTCTATTAAATCCATCTAGCAAATCTAATCTATGTAATGAAACTAATCCTGTACTTGGGATTTTTATATTATTATTATTATTTTCAGTTAGGACTAGGTTTTTAATTAATGTTATTAACTTAGGATCTAAATTATTGAAAGGTTCATCAGCAAGTAATATATCTGATTCTTGAATTAAGGATCTAGCAATAGCAACTCTTTGTTTTTCTCCTCCAGATAATTTGTTGATTTCTTTAGAGTAAATAGATGGAGGAATTTTACATAATTGCATATATTTATGGGCTTTTTTAAAAGAACTTATATTTAGCAAATTTTTAAAAGCGAAATAAAAACTTCTTTTCCCAAGAAGTCCGCAATTTACATTTTGTTCTGCTGAGAGGCCTTCTATTAGTCTTAAATCTTGCCAAATAGTAGTTATTTTTTGCTTCTGATTAATATCTAATTCTTTATATTCTTTATTAAAATATTTAACTTCACCTTTAGTAGGTTTTATTGTGCCGTTAAGAACTGATATTAGTGTGGTTTTCCCAGAACCACTTTTACCTAGAAGAGCAATCTTATCACCTAAGTTGATTTTAAAATTAATTTTATTTAGGATAAGATTTTTTTCGTTTACATAAGATATATCTTTTAATTCAAGAAGAATATTTTTCATCTAATTTTCTTTAACTTTCTCCCTATATCTTCTATCTTTTTATACTGCTTTGCATCTGCTTTTATGAATTTTTTAGCATTGAACATATCTAATATCTTCTTTTGTGATTGGTTTTTGGAGTCTAAATTAAGAATTGCAGATTTAAGTTCTTTTGTGAATCCCTTCCTAAATCTTTTATCAAGATTTCCTTGAGCTAACCAATGGTAGTCAAAATAATTTGGAGTAATCCAAAAAAGGCGAACGTTTTTTGTCCTTTTAGGGTAATTCTTTAGATTATTTCCCCATACTTGTTTATTTAAAGCACCAGCATCAAAGGCCCCACTATTAACCAAAGCTATTGTCGCATCATGACTTCCGCTAAAACCGGCCTTCTTTCCTTTGAAATCTTTAATTTCTATGCCTGCTTTATTAAGGAAATATTCTGGCATTAATCTTCCAGAAGTTGAGTTCTCAGATCCAAAACTGAATCTTAAATTTTTGAGTTTCTTTAGTCCCTGAATATTTGAAATTGGATCAATTTTTAACTTTTTATTTACTATGAAAACACTTTTAAATTCCTTATCAATATCTCTTTGAGCAATAACAACTGAATTAGGTGTTTGCAATCTTGCTTGAACTCCTGATAAACCACCAAACCAAACTAAATCTAAATCTTTTGTTCTGAATCCAGTTACTGCAGCAACATAATTAATAACAGGAATATATTTTACCTCTACGTCTAGTTGTTTGGATAATTCTTTTGAGAATAAACTAAATCGTTTGTCTAAAATATCTTGGTTTTGGTCGGGGATGGCTCCTACTTTTAATACCTTTATATTTGCAAATATTGGAGTCGAAAATATCGAGAAAAATAAAGTGTAAATAAATAAGTAATTTTTAATTTTGGGCATAATTTTTGAAAACAATTCTCTAATAGAAAAATTAATATCGATAATTTTTAAAGCAAATGATTAGAAGTAATTATTAATTGCAGTTTGCAATCTTGTTAAGCCATCAATAATTTTTTCTTTGGAATTTGCAGAAGATATTCTAAAGCATTGATCGTCACCAAATACTTTTCCAGGTATTAATACTAATCCATACTCGCTAAGTATTCTTTTGCAGAATTCAACAGAAGTAATTGAAGAGTCAGGTAATCTGGGAAATGCGTAGAATGCTCCATTAGGTTTGTGTATAAAAATGCCCTTTATATTTTTAAGACCTTCATAAAGAACGTCTCTTCTCTGATCATACTGCTGATTGATCTTTTCGAAAAATTCCTGATTTATTTTTAAAGCCTCTAAAGCTCCTTTCTGAACAAAAGAACAAACATTACTTGTACTCTGACTCTGCAATGCAGAGGCTGCTTTAATTATTTTCTTTGGACCTGCTAGATAACCTACTCTCCATCCTGTCATGGCCCAACCTTTTGCAAAACCATTAACTATGAAGATTCTTTCTTTAAGGTCGGATGCTAATGAAGATAAACTGAAGTGTTTAAAGTCTTTTTTAAGAATTAGTTCGTAAATTTCATCTGAAAGAATGTTAATATTTTTATTTTCTCTTGCTAATTTTGCAACTTGCAATAATTCTTCCTTAGACATTACCCTCCCAGTAGGGTTGTTGGGAGTATTTATAATTATAAATTTAGTTTTTGAAGAAATTTTGGCTTTTAAATCTTCAAGATTTATTTTGAATCCATCTTCAGCAGATGAATTTACAAAGATGGGCTTTCCACCAGCCAACCTAACCATTTGAGGATAACTTAACCAATATGGAGCAGGAATAATAACTTCATCACCATCATTTAGTAAAACTTGGAAAAGATTATAAATTGCTTGTTTAGCTCCATTCGTGACCATTACATTTTCAAATTCAAGATTCAAATTGTTTTGGATTTGTAGTTTTTTGGCAATTGCCTTTCTAAGATCTAAATCTCCCGCAGCAGGGCCATATTTTGTATATCCATCAAATATAGCTTGACTAGTAGCATATATAACTTCTTTGGGAGCATCAAAATCAGGCTCTCCAGCACTTAAATTGCATATATCTCTTCCCTCTGATGCGAGTTGCTTCGCTTTAGCACTTATTTGAAGTGTAAGTGAAGGCTCAAGAGAAAGTGCTCTTTTAGATAAATTTATTTCACTCATTTTATTATTGCTTGTTAAATATCACCTTTGAAATGGCAAATAATTTATTTTAGAATAAATTAACTATCATAAATTGGCTTCATTTAGTTCATTTTCTTAAATTTATTTTATTTTCATGTTTTGACTTCTTAAAATATAAAAACAATTTACATTGTAATTTAGGTGAAAAGGTTAGTTGTTGGAAGAGGAAGTGTATTTGCAGATTTATTAATAATTGGTGAAGCTCCTGGCTCACAGGAAGACCTAGAGGGAAAACCTTATGTTGGCAAATCTGGTAAATTATTAAACGATTTATTGAAACAAACAGGAATTGATCACGAGGAAGATGTTTATTTTTGTAATGTGATTAAATGTCGCCCGCCAAACAATAGAAAACCAACAAATAAAGAAATTAATATTCAAAAACCTTGGTTGTTCCAACAAATTAAACTTATTGATCCAAAATTTATAATTCTTACTGGATCTACTGCTATGAGAACAGTTTTGGGCATTAAGGATCCAATAAGTAAGTTAAGGGGTAAATGGACTAAAAAAGATGGTAGAGAAATTATGACAATTTTTCATCCTTCTTATCTTTTGAGATTCCCTTCAAAAGAAAGTGAAAAACCTTATGATTTAACTTTAAAAGATCTTAGTAATGTTAGTAGTAAACTATATGCCTTATAATTTAATGAAACCTTCTTGAATATCAAAAATTTTAATGTCATTAACTCAATCAAAAGAGGAGAATAGTCTCTCAAAAAGATATTCAACTCATATTGAGAGAAGAATAACTAAAACAGTAATGGTGGGTGATATAGCCATTGGGAGTGATTTCCCAGTAAGAGTTCAATCGATGATAAATGAAGATACTATGGATGTTGAAAATTCATATTTAGCTATTAAAAGACTCCATGATGTAGGTTGTGAAATAGTTAGATTAACTGTGCCATCAATAGCACATGCGAAAGCTGTTGGAGATATAAAAGAAAAATTATTAGAAAGTAATATCAACACCCCATTAGTTGCTGATGTTCATCATAACGGTATGAAAATCGCAATGGAAGTTGCAAAACATGTTGATAAAGTAAGGATCAATCCAGGTTTGTTTGTATTTGAGAAGTCAGATCCCTTAAGGACTGAATATACTGATGAGGAATTTGAAACAATTAAAAAAACAATTCTGAAGAGATTTACTCCACTTGTAGAGGTACTAAAATCTGAAAATAAGGCACTTCGTATTGGAGTTAATCATGGTTCTCTCTCTGAGAGAATGCTTTTTACTTATGGTGATACTCCACTTGGGATGACGGAATCTGCAATGGAATTTGTCAAGATTTGTGATGAGCTGGATTTTCATAATATAATAATTTCGATGAAAGCCTCAAGGGCTCCTGTGATGT
>QCPB01000033.1 GCA_003209795.1 Prochlorococcus sp. AG-436-C05
CGATCCCGGGCATGGCGGACCTGATCCAGGTGCAATAGGTATTGGCGGTATAAGAGAAACAGATGTGGTTCTAGATGTTTCTAGAATAGTCAAAAAGTTGTTATCTGAAAAAGGTGTAAAAGTAAGATTAACTAGAAATAGTGAAATTGATTTAGATTTGCCTCCAAGAGTTGCATATGCTAATAGAACAAGTGCCGATATTTTTGTGAGTATTCATGCAAATGCATCACGAGGGAAGAAAAGAGATATTAATGGGTTAGAAACTTTTTACTATAGAGGATGGAGAGGTAGACTTCTGGCCAAAAGAATTCAAAAACATATTCTCAGAGTTTCCCCAGGGAGCCCTGATCGTGGGGTTAAACAAGGAAGATTTTACGTAATTAAAAATACTAGAATGCCTGCAGTACTAGTAGAAATTGGTTTTTTAACAGGAAGATTAGATGCAAGAAGATTAGATAAAGCTATTCACCGTAAAAGAATAGCTTATGCAATTGCAAAAGGTATACTTGAGTATCTTTCTAAAGTCGGGTGAAAATAAAAGTAGGTATTTTTGATAGTGGTATAGGTGGATTTACTATCCTTAATTCTTTACTAAAAACTCGTAAGGATGTTGAAGTTTTTTATTTGGCGGATACAAAAAGAATCCCTTACGGAAATAAAAAATTTAATGAGATAAGATCCATAGCAAAAGAGATTTGTAATTGGTTCGAAGATAAGAATTTGGATGCACTATTGATAGCTTGTAATACTACTAATGCATGCGCTCTGGATATTCTAGAAAAAAACTTAAAAATCCCTTGTTTTGATCTTATAAACTCTGTTTCAGATATAATTAGTAAAGAAATTATTGGTGTCTTGGCAACACCTACAACTGTAAAATCCTCATACTATAAAAAGGCGATAAATCTTAAAAAAGAAAATTTTGTTATTTTCCAACAAGAATGTCCTGAATTTGTATCAGAAATTGAAAATAATAAAATAAATTTAAAGAGGATAAATTTTCTTTCAGATTCTTATTTAAGTCCACTGTTAAAAAAGAATATTCAAGAATTAATACTTGGATGCAGCCATTATCCTTTGATTTATGACGTCTTAAGAAAAAAAGTAGACCCAAATATAAATATCATTGACCCATCTAAAGCGTTAATAAAAAAATTTAATGAATTTTTTTTAATTCCAAAAGATTCTTGCTATGATTGTATCTCATACAATAATGTGAGATTTTTTGTTACTTCAAAAAATGAAGAATTTTCCCAAAAATTAAAATATTGGTTGGAAATTAATAAAGAAATTAGGTTGGTGAACCTCCGAAGCAATGATTGATTCTTTAATATATGTAAGAGGCCAAACATGAATACAGTAACAGAACTACTTCAACCAGTTGAAAATGATCTTGATGATCTTATTTTTGAACTGAAAAAATTAATTGGAGCTGGGCATCCAATTCTTCAAGCTGCAGCAGAACACCTTTTTAGTGCTGGGGGAAAGAGGTTAAGACCGGGAATAGTTTTATTAATTTCAAGAGCTATTTCTCCAGATATTGATTTGAGCACTAAGCACAAAAGGCTTGCGGAAATAACTGAAATGATTCATACAGCTTCCTTAGTACATGATGATGTTGTTGATGAGGCCTCTACAAGGAGAGGTGTTGATACTGTGCATAGTAGATTTAATACTAGAGTAGCTGTACTTGCAGGTGATTTTTTATTCGCTCAGGCTAGTTGGCATTTGGCAAATCTTGATAATGTTAATGTAGTTAAATTACTAAGTAGAGTAATAATGGATTTAGCAGAAGGTGAAATAAAACAAAACTTAAATAGATTTGATTCGGGTCAAACTTTTTCTAAATATCTCAATAAAAGCTACTGTAAAACTGCCTCTTTAATAGCTAATAGTTGTAAAGCTGCTGGAGTTCTAAGTGAGTTAGATGATCAAAAATTAACTTCCTTGTACGAATTTGGTAAAAATATTGGATTAGCTTTCCAAGTTGTTGATGACATTCTTGATTTTACCGGAAACGATAAACAATTAGGAAAACCTGCAGTAAGTGATCTTGCTAGTGGATATCTTACTGCTCCAGTTTTATATGCTTTAGAAGAAAATAAGAATTTGTCTTTTCTAATTAATAGAGAACTTGTTGAGAAGGATGATTTAAATAATGCTCTAGATATTATTATGAATTCTAATGCCATTGACAGCTCTAGAAAACTAGCTGAAGAGTTTGCAATGATTTCTAAACAAGCAATATTGTGGCTTCCTGATTCAGAATATAAAAGAGCTTTAATGTCATTACCGGAATTTGTTCTTAGCCGCCTTTATTAGATTGTTAAATTTAAAGCAAAAATTTCTATTAAATTTAATGAAAAATATAATTCTATAGTCTAAATTTATTAAGAATAGCTTTATTTAATGAAACTAGATAAAAAAAATTCAATCAACAACATTCTTGAAGAAAAGAGAATTTTCCCTCCTTCAAAAGAATTTTCAGACAAAGCAAATATTAAATCTCTCAATCAATTACTTAGTTTGAAAAAACAAGCATTAGATAATCCCATAGGTTTTTGGGAATCTTATGCAAGTTCAGAGATAGATTGGTTTGAACCATTCCAAACTGTTTTAGATAGCCAAAATGCTCCCTTTTTTAAGTGGTTTAAAGAGGGTAAATTAAACATTACTTATAACTGTTTAGATAGACATATCAAGAACGGCCACGGAGGAAAAACAGCTTTGATATGGGAAGGTGAGCCTGGAGACAGCAGAAAATATAATTATGAAGAGCTTCTCAAAGAGGTATGCAAAGCGGCCAATGCATTAAAAGCAATAGGAGTTAGAAAAGGAGATCTGGTATGTATTTATATGCCAATGATTCCTGAAGCAATGTTTGCTATGCTTGCTTGTGCGAGAATTGGAGCGCCACATTCAGTTGTCTTTGGAGGCTTTTCTTCAGAAGCTTTAAAGGATAGATTAATTGATGGAAATGCGAAATTTGTTATTACAGCAGATGGTGGATTTAGAAAAGATAAGGTAATTGAACTTAAAAATGCTGTTGATGCGGCAATTGAAAGTGGAGCAAACAAAATTGTTGAAAAAGTAATTGTCGTTCAAAGAACTAGAAAAAATATTTCGATGATAAATAATAGGGATTTATGGTGGCACGAATTATTAAAGGATCAAAAAGAATGGTGTGAACCCGAAGTAATGAATAGCGAAGATAGACTATTTGTTCTTTATACTTCTGGATCTACTGGAAAACCAAAAGGCGTTGTTCATACTACTGGTGGTTATAACTTATGGTCGCATTTAACATTTAAATGGATTTTTGATATAAAAAATGATGATATATATTGGTGTACTGCGGATGTTGGTTGGATTACAGGCCATAGTTATATAGTGTATGGACCCTTATCTAATGGTGCTACAACCCTTATGTATGAGGGTGTTCCAAGGCCTTCTAATTTAGGAGCCTTTTGGGAAATAATTCAAAAATATAAGGTTACGATCTTCTACACTGCGCCAACTGCAATAAGAGCTTTCATGAAGTCTGGTCGTGAAATTCCTGATAAATATGATTTAGAGAGTCTTAGGCTTTTGGGTACAGTTGGAGAACCAATTAATCCCGAAGCATGGATGTGGTACAGAGATGTAATAGGGAAGAATAAATGTCCTATTGTAGATACCTGGTGGCAAACTGAAACTGGAGGGATCATGATTAGCCCTTTGCCTGGAGCTGTATCTACAAAGCCAGGATCAGCTACTTACTCCTTACCAGGAATTGAAGTTGAGGTTGTAGATAAACATGGAGAAAAGGTAATGGAGAACCAGGGAGGATATTTGATTGTTAAAAAACCTTGGCCTGGAATGATGCGCACCATTCATGGAAACTCAGATAGATACTTAGAGAGTTATTGGGAATATATTTCTTTTAAAGGAGAAAAGAATGTATATTTTGCCGGCGATGGAGCACGTATTGATAAAGAAGGATATATTTGGATTATGGGAAGAGTTGATGATGTTATAAGTGTGTCAGGCCATCGATTGGGAACTATGGAAATAGAGTCGGCTTTGGTTAGTCATAAGTCAGTTGCGGAAGCTGCGGTTGTTGGTAAAAAAGATGATTTAAAAGGTGAAGCTATAGTTGCATTTGTATCTTTAGAACAAGATGTAAATAGTTCTTCAGAATTAGAAGAGGAATTAAAGAAACATGTTGTTAATGAAATTGGAATTATTGCTAGGCCAGAAAAAATAATAATTTCTGATTCTCTCCCGAAAACAAGAAGTGGGAAAATTATGAGAAGAATTTTGAGATCCTTGGCTGCTGGAGAAAAAATTAGTGGAGATATAAGTACCCTTGAAGATACTTCTGTTTTAGAAAAATTGAAGGGAAATTCCTAAATTGAATCTTCAATTAAATTAGAAATTTTTTTAATAGTATTTTTTTTAAAATCATCATCAGCCCAATCCCCTAAGAAATTTTCTCTTAATCCTGCACTAGCAATAATAGTATGAGTACCTTTT
>QCPB01000034.1 GCA_003209795.1 Prochlorococcus sp. AG-436-C05
TTCCAACATTTTTACAATCTCATTTTTCTTTAATTCGTTAATTTTAACTTTATGGTCAAATATTAAATCAAATTTGGAAGAATATAACTTTGACAATTCATCTTTGAATTTCTCAATTATTTGTTCATTAATAGATTCAAGTTTTAATATTGAATTTGCTTCCCTTTTTTCATCTATTGCTGCTTTGAAATTCCCTTGCTTATATTTCTTTTCGCTTGATCTAATTAATTTAACAACATTTGCTAATGCCAATTTACTAGCATCTTCCATTTTTAATTTTCACTTGGATTAAAGTTTATTTTATCAGGTGAAAAATATTTATTTTAAATAAGCTCCTAATTTTTTATCAAAAATAAAAAAGATTCAAATTTTGGAATAAATTATGTTTTAATATATGAATTTTAAAAATTAAATGTTATTTAAAATCGTTTTATGAATGTATAGATTATTTAACCAATTACAAGTCCTTTTTTAAGAAGCAAATCGAATACCTCTACACTTTTTGTTTTTCCTACTTTTAATGGTTTATGTAAATCTAAGATTTGAGCAAGGCACATTATCCAAAAAGTACCTTTTCTTAAATTAAGAGCCTTACAAATATGAGAAGGGGCTGTTTTGAAACATGCAAAATCTGTAGATATATTAATATTCATAATTTGAGTTTCAAGTTCCAGGCTCAAAAGCGCAATTTCCTCTCTAGAGAGTGGCGTTCCAAAGGAATAAGATTCTATTAACAATTGATAATTCATAAAAGATTAGAACCCCAAATCCTAATGAGATTAAATTTATAAAATTTTAGTTCCTTTTTAAACAAAATAACCAGTATCTTTTTTGAAGATAGATTTATATATATCGGATAATTTAATTATTAAAAAATAAGTTTTATTAAGGAGTAAGTATTAACTAATTTTTATTTATAAGTTATAAAACTATTATAAAATTCGTTTTTTATTTTGGACTCAAAAATTACTGAAAGAGAGCAGTGGACTAGCCGGATTGGTTTTATTCTTGCTGCTGCAGGTAGTGCGGTAGGTCTTGGCAATCTATGGGGATTCGCCTACCGATCATCTCAAGGAGGAGGTGCTGCTTTTGTGCTTCTATATGTGTTAATTGTACTAATTGTTTGTCTTCCAGTGTTTGTTGCTGAAATGGCATTAGGAAGGAATGCTATGAAAAGTGCTTTGCTTGCACCAGTTAAGTTGGCAGGGACAAATTGGTATCCCCTTGGAATACTTTTCTTTATAGCTCCTTTAGGTATAGCATCATATTATTCAGTGATAATGGGATGGACAGCTGATACTTTATTTCACTCATTATTTATTGGATTACCAAGTAATTTAACTGAAGCAGAAACATTTTTTAGCTCAATCAGTAGTGGGAAAAGCGTTTTAATTGGACATCTATTAAGTCTGTTGCTTTCAGCCTTAATAGTTTCATCTGGAATAAAAAAAGGTATAGAAAAAGTGACAAAATTCTTCATGCCTATACTTTTTTTAATAATAGTATTTCTTGCTATTTGGGCTACTTCACTTTCTGGTGCATGGGTAGGATATAAAACATTTTTGTTTAAGTTTGACTTTGCTGAATTAAGAAACCCTCAAACAATTAGGAATGCATTTACACAAGCTTTCTTTTCCTTAAGTTTAGGTATTGGAATTATGGTAACTTACGCTTCCTATCTAAATAAAAAAAGTAATCTACCGAAACTAAGTATTGGTGTTGCATCATTAGATACTTTGGTAGGACTAATGGCAGGATTGATAACTTTCCCAATCATTTTGACATTTGGTTTAAGTGACGCCATTTCCGAATCTACAGTTGGTGCATTATTTATATCAATCCCAACAGCCTTAGGTTCATATGGAGTCGTTGGAAGGATCGTAGCTGTTGCCTTTTTTGCATTAGCTTATATTGCTGCTATAACTTCCCTTGTTTCTTTATTAGAAGTACCAGTTTCTTCTATAATGGATAAATATGGCTTTAAAAGACAAAAATCTGTTTGGTTAATAACATTTTTTCTTTTTTTAGCAGGCATCCCTTCAGCATTAAATATAAATATACTTGGAACTTTTGATTCAATTTTTGGAGGGGTATTACTTATCTTTGGAGGATTCCTAGTATCTTTCTTTATGGGATGGGTAGTTCCTGGGAAGTTTAACGAAGAACTGAATGTTTCAAAAGTTGGAATTAAAACTACTAGATATTTGAAATTTATGACAAGGTGGGTTGCACCTCCAATTATTGCTTTTGGACTAGTTATAAGTTTATTTGACTTACTGAATGGGTGGGTAAACTAATAAAAAAGATAAGAAAATTATATAAATATTAGTTTTAGATTTTTATCTAATCTTAAAAATATTAGCAAAAAACATCGCCATTGAAATTCAATATAAAATACATATTAAGTGTTTAATTTAAAGAAATTACAACGCAATCAAGAATAGATTAATGAATTGATGTCAAGTAAATCTGAATCATTTAAAGATAAGGCTATAGAAAGTTTTTATGAATTTTCTAAATTAGCAGATAATTCTTTTATGAATTTTCTAAAAGCTGATCCTGAATCAACAAAAGATGGAAATGACCATAGGGTCCGCCCCGTTTATTCAGGCCATTATGTACCGGTTACTCCAAAGCCTCTTCCAGAACCAGAGTATGTAGCTCATAGCAGCAAGTTATTTAAAGAGTTGGGATTAAGCTGTGAGCTTGCAAAGGATACAAATTTTTCTCGCTTTTTCTCAGGTGATATTGAGGTTGCAGATTATCCATTAAGTCCATTTGGCTGGGCAACAGGCTATGCATTATCTATATATGGCACTGAATACACACAACAATGTCCTTTTGGTAATGGTAATGGTTATGGAGATGGTAGAGCAATTTCTATCTTCGAAGGCTTATTTAATGGACAAAGAATGGAGATGCAACTTAAGGGGGGTGGCCCAACTCCATATTGTCGTGGTGCAGATGGACGAGCTGTTCTACGTTCAAGTGTTCGAGAATTTCTTGCACAGGAATTCATGTATTCTTTAGGGATTCCTACTTCAAGATCTTTAACACTTTATGTCTCACAATCAGAAATAGTTAGAAGGCCATGGTATACCAAAGGATCTAAGTATTTTGAACCTGACATCATGATGGATAATCATGCGGCAATTACTACACGTGTCGCTCCATCTTTTTTACGTGTTGGTCAACTTGAACTCTTTGCCCGTCGAGTTCGTAGCAATTCACATGATGAGGCCCTTAATGAACTGAAGATGATAGTTCAACATCTCATAGATCGAAACTATAAAGATGAAATCATATCTGATATTTCATTCGAAAGTAAGGTAATAGAATTGGCTTCTTTATATAGAAAAAGACTTATATCTCTTATCTCTAACTGGATGAGAGTTGGTTACTGCCAAGGGAATTTTAACAGTGATAATTGCGCTGCTGGAGGATATAC
This sequence comes from Prochlorococcus sp. AG-436-C05, assembly GCA_003209795.1. Lineage (GTDB taxonomy): Bacteria > Cyanobacteriota > Cyanobacteriia > PCC-6307 > Cyanobiaceae > Prochlorococcus_A. The sequence continues at coordinate 3,449 of QCPB01000034.1, forward strand.
TCTGGACTATGGCCCCTTTGGATTTTGTGAATTATTTGATCCAAGATTTCAGCCATGGACTGGAGGAGGCGAACATTTCTCATTTTTCAATCAGCCATCTGCTGGCCAAATAAATTTTAAAACATTTTGTTCTTCACTTAGACCATTACTCTCAGGAAAGCGAGAATATTTAGAAAATTTAGATCAAATAGAGAATGATTTTTCAGAATTAATGAATAAAGAATTAAAGCAAATGTGGGCAAATAAGCTTGGATTAGAAATTTACGATAAAACACTTGTTAATGAATTTTTAAATCTTATGACCATTTCAAAAGCTGACTATACAATTATATTTCGTAAGCTCTCTTTTATACCAGACAAATTAGATTCTATAAAAGATAGTTTCTATACACCAATTAATCAAGAACTCAATAAGAGGTGGGGAGTCTGGCTTAAAAAATGGCAAGATAATTTAAATAAAGAGGGAAATATTAAAGCAAAATCCGAATCAATGAAATCCCTTAATCCAATATATACATGGCGAGA
>QCPB01000035.1 GCA_003209795.1 Prochlorococcus sp. AG-436-C05
ATAATATTTAATTTTTAAGATTTTTCTTCTTATTTAGCTTTCTCATTCTGATTGAATCTGGTGTTACCTCTAACATTTCATCGGGACCAATATATTCGAGTGCTCTTTCAAGCGTAATGTCCACTGGAGACTGCAAAGTATCAAGTTCTTCAGCACCAGCAGATCTCATATTAGTCAATTGCTTAGTTTTGCATATATTTAACTCTAAATCTTGTGGCCTGTTATTCTCTCCAATTATCATACCTTTGTAAACTTTTACTCCGGGTTTAATAAAATAAACTCCTCTATCTTCAGCATTTTTTAATGCGTAGAATGTTGCTACTCCCTCTTCAAAAGCAATAAGTACTCCGTTTCTCCTTGTTTCAAATTCTCCAAATTTAGGCTTATATTCATAGAATGAGTGACTCATGATACCTTCTCCTCTTGTTATGCGAACAAATTCACCTCGAAACCCAATTAGTCCTCTTGATGGTACTAGAAATTCTAGTTGAGTTCTTCCATCTGAAGTTGTCTGCATATTTTTCATCTCAGCCTTTCTTGATCCGAGTTTTTCGATACAAGAACCAACTGCAACTTCAGGGACATCTAAAACTAAAGTCTCTATAGGTTCACATTGAACATTATCAATTTCCCTAAATATTACTTGCGGTTGTGAAATCTGGAATTCAAATCCCTCTCTTCGCATAGTTTCAATCAAAATTCCCAAATGTAGTTCTCCTCTTCCTGAAACAGAAAATCTATCTGGAGAATCAGTTTCTTCTACCCTTAGAGCTACATTTGTTAAAAGCTCTCTCTCTAATCTATTTTTCAATTGTCTACTAGTAACAAATTTTCCTTCTTTACCTGCAAATGGGGAATCATTAACAACGAATGTCATATTTAAAGTAGGTTCATCAACCTTTATTAAAGGAAGAGGGTGAGGAGAGTCAGGGCAAGCTATCGTTTCTCCAATATTTACGTCTTCGAAGCCTGAGATGGCAACAATATCTCCTGCAAGAGCTTCATTTATATCAATTCTTTGTAATCCCTCGAATCCTAATAACTTACTAACTTTACCCTTAATAGTTTTTCCATTCTCTTTAATTAAGCTGGCTTGCTGACCACTTTTTATAGTTCCATTATGTATTTTTCCTATTACAATCCTCCCTAAGAAGTCAGAATAATCCAATGTTGTAATTTGCAACTGAAGTGGCTTTTCCGAGTCCCCAACTGGAGGTGGGACATGCCTCAGAATAGCTTCAAATAGAGGCATCATATTGTCACTATTTAATTCCATTTCTTCTTTTGCGAATCCTGACAGACCACTTCCAAAAAGATAAGGGAAATCGCATTGATCATCATCAGCACCTAATTCTAAAAACAAATCAAGAACTTTATCGATTGCTATTTCTGGTATTACTCTAGGTCTATCAATTTTATTTACGAAGACTATGGGTCTGAGACCTTTTTCTAATGCTTTTTTTAAAACAAATCTTGTTTGAGGCATTGGTCCTTCATTTGCATCAACTATTAATAAACATCCATCGACCATACCTAAAACCCTTTCAACTTCCCCTCCAAAATCAGCATGACCTGGAGTATCTATAATATTAATTCTGGTGTTTTTGTAATTAACAGCGGTATTTTTTGAAAGTATTGTTATTCCCCTCTCTCTCTCGAGATCACTGGAATCCATTACACATGTAGGAACCACTTCATTATCCCTAAATATTCCTGATTGAGATAACAATGCATCCACAAGAGTTGTTTTCCCATGATCAACGTGAGCGATGATAGCAACATTTCTAATTTCTTTTATTGAAGATGACATTTATAAATCTATAAAAACAATTTAGTAATTATATTAAGGCTAACTCAAAGAATGCTTATTCTGAGAAATTCTCCTTTAAGAATTTGGAAAACATGAAAATAATGAATATATTATTTAATCCCTCAAATTACTTAGATTTTCTATTTGAATTTTCGAAAATTTTCAAAGCTTCTATTGAGCCTTCATACCTCCAATGCCAGGGTTCATAATCAATATGTTTATTATTTTTGTTGAAGGATAACTTAAAGTGATACTTAGCTGCATGCCTTTGAAGCCATTTAAAAGCATCAGTATTCTCAAATTCAACTTCAAAGTCTGTCTCTCTTTGCATATAATCCCCAATATCAATTGCGAAACCAGTACTGTGCTCAGAATATCCTGGAGGAGCAGATACTCTAGCTCTTTCTGATGCTATTTGATTTCTAATAGACTTTAATGAATAAAAAATATCTTTTTGTAAATTGGTTGATCTATAACCACTTAAGAAGACCAAATATATTCCATCCTTTTTAGCGTCTTCCCTCATCTTCAGAAGTGATTCACGCATATCAATATGAACTTCAATATTGGGTTCAATAAAAACCAATTTATCTTTAGATATTTCTGGATAGGGTAAATGACCCAAAATTCTTTGGTCGTCTTTCATATCAATTTGTTTATCCAAAAAGCTTGAAAAGACTATTTTAGAATCTCGAATCAATCTCAATCCAGCAAATAAAAAAAGTAGTAACAGAAAAATTGAGATTAATAATATTTTGATATATAATTTTGAATTGGAATTTTTTAAGTATGTTCTTTTAGCAAAAGGGATATCAAATATTTGATTTGTATCTTCTTTTCTTGCCAAAATTAATAGTATTCCTGAAAAAACATATTTCGATATTAACTATTTTTTTAAGAAATGCACTTTTATAAGCAAAAAAGATGTAGTTTTTATATACGGTTTTATCTTTTTTTAATATGTTGAGAGTTGCTGTTATCGGTGGAGGTCCGAGTGGTTCATGTGCTGCTGAAATACTTGCTAAATCTGGAATAGAAACTTGGCTCTTCGAGAGAAAATTAGATAATGCTAAACCCTGTGGTGGGGCAATACCTCTTTGCATGGTAGAAGAATTTGACTTGCCAGAATCAATTATAGATAGGAAAGTAAGACATATGCGAATGATTTCCCCTTCAAATAGAGAGGTAGATATAAGTTTAGATAAGGTTTACGGAAAAAGTGATAATGAATTTATAGGAATGTGCAGAAGAGAAGTCATGGATGCCTTCATGAGAAACAGGGCTGCTGATCTTGGAGCTAAATTAATAAATGGATTAGTTACTTCAATTGACACAGGAAATAATAACCAAGGGCCCTACAAACTCACATATTCTGATTATTCGTCTGGAGAAAAGAAAGCAGAACTGAAAGAAATTACAGTGGATCTTTTGATTGGGGCAGATGGAGCCAATAGCAGAGTTGCCAAAGCTATGGATGCAGGGGATTACAAAGTAGCTATAGCATTTCAGGAAAGAATTAAATTACCAAAAAAAGAAATGAGTTACTATGAAGACCTAGCTGAAATGTATGTAGGAACAGATGTTTCTCCTGACTTTTATGGGTGGGTATTTCCTAAATATGATCATGTTGCAGTAGGAACAGGGACAATGCAAAAGAATCAAACATTAATAAAGGGTCTTCAGGAAGGTGTAAGGAATAGAGCAAAAAAAAGGCTTGTAAATGGTGAGGTTATCAAAGTGGAGGCTCATCCCATTCCTGAGCACCCAAGACCTAGAAGAGTTGTTGGAAGAATGGCTTTAGTAGGAGATGCTGCTGGTTATGTTACCAAGAGTTCTGGAGAGGGAATATATTTTGCAGCAAAGAGTG
>QCPB01000036.1 GCA_003209795.1 Prochlorococcus sp. AG-436-C05
GAATGGTTTTAATAAAATAAATTAATGCTAAAAAAAATCGTTGCTTTTACACCTTTATTTGGAGCGCTAACTTTTCCTTTGTTAGTTCCTTTAACGATCTCAAAGGTTGGCATTACTTACGGAATTTTAAGTGCATTATTGATTTCTTCGATTTGGTTTATCGCTATGTTAAGAACTTCCGAAATGCCACATTAATTTAGTTAGATTTTTTAAAGTTCTTAAAATTATGACTGAAGTTAACGTTATAAATATTAATTCTCCTTTTTTAGATCAAAAGCCAGGAACTTCTGGTTTAAGAAAAAGTACATTAAAGTTCCAGGAACAACATTATTTGGAAGTATTTATCGAGGCAATATTACTATCACTAGATAATATAAAAGGATCTACTTTGGTAGTTGGAGGAGATGGTAGATATGGAAATATCGAAGCAATAGAAAAAATCGTTCAAATTTGTGTAGCACATAAAGTTGGAAAAGTTATCGTGCCAAAAGATGGTTTATTATCTACACCTGCGACTTCTAATTTGATTAGAAAAGAAAATGCTATTGGAGGTATTATTCTTTCTGCAAGTCATAATCCTGGAGGGATTGATGGTGACTTTGGAGTTAAATTAAATATTGCTAATGGTGGTCCAGCTCCTGAAATACTTACTAATCAGATATTCAAATCTACACAATCACTTACTAATTACAAAATAAGCAAAATCAAATTACCTGATTTCAGTCAATATGGATCATTTTATTATGGAGAAACTACTTTAGAAATTATTGATGGATTAAAAGATTATTCGACTTTAATGGAAAGAATATTTGATTTCGATCAGATAAGTGATTTTCTGAAAAAAGATTTCTCATTAATTTTTGATGCAATGAATGCTGTGACTGGCCCATATGCAAAAAATATTTTTGTTGAAAAAATGGGTCTCGCAAATGATTGTGTTATGAATGGTAATCCATTAAAAGATTTTGGTGGGTTACATCCTGATCCAAATCTTACTTATGCAGCGCATTTGGCTGATTTATTATTAAATAAAAAGTCTTATAGTTTTGGCGCAGCCTGTGATGGCGATGGCGATAGAAATATGATTCTGGGAAGTGGATGTTTTGTAAATCCTAGCGATAGTCTTGCTGTTATTACTGCTAATACAACATGTGTCCCTGGTTATAAAGAAGGTATATCAGGTGTTGCAAGATCCATGCCTACAAGTTCTGCAGTTGATATTGTTGCGAGGGCACTAAATATTCCATGTTTCGAGACACCAACTGGTTGGAAATTTTTTGGAAATCTACTAGATTCGAATTTAATTACTCTATGTGGAGAGGAAAGTTTTGGTACAGGAAGTAATCATGTAAGGGAGAAAGATGGATTATGGGCAGTTTTATATTGGTTACAAATATTAGCTGAAAAAAATTGTTCAGTAAGTGATTTAATTAAAAATCATTGGAGACAATTTGGTAGAAATTATTATTCAAGACATGATTATGAGGCAATTCCATCTAATATCGCTAATCAAATCTTTGATAAGTTATCTTCTATGTTGCCAAATCTGATAGGAACTAATTTTGCTGGTAATTCAGTTAAAGATGCAGATAATTTTTCATATTTAGATCCTGTGGATCACTCTATTAGCGAAAATCAAGGTTTAAGAGTTATTCTTGAAGATAACTCTAGAGTAATTGTCCGCCTTTCAGGAACTGGAACTAAGGGCGCAACATTAAGACTCTACTTTGAGAAATTTATAAATCCGCAACAAAATCTCTCATTAAATCCTCAAATAGCCTTAAAGCCCCTAATAGATGATCTTGATGATTTATTAAATATCTCTAAACTAACTCAAATGGAAACTCCTACAGTAATTACCTAATTGAGATAGGAATGATTGTTGATTGATTTAAATTTTATGCAGTCAGAAAATCTTTTTACAGATAATTATCAAATAGAAAGTACATCTCCTTTGGCAGATAAATTAAGACCAAAGAATTTGGAGGATTTTTTTGGTCAAGAATCACTATTAAAAAATAATTCGTTATTGAGAAATGCCATCTTATATGACAAGGTAGGCAATTTCATTTTTTCGGGACCTCCGGGTGTGGGTAAAACTACATTGATTGAAATTATTTCTGCTTATACGCGCTCTAAGCTAATAAGATTAAACGCAGTATTGTCTAGTATTAAAGAATTAAGAACTGAAATTACAAATGCAAAGGAAAGATTAATCAGCACAAATAGGAAAACAATTTTGTTTATTGATGAGGTACATAGATTTACTGCAGTTCAGCAAGATGCTTTATTACCTTCAATAGAGAATGGAACTATCACTTTTATTGGTGCTACAACTGAAAATCCTTTTTTTGCAGTTAATAAAGCTCTTATTAGTAGATCTCGTGTTTTTACGTTACTTCCTCTTGAAGAAAAGGATTTGAAGAAAATAATTAAAAAAGTAATAATTCATTATGCAAATCTTAGAGATTCTAAAAAGATTCGTATCACCGAAGATGCAATCACTCATTTAATTAAATTCGCTGGTGGTGATGCTAGAACCTTGATTAACGCTTTAGAGTTGAGCATAGGAATAACTAAAGAGAATGAAGCTAATGAGATTATTATTAATCTATCTATAGCTGAAGATTCAATTCAAAAGAAAAATATTGTTTACGATAAAAAAGGACAAAATCATTATGATGTTATAAGTGCATTTATAAAATCTATTAGAGGTTCTGATCCAGATGCCACTTTATATTGGCTTGCAAATATGGTAGAGGCTGGTGAAGATCCTAATTTTATTTTTAGAAGACTTTTAATTTCTGCAAGTGAAGATATTGGGATTGCAGATCCCAATGCTATTGTTGTTGTCCAATCTTGCTGTGATGCTTTTGATCGGGTCGGTTTTCCGGAAGGTTTGTTTTTTCTTTCACAAGCTTCTTTATATCTAGCTCTTGCTCTAAAGAGTAATAGTACTAAGTCCATTTTTAAAGCAATAGAAAAAATTAAGTCTATAAATATTTCTACAGTTCCAAGTCATTTGAAAAATAATTCTAATAATTATAAGAATCCTCATAACTATCAAGGTCATAGCCTAGAACAAGAATATCTCCCAAACGGATTAACAGGTTTCAAATTTTGGGAACCCAGTCACGACGGATGGGAGAAAAGCAAATTTGAAGAATTACGTAAAAGAAAAGAAAGTTAAAAATTTTTCGAACAACAAATAATCTTAGGATTTAGTGAATTATTTTCTTTATAAGCTAAAGCTATTGTCCAATTATGAAAATTTATTTGGGCTAATTTTAAATGTAAGTTTTTCTTTTTGTGG
>QCPB01000037.1 GCA_003209795.1 Prochlorococcus sp. AG-436-C05
TTCTGATTGAAGTATTGGAGTCTCTATCTCTAAAAAACTTCTTTCATCTAACCATCTTCTTATAAAACTTATACATTTTGCTCTTGTTTTAAATACATTTTTAGATTGAGGATTGACTATTAAATCTATATAGCGTTGACGATACCGTTTTTCAATATCTGTCAATCCATGCCATTTATCTGGCAAAGGATGTAATGATTTTGATAACATTTCCCATTTTTCTACTTTGATTGATAGCTCACCTTTATTAGTTTTTTTAATTGTTCCAACAACTCCTATCCAATCACCTATATCTACAATTTCTTTGAGATCTTCAAAAGTAAGGACTTTTTGACTTTCTTTATTGTAATTAATAATTTTTTGATCTAAATAAAGCTGAATCTGCCCTTCTTGATCATTAATAGTAAAAAAAGCAATTTTTCCCATCACTCTTTTTGATAAAACCCTCCCAGCTATGGAAACATTAAAATCTTCTTCCTGACCATTGTCTAGATAGTTAAAATGTTGAATAAGAAATTGTGAGCAATGCGATATTTTAAAATTTTCTGCGTAAGACTCAAATCCTCTTTTGACGAGAGAATTAGCTTTTAATAGGCGAGCTTCCCTGATTTCAGACAAAATTTACTTCAAAATTTATACTTTATTTAATTAAAGTATCAGAATAAGGTTCAACTTGCCAAAGATGTTGCCGTTTCTCCAACTCTTTGCGAGGCATAACCTATACCTCGTACAGTTAATATTAATTCAGGATTTCTTGGATCTGGTTCCAATTTACCTCTAAGCCTTGCGACATAAACATCTACAACTCTCAAGTCTGCCGCTCTACGAGGAGGATAACCCCATAATTGCTCTAATATTTCAGCTCTTGGAACAACTTTACCAGGCTCATCGAATAAGAGTTCTAGCAAGCTAAATTCAGTATAAGTCAAGCTAATTCTTTCCCCAGACCTAGAGACTTGCCTTCTATTTGTATCAACGACTAAACTTCCGAACTTCATAACACCTTTACCAGATGGGACTTCTTTAGTTTCAGTAACTGAAATAGTAGGACCCATTCTTCTTAGGATCGTAGCTATTCTTGCCTCTAACTCTTTTGGACTAAAAGGTTTTGATAAATAATCGTCAGCCCCCAAATCCAATCCTGCCACTCTCTCTGAAATAGCCTCTAGCGCAGTTAAAAATATGATTGGTACCACTGATTCAGCTCTAATTCTTCTGCAGACTGCAAATCCATCCATTTTTGGAAGCATTACATCAAGAACTATCAAATCTGGAGAATCTCTATGAAAAGCTTCAAGAGCCTCTTCACCATTAGTAGCTGAAAAAACTTGATATCCTGCCAGTTGAAGTCTTGTAACTAATACTTTCAATACTGCTGGCTCATCATCAACAACTAAAATGCTTGCTTTTGACATAGATAAAAAAGATCTTCAAAAATTTCAAAGCAAAATACATTGCATTGAATATTTATTCTAACAATTAAAAATATAACATTACGAACCCTCTAAGTGATATTCCGAAGATTTACAAAATTATTTTATTATTTAGCAGTTAATCTTTATCTATATAGAAATATTGATTTCTATATAGAGCATAATTAAAACATTTTCTATTTGGATCTCTTAAAAAGTCCAAAAAGTTGTGAGCACAAAAAAGGAGCCAAAAGACCAGTTAAAAATACTTGAGCCAAAACATTTTTAACACTAGGGAAAAACAAGAAAAATTTATTATAAGGGAAATCTTGAATCAAAAACTGAAAAAAATAAAATGAGCCACACAAAAAACTGCCTATCGCACAAATTAAACCATATCTAAAATGTAACAGAAAAACATTATCAGATTTGCTAAATCTACCGAACCAAATACCACATAACATTAAACCAGGAATTTGAGTAAAACCACCTCCTATAGATATTGAATCCAAAATAATTCCTAAACAGAAGCCAACTATTAAACCATTGATGGATCCATAAATCATAGACCAAGGTAATAACCAAAATAAGGGCCAATAAGGTTGGATCCCCATAATTCCAAGCCAATTAGGATGCCACAAAAAAAGAATTGGAATAAATATGAATGAAATTATAGATAAATTTTTCTTTAAAAATTGATCCATTTAAATTTTCATTTTTAAGATTTGCACCCAATCTATTGCCTGAGGTTTTCCTAAAAGTAAAACATTTACTGTTTTGTTTGCATTTGAGTTGGCATCAACTGATTTAATAATGCCAACAGGTATATTGGGTGGTAATAAAGTACTTGCTGGTGAAGATGAGACAAAATCACCTACTTTGATATCAACATCTTTTGTATAAAAAATTAATTTGGGATAATCATTTGCTGTACCTACCATGAGTCCGTGCTTCTGAACTCTGTCAATCCAAACACCCACTTTGCTCTCGGGAGAGGTTAACAATATTACAGATGAAGTCAAGAAAGAAGTATTCTTTACTCTTCCTAATAAACCTCCTGGGCCAATAACAGGGCTTCCAACTTCGACTCCATGTTTAGAACCTTTATTTAAAATAATTTGTCTCCACCAACTCCCATTTTTTCTGGAAATAACTGCAGCTGAAATCGTTTGAGAGTCAGATAATCTGTGAAGAGATAAAAGTTCACGCAATCTCTTATTATCATTTTCTAGCTGTTTACTTTTGATTAACAATTCTTGATCAAGACTTGTACTAATAACTTCTCTTTGAAATTGACCTGGCCAAAAAGGCTTGGAAATATAATAATAAAAATCTTTATAAAATGATCCTTTTGAAAATCTTACGAATACCAAAAACAATAAAAATATCAAAAATATTGCTTTTTTCTTTTTGTGCCGCCAACGACCATTATAAATTCGTCGGATATTTATCATTAAATTAATCTCTAATCACGGTCCTTACATAATCAGGAGTATCAAGAACTCGTTTAAGCTTTCTAAAATCATCTAATATTTCACCACAGCCATTAACTACGCAAAGCAAAGGATCTTCTGCTATGTGAGTAAAGATACCAGTCTCACTACTAAGTAAATCATTAATACCCCTTACAAGAGCTCCTCCTCCAGCAAGCATAATTCCCCTATCAACAATATCTGCAGCCAATTCTGGAGGAGTACGTTCTAATGTTCTTTTTACAGCTTCAACAATTTTACTAAGTGGATCAGCCATAGCCTCCCTGATCTCCCCTGATGTCAGGGTGATTGACCTAGGAAGACCGGATAAAAGGTGCAAACCTCTAACCTCCATTGAAGTCAAGTC
>QCPB01000038.1 GCA_003209795.1 Prochlorococcus sp. AG-436-C05
ACTTTTAGTTCGGGAATTTTAAAGGCATCAGCTGCAGCTAAAAACCATTTTGTGCTTCCCTCTACACCTAGTGGAAATGGAGCATAAACTATCTCACAACCACGATGCTCAAGGTCTCTGACTGTATCACTTAAGTATGGTTGAGTTAATAAAATCTTTGTATTCTTTCCAATCTTTGGCAATTCGGTTGATTGCCTTGGAGGAAAACTTTCAACATTATTTATCCCGATATTATTGAATATCTTTTTAAATCTATCTTCTACATTATTAGCTAGTGTCCCTACTAATAATAATTTCTCATCATCTGTAGATTCCATTAAAGGTACAAGTGCTTTTAATGCCCCATCTTCGCCTTGGGTAAAGGTTGTTTCGATCCCGCTGCCTGAATAGTTTACGAACCTCACTTGGCCTAAAAATCTGGTATTTAATTTTTCTGCAACAGTTGCGAGGTCAAGCTTAATAACTTCGCTAGGGCAAGAACCAACTAGGAAAAGGGTTTTTATTTCAGGTCTTCTTGCAATAAGATCGTTTACGACTCGATCTAGCTCTTCGTGAGCATCGGCAAGACCTGCTAGATCTTTTTCTTCAAGAATAGCTGTCCCAAATCTGGGCTCAGCAAAAATCATGACTCCAGCGGCACTTTGAATCAAATGAGCGCAGGTCCTTGAACCTACTACCAGAAAAAATGCATCTGGCATCCTTCTGTGTAGCCATACTATTGAAGTAAGACCGCAGAAAACTTCTCTCGGCCCTGTTTCTTTATTAAATTTGACTGTACTCATTAATGATATCAAGAGCTTATATTTAAAGCTTGCATAAACTTTTTAATTTAAGAAAGTAATTAATAAGTTCTCTTACAAAATGCACACATTTAAAAAACTTATATGAATGTTTAAAAACTTAAATGAGAATTATTAAATAGATTTTTTAGGGGTGTTTTAATTTCTGTAGAAGGAGTTTCCTTGACTTGTTTTTGATATCTTCCATAAATTTCTAGCTATTTTTGTAGCTAATAATCCTGCTCTCTCCAGTTTCGATTTTCCGGGCTTTGCTCCAATTAAAGCAGTCACCTCTGAAGTTGTTAAAGGGGCTCCAGTATTTATTGCTAATTGAGTTAACTCCAACCTATCTCTAAGATTTTTAAGATTTACCTTCTCTGATTTTTCCTCTTCTAACCAACTAAAGGATGAGTCTTTCTGATATAGTTTTTGCATTAAACTTAAGCTAACTAATCCAAGAGTTTGATCAGGACTTAATTCCTTTTTGCTCCCTGAATTATTTGATTCTTTTTGTTGAGAAGTTCCCATAAAGTTGCATACCTCTTACTTGAAGTTATCGTTTTGTGGAAAGCATGCAAGTAAATTTAATACAAAAAAAAGAACCGTTATCCGTTATAGTCTCCTGAATGGAACCAACTTCTAGCTTTAACAGAGGAGAACGAAAAAAAGGGAGTTCTCTAGTAACAGGATCTGAGGTTCAATCTCAGGCCAGTGGAGCTAGCTGTTTTATTACAACTGATTCAGAAAAATCTCTAGTATCAAGGCAAGCAAGTCAAGTTGAACAAATTGAGTTAAGAACATATGTTTTTTTAGATTCTCTACAACCTCAATTAGCAGCATATATGGGAACGGTTAGTAGAGGTTTTTTACCTATACCGGGAGATTCTTGTCTTTGGATGGAAGTATCACCTGGAATGGCTGTTCATAGAGTTACTGATATTGCCTTAAAAGCAAGTAATGTGCGTCTTGGTCAGATGATTGTTGAGAGAGCATTTGGTTCTCTGGCTCTTTATCATAAGGATCAAAGTACTGTCTTACATTCTGGAGATGTTGTTCTAGATGCTATTGGAAGTGAGGTTAGAAAGAGAACCAAACCTACAACAAGTTGGACAGAAGTTATTCGTGCTATCACTCCTGACCATGCGGTTTTAATAAATAGACAAAATAGAAGTGGATCAATGATTCAATCTGGAATGAGTATGTTCATATTAGAAACGGAACCAGCTGGCTATGTTTTAAAAGCAGCAAATGAAGCTGAAAAATCGTCCAATATAACTGTTGTTGATGTTAAGGCCGTTGGAGCCTTTGGTAGATTAACCCTTGCTGGTAAAGAAGGAGATGTTGAGGAAGCTGCTGCTGCTGCAATAAGAGCAATTGAAGAAATTTCAAATTATTGATGGTTTTTAAATTAAGCCAATTTCTTTTTTTAAAAAAGGGGACATAATTTTTGCTGCTTTACCTCTACTCCCTAATTTACTTAGTTGTGATTGAGAAAGTTCTCCGTAAACACAGTTAGCTTCTTTAACCCAGAAAATAGATTCGAATTCCCCATTTGGGTATTTTGGATTCTTTAGAATTTCTCCCCAACATATTCCAGTTGTCTCCTTAATTAAGTTTCCTGAGGGATCACACAAAACCATACAACTTATAAATCTTGCACTTCTATATGGACTGTCACAGAGTTCA
>QCPB01000039.1 GCA_003209795.1 Prochlorococcus sp. AG-436-C05
CTATTAACCCATGCTCCCTTATATATATCCCCATTTGACCAAGTCAAAGTCCCTTCGCCATTTCGTTTACCATTAGACCATTCTCCTTTATATACATTTCCATTTGGCCATTTGTAAGTCCCTTCGCCATTTTGTTTGCCATTAGACCATTTCCCTTTATATTCATCCCCATTTGGCCATTTGTAAGTCCCTAAGCCACTTCGTTTGCCATTCATAAAATACCCTTGATATTTATCTCCACTTGAAAATGACTTATATCCTTTGCAATTATGCCAATTATCCGATCTCACATTTGAATCGCATTTTCGAGCTACTTTTTCTTCAATTAATCCAACAATACTGGAACAACCACCTGAAAATATTAAAGTAGGGAATATAATCAAATGTATTAAATAATTCTTTAGTAATTTAATTCTCATAGAAATTCTTTCATCTTCATAATTATATCCTCCAAATTAATTTAAAAGTTTTTTAGAACTAGAAAATAACAATGCGGTGATATTGGCAACGTTTAATTATTGCCATTATTCTCAAATCTTTTCAATCAAATTTAGCTGTAAAAATTGTGAATGAATCGTGAATGAAACTTATTTGGTTTTTTAAAAAACCTTGCAATGACTGAAGGCTCACTTTTAATTAGCCAGTAGGAAATATCAGTTATATCGAGGGATCTCAGTGATTTTTTAAGCTTGTAATGGTTGTTATTCAAACTTTTTTGGTTATAAATTTATTTTCCATCAAAGTTCCTATTAAAGTGATGGGTGGTATGGGGTTAATCGAGCTTGGATATACCTATATATTCGATCTCATAAATGTCTGTAGAAATATAAGTGATTAAGAGATTCAAAGAGGTAATTAGAAGGAGACTGCCGTCCAATTCTTGTACGAATCCGCATCCATCTCCTAATCTTTCTCTAAGATAGATCAACAGTCAATCGAATCATCTATTGAAGTGCAAGTAGTAAGCGTTGCATTTATTTACCTTATTGATTTAAGCCAAGAATAGTAGAGTGATTTTCTATTTCGTTGCTCTTTATAAACTAATCTATCTGCTGTTTGTGAAGGTGATTCTCCTTTCTTAATATTCGTTGTCATCGTAATGCCAAATCCACTCGCTTCAATTCTAGGAGTTCCTCCCTCAAGAAAAAAGAGAAAAGACCAACCTTTATTCCATCCAAGTTGAAAGGGATTTTTAGGCATTATTTTACTTGCTTTTAATTCAATCCTATTTTTTTGAAGAAACCTCTATTGTATATAAGACTACTAGATAATAATCTCGTGAACAAGGAAGAAAGAAAAAAGAGATTTAAGTCAATGAATAGCAAGCAAAGGCAAGAGTTGATCCTAAAGAAGATGAAAGATAAAGGAATAGAAGTAGGAAGTGGAGTGCCAAATAAAAAATATGATAGTGAAGAGGTATATGAGTTAATCCATATTGCTAATTGCTTTCCTGAATTAAGAGAAAAAGTCAAAAACAATAAATTAAATACTTGACGATTTAAATCACCCTTTGTTTGCTTTTACCAAAATTTAAATATGTTCTCTTTTTCTACAATATTTCCACAACTATTTTATTCTTTGCATTTAAAGGTTTTCTAACATTTAATTGCTGAAGAATATCAACTATCGAGATAGCAAAATTTAAACCTTCTTATTTGATAATAGTGATCCCAAAATAGAATTGTTTTTTCTTTTAATTTGGGATTTAAGCAACCTACTCTGTCATAAAATTTTGCTTCCTTAAAGTTTAGGAGTTCGCTAATCGCGAAATATAGGTTTCAAGATTACCTGCATTTATCCAACCGGTTGCGATAGTTTTAAAATCATTATTATTGACTCTCCCGCGATGAATATGAGAAATTCCTGCGGGAAAGATAATAAGTTTTCCTCTTTCAGCTTTTTCATGATGATTCTGCCAATGAAATTCAGTTCCGCCAGAAGTAACATCATTACAATAAAGAATCCAAGCTAATACTCTGTGAACAGGTTCTGTAGATTCATTACTAATAGTCCAATCGCAATGCCATTTCTTAAACCCTTCTCCCGGAGCATAACGTTGTAAATTAAATATTGGGTTAACAAATAAAGATTGTTCTGGGCAACATTCCTTCACTAGTGGCCGATCTTCTAGATATTTTTTTAGTCCAGCATTAACTCCTCTAATTATAACTTCAGAGATTGCAAAGG
Source organism: Prochlorococcus sp. AG-436-C05 (assembly GCA_003209795.1). Taxonomy (GTDB): domain Bacteria; phylum Cyanobacteriota; class Cyanobacteriia; order PCC-6307; family Cyanobiaceae; genus Prochlorococcus_A. The sequence goes on from QCPB01000039.1 coordinate 2,188, forward strand.
CTTCTGGATCTGAACGATCTATAGAAACAAGACTAATATCAGTGGAAACTTTGTAATGATCAGAATTCAAAGAGATGTTTTGACCAAAAGCTATACCATTAGTATGTAAGTCTTTACGGCGATCAAAGAAAGAAATAACACCATCAGCTACAGCCTCGAATCCTGAATTCTTATATTTCCCAATTAGTTCCATAAAAAAAGAGGGTTTTATCACTCTATATTAGATCGACCGTC
>QCPB01000040.1 GCA_003209795.1 Prochlorococcus sp. AG-436-C05
TTTGTCATTTGCCTCTTCAAATGTACCTTGGACTAATTCCTGAATAAATAATCGATGCACTTCACTGCTTCTTAAAAAGCTTTCTGTAGCATTGATAATTCCCTCAACAAGAGCTTCGTCAGGTTCAGAATCGTTTTCTGCTAATTTGAATTCCCAATCTAAATGCCTTCTTTGCCAACCGGCTGAGTGGAGACTAGGCATTACTGTTTGAGAATAAGTATCCACCGACATTTCATAAATTCTTTCTGCTAATTTCTCGCACCAGTCTTTACCATGCTTTTCTAGATTCCTTTGCATAGCTTGTCTTGGAACTGCATGGCCACCATGATGACTATGACATACTCCATCAGGACACTCGATTGCTTTTATGCTCATTAGATTGTTTTATGCATATATATTTTAGATAGCTATTATTTTCAAAAAAGAAAATATATTTTTAACAAAAGTCTAAGACTTTTGACTTACTTCAATTTATATTTAGTATGTTAAAAAAAGTAAATAAATTGACAAAGATACTTATTCCTATTGAGAAACACTCGGGAGAAAGGAGAGTCTCAGCTACCCCTGAAGCCGTAAAAAAATTAAAAAGTCTTGGATGTGAAGTTTATGTTGAAACTAAAGCTGGCCAATTATCAGGATTTAGTGACTTAAACTATAAAGAATCTGGATGTGTAATAGTCAGTGAAAGAGATATAAATATTTGGGGTGAAGCAGATATCGTTTTTTGTGTGCAAATTCCCTCTGACGATAATTTAATTACCTTAAAGAAAGGTGCTATTCTTCTTGGTCTTTTAAACCCTTATGGTAATAAGGATCTTCTTAAGGTTATAAATAGCAATAAGATTTCAACTTTATCATTAGAGTTGCTTCCCAGAATTAGTAGAGCTCAATCTTCAGATGTTCTCTCATCTCAAGCAAATATTGCAGGATATAAAGCAGTTCTTTTAGCGGCAAGTGAATTAGATAGATATTTCCCCATGCTAATGACTGCTGCAGGTACGGTACAACCTTCTAAAGTCGTTGTTCTTGGTGGCGGTGTTGCAGGATTACAGGCAGTTGCAACAGCAAAAAGGCTTGGCGCAATAGTTTTTGTTTCTGATATTAGACCAGCTGTTAAAGAACAGGTAGAGTCTCTTGGGGCAAGATTTATAGAACTCCCTGAAGTTGACGAAGTACCAGGTGAGTCTGGTGGTTATGCAAAAGCTGTTACTCCTGAATACCTTGCAAAGCAAAAAGCCACTTTAACTAATTATTTATCTGAAGCGGATGTTGCTATTTGTACTGCACAAGTATTGGGTAAAAAGGCTCCTGTTTTAATAGATTCTGAAATGCTTGAAAAAATGAGGTCTGGCGCAGTAGTTATTGATTTAGCTGTTAAGCAAGGAGGTAATTGCGAAGGAACAAAATCAAATGAAACTATTATTAAAAATGGAGTAAAGCTTATAGGTGCAGGAGAATTACCCTCATCAGTTCCATATGATGCAAGTTCACTTTATGCTAAGAACTTAATATCTTTGATTACACCCTTTATAAAAGATGGTGTAATTAACTTAGATAAAGAGGACGAACTAATTTCTGGATGTTTATTAAGCTACGAAGGAATTGTCCTTCAAAATAAAGTTTTTGAAAATTGAGGTTTTAAAATTATGTCTTTTATAAGTCTTCTTTGGGTCCTTTTACTTGGTAGTTTATTAGGCCTAGAGTTAATTGGAAAAGTTCCTCCTACGCTTCATACACCTCTAATGAGTGGAGCAAATGCAATTTCAGGAATTACGATGCTTGCAGCATTAACTTTAATAGTTAATTCAGAAGGCAAAGTTCCTCTTTTAGTTATTGGCTCAGTTTCTCTTGGATTTGCTCTCTTCAATGTTGTTGGAGGGTTTTTAGTAACTGACAGAATGCTCGCAATGTTTAGCCGTAAACCCTCAAAAAAAAAGTAAGTTTTTAGTATGAATGTTCAAATTGTAATTGATCTTCTGGCTGTTCTTCTGCTAGCTCTTGGTATAAAAGGTCTCTCAAAAGTAAAGTCAGCAAGGGCAGCTAATAGATTGGCAGCATTAGCAATGTGCCTTTCTGTCATTGG